>CAZYOV010000020.1:0-2495 GCA_964649215.1 uncultured Dehalococcoidia bacterium
CCTACGAGATGAACGGCGAGCCGCTTCAGCCGCAGCACGGCTACCCGCTACGCCTAATCGTGCCCGGCTGGTACGGGATGGCGAGCGTGAAATGGCTGGCCGGCGTAGTGGCTGTGGCGGAGCCGTTCCAGGGGTATCAGATGTCGCGGACTTATCGCTACTCGCAAGAGGCGGACGACCCCGGCGAGCCGGTGACGCTGATCAGGGTGCGGGCGTTGATGATCCCACCCGGGGTACCGGATTTCGCGACGCGCACTCGCCTGGCGGAGGCGGGGCCGGTCAGGCTAAGGGGCAGGGCCTGGGCCGGCCGGTTGGCCGTCTCGCGGGTAGAGGTGAGCGTGGATGGCGGTTCGTCGTGGGCGGAGGCGGAGCCGGGGGAGGAGGTGTCGCGGTACGCCTGGCGGGGGTGGTCCTTCGATTGGCAGGCGACGCCGGGCAGGTATACGCTGTGTGTGCGCGCCACGGACAGCGAGGGTAACGTGCAGTCCGTAGATCAGCGTTGGAACTACCAGGGCATGGGTAACAACATGGCCCAGCGTGTAGACGTGGTAGTGGAATGACGCCGGCGCAGGCAACCGGACGGTTCGGGCGGCGTAAGCCGTCCTAGAAGGAGGCAGAGCCATGGCGACGATTGAGTTCCAAACCCAGATCAACGCGGCGCCGGAGGTGGTGTTCGCGTATCTGTCGGACCTGGAGAAGCACCCGGAGTGGAGCCACTGTATGGAGATCGAGAAGACCTCCGAGGGGGCGGTCGGCGTTGGCGCCAGCTACCGGTCGAAGGGCAAGAACTTCGGGATTACCGCCAACGAGACGGTGGAGGTGACCGAGCACCAGCCGCACGAGCGGTTCGGCTGGCGAACGACGGGTGCGATGGGGATGAAGTTTGGTTGGTCGTTCGAGCTGTCGCCGCAGGCGGGTGGCACGCTGCTCATCGAGCGGTTTGAGCCGCCGAGCGGGCTGATGGGGTCGTTCATCGGCTTGACTGCCGGCTCGTCCACCCGGAAGGCGATGCAGGAAGGGCTGGGCCGGATCAAGGAGAAGCTGGAGGGGGCAACGGGGGAGAGCCCGGTTCAGGGCCAGGAGGAGAGCTCTGTGGAGCGTCAGGAGGAGAGCGAGTAACCCTCCTAGCCCTCCCTAGTCGAACACCACGGTCTTGTTGCCGTAGACGACGATGCGGTTGCGCAGGTGGAGGTCAACCGCGCGCGCCAGCACCACCTTCTCCAGGTCCCTCCCCTTGCGCACCAAGTCGGCGACGGAGTCGCGATGGCTGGCGCGCACGACGTCCTGATCTATGATCGGACCCTGGTCCAGCTCCGCGGTCACATAGTGGGCAGTGGCGCCGATCACCTTGACGCCGCGCTCGTACGCCTGGTGGTAGGGGCGGGCGCCGGCGAAGGCGGGCAGGAACGAGTGGTGGATGTTGATGATCCGGTCGGGGTAGCGGGCGACGAACTCGCCGCTGAGGATCTGCATGTAGCGGGCGAGGACGATGAGGTCGATGCGCTGCACCTCCAGCGTCTCGATGATCGCCCGCTCCCGGTCGGCCTTCGTGTCAGGGGTGACCGGGAAGTGGTGATAATGGGCGCCGAAGCCGGCGGCGACCGAGCGCAGGTCGGGGTGGTTGCTGATCACCAGCGGCAGCTCCGCGCGGAACTCGCCCATGCGCTGGCGGGCGAGCAGGTCGTACATGCAGTGGGCCTGTTGGGAGACGAAGACGGCGATGCGCGGCACGTGGTCGGAGAAGTGGAGGCTCCAGGTCATGCCGAACCGCTCGGCGATGGGGCGGAACGCCTCGGCGATCTCCTCGCGGGGGACACGGAATCCGGCGAGCTCCCACTCCACGCGCTGGAGGAAGAGCCCCTCTTCGGCGTCCGTGTGCTGGTCGGCGTGGATGATGTTGCCGTCGTTGCGGTAGAGGAAGTCGGAGACGGACGCGACCAGCCCCTTCTGGTCGGGACAGGAGAGGAGGAGGACTGCGGTTACGGCTTTATCGTCCATCTTCGTGTGGGATGACGATATTATAGCAGCGGCGTTGCAGGCGCGGGACGGTGGGGCCGTGCTTGAGACGGAGTCCCTCTCCTCCATCCCCTGGCGATGTAAGATGTGAAGGCGTGGACGAGGACGGGTTGCGCGACCTAGAAGGGGGCGAATTGGAACCGATCGTTGATGCCAGCGATTTCCCGGCGAGTCGCAAGAGCGCGTACCTCAACACCGCCTCCGTCTGCCTGATGTACAGGGGCGCAGAAGCGTCAACGACCGACTGGTTCAAAGACCTGACTGAGAACGGTACTCTGACGTTTGATGAGGCCGCTGAGGAATCGGTCTTCGAGGGCCTTCACTTAGCGGCGGCGCGGCTGTTCAACGCGCGCCCTGACGACATCTCGGTGGGCTCCAGCGCGACGGAGCTACTGGCTTCGCTCGCCTGGGCTGTCGCTCCCGGTCCCGAGGCCAACGTGGTGGGAACGGAGATCACGTTTCCGAGCACGATCTACCCC
>CAZYOV010000020.1:2595-30682 GCA_964649215.1 uncultured Dehalococcoidia bacterium
TCCCGAGGCCAACGTGGTGGGAACGGAGATCACGTTTCCGAGCACGATCTACCCCTGGGCGCGCGTGGCTCGTAGCACAGGATTCGAGGTCAGGTTTGCCGAGGCGAGGAACGGTTACGTCAGCCCCGATGATCTGATTCGACTTATCGACAGCAACACGGCCGCGGTCTGCATCTCTGATGTTGAGTACAGCACGGGACAGCTCTATAGCGTAGCCGATCTGGCGGAGGCTGCTCACAAGCATGGCGCGCTGCTTGTCGTGGACGCATCGCAGTCAGCCGGCGGTGTATCCATCGATGTCGCTGCGTCGGGAGTGGATGCCCTGGTCGCTGCTTCCTACAAGTGGCTGTGCGGGCCGTTCGGCGTGGCGGTGTTGTATCTCGCGCCCCATTTGCAGGGCAAGCTTGACCCTGGGCTAGTCGGCTTTCGCAGCCACAGGGAGATGTGGAATCTGAAGGCGGACCGGGTCGAGTACGCGGAGACGGCGAGACGCTTCGAGTTCAGCACCATGGCTTACGGCTGCGCGTTGGGCCTGACGGCGTCTATCGAGTACCTGCTGGGGATCGGTATCGACCGGATATTCGAGCGGAACAGACGCCTGGCCGACCTGCTAATCGAGGGTCTGCGGGAACGCGACGCCGAGATCGTCTCACCCCAGGACGAGAAGGAGCGCACCTCCATAGTGGCGGCACGGTTCCCCGGCGCCGATCCGAAGGAGATCGCCCGCCATCTGGGTTCGCGGAAGGTGGTTGTTTCAGCCAGACGAGATGTCCTCCGATTCTCTCCGCACTTCTACAACGAGCCCGGCGATATCGAGCGAGCGCTAGATGAGATCGATCGATTCTTTGGCTCCAAGGCCGACTAGGGCGAATCGTTGACCAATGGTGGCGTCATGGCTTCTTGTGCCCATTGCCGTCTTCAGGCTGGGTTCTGTGGAGTGCCTCATTCGGCGAAGTCAGCTCGAACGTCAGCCGGTGATGGCTAATTTGGAGTTCGTCACCATCCTCCAGGATTCCCCAGGTCAGCGGTCGGGCGCCAACCAGCATCTTCTGGCGATCAGCGACCTGGTGGATCATGAAGCGCCCCTCGCGATACCAGATCCGGGCGTGGAATGGGGCCACGCCATCTCCTTGCGACTCCAGGGTCACGTCGCACTGTGGATCGGCCCCGAGGGAGATGGGCCGATCTGTCAGTATGAACGTCGTGCCCGCGTGCGGTCCGCCGGAGATGACGAGACGGGCGAGAGCGGTGCTTGGTTGTCCGCCGTTCGCCGGCGCCGTCGTACCAGGTGTAGCGGGGATCGATGGGGCGCCGTTCACAGGCAAACGCTGCCTAAGGGCGTGGTCCACGTCGCCCGGGAGAGGCGAGGGCGGACGCAGCTCCAGCCACTTCAGCAAAGCGTCGATATGATTACCGCCAGCTGTCAGCATTATGCGCGCTGCCGGAGCTACAACGACGATGACGAGCCATCGCGTTCCTCGATACAGATGCCTACCGGTGTAGCGGGCCCCTCGCCCAGCCACCACTAGAGTACGCCCCAGGAACCGAATCAGCTTGCGGGGAAAGCGGGACCGGTTCTCGGCGGACGGGGGCTTGGCCGTCCCGGGCAGCGCCTGACTAACGGCGGGTTCCTTACTCTCAGAGTCTATGGGATCTATCCCAGGCTCGTCAGCTTCAGATGAGAGGTTGGCTTCGGGAACGGATTCCTCTTGCCGCGGGAGGCCTAGCGAAGTGACATCGTAGCTAGCCCGTTGCTCGGGATCAGCCAGGACAGAGAAGGCCTCCGTCAACTCATCCAGCGCTTCCAGATCAGCCTGGCCACTCCAGATACCCTCGCCGCCCTGTTGTCGAAGGCAGGCATACGAGGCAACGATGATCTCCCGCTCGGCGTTGGGGTCTACCTGGAGGATCTGGTACAGGTTCCGCTTGATGCTCCGGCCGCTTTGGGCGCCGTCCAGACGATGTGGAGGTAGAGTCCGGTTATACGAATCGCGCAGATCGGGATCGACGAGAGTGGCGTAGGCGACGTTCATCTGTTGCAGTGTCTGATCATCTGTCTGGTCTTGAGATCGCAGCGTCTTCGCCTTCCGAACCAAGGCCCAGTAGGCCTCGGCGATGATTTCTCGTGAGGCCGAGGGGTCAACTTGCAACACCTGATAGAGGTCCCGCTCTTCCATTTGTTTGTGCCTGCCTGCGCCCGAGCCCAGGGAAGATGTCTCAGACATAGTCGGCTCGCACATGGAATTTCTGCCGGATTCTCCTAAACGTCGGAGAACACCTTGATGGCGTTCACGGCAAGAGGGCCTAGTATGACGATGAATAGGGACGGCATCATGCAGAACACCAGGGGGAATACCATCTTGACGGGCATCCTTCTGGCCGTTTCCTCCGCGCGTTGCCGCCGCTTGACGCGCATCTGATGAGCCTGCGCTCGTAGCACCCTGCCCAGGTTCGTACCCAGTTGCTGGGCCTGGATCACGGCGTTGACAAACGCTACCAGCTCTGGCACCCCCGTCCGATTGGCTAGATCTTCTAACGCCTCGCGCCGAGGGCGGCCCATCTCTACTTCCAGGAGCATCTGGCGGACCTCGTCCGTGAACGGCCCTTGCAACTTCTCAGCCACACGCTGGAAGGCTGCGTCCAGGCCTAGCCCAGCCTCGACGCAGGTTGTGATGAGGTCAAAGGCGCCCGGCAAGCTCTTCCAGATCGCCAGTTGACGGGCCTGCGCCCGCCGTGACAGCCAGACGAAGGGTAGAGCCGCGCCAAAGGCCGCCGCGAGAGGGACCAGGAGCAGAGTGGCTCCGGCCGGCGCCCCGTGACTGCTGATCCACAGTAGCACGAACAGGGTCACCGGCAGGAGAACGCCCAGGGTCAGCACCGCGACGAAGAAAGCCTGCACACTGGTGGGCTTGCCAGCCGCGGTGAGGCGTTTGTCGATCCGGAGGACGAAGGCCTTGGGGAGCATCGCCATGACGTCGCGGGTGATCCCCTCCACAATCGGCAGTAGGACCCGTTGCCTGAACGGGGTGTCTGCAATATTGGCCGGTCTCCGCGCTAGCGCTAAGGCGCGGGCCCGCGTGTCCAGCGGGCCGCCCGCACCACGGACTACCCAGGTGGCCATAAGCACCACCGTCAGGAAGACGGCGAGGGCGGCTAGCAGGCTGATGACCATTTGATATCTCCTAGATGTCGACTGAAACGATGCGTCGGATGGCGATGAAACCTATCACTTGGAGTACGCCGGCGATGATAAGCAACACGACGCCGACCGACTCAGTCCATAACACAGACATCAAATCCGGGTGGAGAAGGAATAGAATCCCGGCGAGAACCGCTGGATAGCCGGCGAGGATGTTCCCGGTCAGGCGTTTCTCCGCCGTCATTGTGTTAATCTCGCCTTGAACCCGCTGCCGCTCCCTCATCGTCTCCGCCACGTTGTCCAGGATCTCCGAGAGGTTACCCCCCGTGCTCCGCTGTATGGTGATCGCCGTGATGACCATGTCCAAGTCGTCGCTGCCCACACGCCGGCTCAAGTCTAGTAGGGCCTGCTCAGTGCTCACGCCCAGGTTGATGTCCTGGACCAGATGGTCCAGCTCGTCGGCGATGGGCGGTGTCAGCTGGCGGGCCGCGGCCTGAACGCCCTGAAGGAATCCGAGCCCCGAACGCAGGCTGTTGGCGATGAGGGTGATCGCCTCCACCAACTGGTCCTGAATTGCCTGCAGGCGGCGCCGCTTTCGCAGGCCAACGTAGAATGCAGGCAGCATAAAGCCCAGGAACCCCAGAGGGATGACCAGGAGCAGACCCAGAGTACGGCTATCGACAACCAACAGTCCGAAAGAGGAAGTGAGTACCGCCAGGAATATCCGCGCCAGGAGATACTCGCCTACACGAAGATGCAGGTTTGCGCGCTCAAGATCCATGCTGGTGCGGGCTGCCCAGGAGTTGTCGCTGAGGAGAGACCGTAGCACAGGGATGGCCGAGATCTGGCGGAGGATTACCGCTTCCTGTACTGGGCCCGCTCGAGACCTGAGGGCCTGAATACGCCGTTCGGTTGGGGATCTTCCGGGACGCAACCGACGAACGGCGATTGCACCCAGGAGCACTGTCATGAACACGAACAAGGAAGCTATCAACGGTAACATGATTAGCCCCACCTGTCACCGGAGACGGCTCCCATATCCAGACTAGCCCCCGCCTTGGCTAACCGGTCGGCAAAGGTTGGCCGGATGCCCGTGGGCTCCAGGGAGCCGAGGATACGACCGTCGTCGCCAACCCCTATCTGCTCGAAGCGGAACAGTTCTTGCATGGTGACGATATCCGACTCCATACCAGTGATCTCGCTGATCAGGGTGATGCGACGATGGCCATCGCTGAAGCGGGCCAGTTGCACCACCAGGTGCAGGGCTGATGCCACCTGCTCGCGGATAGCGCGAACGGGGAGGTCCAGTCCGGCCATCAGGACCATGTTCTCGATGCGGGAAAGGGCGTCCCGAGCGGAGTTGGCGTGTACCGTGGTCAGGGAGCCCTCATGGCCCGTGTTCATCGCTTGGAGCATGTCGAATGCCTCGCCGGAACGTACCTCACCCACGATGATGCGGTCGGGGCGCATACGTAGGGAGTTCCGCACGAGGTCGCGCTGTGTGACCGGATTGCGGCCCTCGATGTTGGGCGGCCGTGCTTCCATGGAGATGACATGCGGTTGCTGAAGATTCAGCTCGATCGGGTCTTCGATGGTGATGATACGCTCAGTGCTGGGAATGTAGGCGGAGAGCGCGTTCAGGAGTGTAGTCTTACCGGTTCCGGTGCCGCCGGAGATTATGGTGTTGAGCCGGAGGCGCACGCAGGTCCGCAGGAAGTCCGCCATCTGCTCCGACAACGTGTGGTTGGAGATGAGGCTCTCTATGTCGAACATGTCCGGGCGAAACTTCCGGATGGTCAGCGTCGGACTCTTGGGCACCAGCGGCGGGATCACCGCGTTTACGCGTGAGCCATCGGGCAATCGCGCATCCACGTAGGGCGAGGCTTCATCCAGCCTACGGCCTAAGGGGCTGATGATCCGGTCTATGATGCGCATGATGTGGTCTTTATCGCGGAAGCGTAGAGCGGAGAGGTATATGATGCCGTCCCGCTCGAAGTAGACCTCGTCCGGGGCGTTGACCATCACCTCAGAGAGCGAGGGGTCGCCAAGAAGGGGCTCAATCGGCCCCATTCCGATGGCGTCGTCCACCACGCCTTTGACAGTGAGTTCCCGCTCTTCGCCGTAGAGGTGGGGGGCTAGCTCTGAGACCAAGCCCCGCACCGCCCCCTCCACCGCTTCTCGCGCACGGTCAGGTTCCAGGCGCGCTATAGCCTGCAGGTCCATCTCCTGGATGAGCCGGTGGTGGACGCGCTGAATCAGATCGAAGGCTTCCGGCGTCAAGGGCTCGAAATCGGGCGACAGCTTTACGCCGCGGCCACTGATTTGAGCTTCGACATTGAGATCGGTCATGACTGTCTGCCTCCCTCCTGTCAGATCGCTACTTGGCTCCCCCGAACAGGGCAGCAAGCCCGAACCGACGTGGAGAGTCCACCGCTGGCTTTGATCCTCCGATCGTGCGGGCGAGCTCGACCAGGCTGTGGGCCGCCGCACTCGCGGGCCTGCTCAAGATGTGGGGATTACCGAGTTCTGATTCTTGGCGTAATCGCCGGTCGTAAGGGATCTGCCAGAACAGATCGTGCTGAAGCACCTCTTGCACGGTCTGGGGGCGGACTCCATCCTCAGGTGATACACGGTTCAACGTTATCCTAATACGGTCGAGCGGGAAGGAGATGGTCTGTAAGGCCTCCATGCCGTGGAGGGAGTCCTTAACGCTGGCGAACTCGGGCGTTGTTATCCATAGAACCAGAGTAGCCGCCTCCAGGGCAGCGAGGCCGATGTCGCCAAGGTCTCCGCCGGTATCGATGACGAGGACGTCGTGGATCCTAGCCAGCGCTTCCAGAACCTTGCGGAACTGATCAGAGGAGATATCGCGCCAGGCGAAGGTGTCGGGCGGGCCCGCCAGTACCGCGACGCCGCTGCTGTGGCGACAGAGGTACGGGGCGAGCTCATCGCGTGATAGGCCGTCGATCTGCCGCACGAGGTCGACGAGCGTACGCTCCGGTCTCAGGTCCAGCATTCCCATCACGTCACCGAACCCGGTGTCAGCGTCCACCAGCGCCACGGATTGACCCGTCTCCTGCGCCAAGGCGATAGCCAGATTGGTCGAAATGGTGGTCTTACCGACGCCGCCCTTGGGCCCGAACACGGTTACGATCGTGCCCTGGGCACCGAGGGAGGCCATCTGGCCGCTGAGCCGCATGCGGCGGCGCTCCTCAGACTCCAGAGCGCCAATGATAGCGTCTTCCAGCTCTCTGGCGGTGGCGGGCGCGCTGACGAAGTCACGGGCGCCCGCCAGCATGGCCTGGCGAGCAGTCTCCAAGGTCCGCGATGGTGAATAGACGAGGACGGGTGTCTCCGGCAGGCTGTTCATCAGGGCATCGATGGTCTGGGCCGAGCGAGTCGCAGGCTCGTCCATGCCGCATATGATGACATCGGGTTCGGTCTCTACGGCGAGGGAGACGGCCTCTGTGCCGAAGCCGGCTTCACCGGCAAAGGCGAACTGCGATTGCTTTAGCAAGCGCTTCAGCTCGAAGCGCACTTCCGGATTCTGATGCACCACCAGAACGTCAGGAACTTTGGCCATTAGATACCTCCTCTTGCCTCACACTTGTCATTAGCCGTTCACCCATCAGGGTCCTCGCGTGCCAGTTAGGGAGATGAGGCGGGCGGCATCGATCAGCTCACTCAAAGAGCCAAGGCTGGCCACCGGGGGCAGCTCGATGGGCGCGTCTTCACCGAAGGGTCTCAGACTCAGCCAGACGTCACCCTCCGTATCGACCAGGGCCAGTAATTGGGCCTGCTCAGGTGTCACCGCCAGGGTAACGGTCGTCGCGTCTGGCTGGGGTTCGGCGTCCGCCGGCCGTTCGGCCAGGGGCTGCTCCCCGACAGCCTCTCCTTCTTCCGTGCTCTGGGCCGGAGGTACGGGCTCCTCGGTCGCCTGAGCCACGGCCAGCACCTCGATGTTCTGAAGGACGGTGAACGCCACGTCGAAGTCGCGCTCCACGTCGGAGTCGACCTCACTGGCCGTGGCGACGGCGATGACGTCCACTCTGTCGCCGGGCAGGAGCAGGCCGCCAACACTGCTCACTTGCGTGACGGAGACAGCGATGGCGCGCTGGCCGGCGGGGATGATGAAGGACAGCCCATCTAGAGCCTCGCTCTCGAGCCCGATTTTGGCCGGCGTAATCTGCTCGCCCGGGGCCACGGGGTAACGGGTGACGAATCCTGCCAGGGCAGGCACCTCTGTGTAGGTCCCCTGCAGCACCGTCTGCGACGACACGGGGGCGATCTTCAGCATTCCTTCCGTAAGCCTGGTTCCGGCGGGGATGTCCTGGCCGGCTACGACAACATCCACCGTGGTGGCTGATGAGGTCGCCTGCTCATCTCCACCGCCGCGGTTAAGAGCGGCGAACACCAGCCCCGCGGCGATGAGCGCCACCACCACCGCGAGCACCAGAAACGTCCGGTTGCTCCGCTCTGGTCTGATGCCTCCTGCAACGGTCCTTGCCATGGCTTAACCTCCCTAGCTCCAAACCTACTCGGTCAGTCTGATGGCGTTCGTACCGAATTCGTCAAAGTCGCCGATGTCGCCTTCCAGTTCCACAGTGCGCATGAAGAAGCCGCGGATCTGGAATGATGCGCCCGCGCCGCCGGTTAAATCGCACTTCTGGCGAATGTCGATGATGTTTCCGTCCTTGTCGAGTTGCTCGCACTGCGTCAGGAAAAAGGCGGCGAAGCCCTCGATGGGGCGGGTGTCGAATCCGGTCCCATCGAACTCGTCGACGACCACGATGTGAAGGGCGCGCGGCGTCGTGCAGTCTCGCGACGTGAACACGGCATCGGGACCAATGGCGTCGTTGGTAGCCTCAAACGACTCATCGAACTGGTCGATGCCGTCGAGGTTTCCGTTTAGACTGTCGCACTGCCCCTCGGTGGAGAGGAGCTCTTCGAGTGCAAACAGCGTCGGGCCCACGTTGAAGCCCGGCTCCGTGTCGATCAGGTCGCCAATTTCGCACACCGAGTCCGAGCCCTCGACGATGTTCTCCTGATAACTGGCCGCTCCACCCCCGGGCTCGTTGCAGTCGTCGCCGGGGTCGTCCCCGAGACGGACAGAGCCCACCTGGGACGGTTCATCCAGACGGAAGATGCAGTCCTCGCCGAACTGGGGGATGAACTGGTCGTCATCCGCCTCCTGGATCCCGTCGCCGTCGTCAAACCAATCGAAGCATGGGGTGTTGAACATGGAGATGACCCAGGGACGAAGCCCTTGAGCGCTGCGCAGCGACCCGGCGCGCGCGCAGGCGTGGGCGCCGATGTCAGGCGAGCCCTCCGCAGCCAGGCCTCCCAGGCCGCGGAAGACATCGGCGAAGAGGGCTGAGGTCTCGTGATCCACGTCAAGCACCACCGCGTTGAGCCGCCCGCCCGTGTCGGGTGCGTCATGGCAATAGCCGGGGTCGTTTTCGAACCCGTCGGGGAACGCCAGGCTCTTCACCTCAAGGTTGTGCAGGTCGTCCGCGGGGTCCAAGGCGTTGGCGAGAGCCGAGTCTTGCGTGGCCGCATCAACATCCGCAAACGTGGCTGTATCCTCCAACAGCTCGTAGGCGCCGGCCAGAGTAACCAGGTCTGCATCCGTCTGGGCCCCGCGACGCTCGCTGAACCAGAGCCCGAAGTCCACTGTGATCGCGGCCGCCAGGGCGATGATTGTGAACAGGCCGACAAACATGATCAGGGCCTGACCGCTCTCTGAATGAAGCCTGCGCGCCATTCTTGGCCTCACGGACACGGCCCCGCTCCGCTCACGGTACGTTCCAGCCGCGCAGTGGCAGATGGGCTCATATCTATGGTGCCGGCGCTGGTGCCACCGAAGAGGCCGCTGAGAACCGGCCGGACGATCGCCAGATCGTACACGAACGTGGCGCTCACCTGCACTGAATCGCCGGGGTCGCCGACGCTGGTGTTGGCGTCATCGCCATCGACGTAGCAGACGTCCACGACCCCCACGTTGATGAGATCCTGTGCCTGAGCGACTGTCCGGTCTTGGATGTCGAGTTCGTTCGTGTGTACGGCGGCGTAGCGCGCGCCCTCGCGGACGGCGTGCTGCAAAACGATCCGCCTGTCCATGGCGATCCCGAAGTCCACGATCACGAACAGGAACAGAAGGATCATGGGAGCGATGAGGGCGAACTCAACCAGGGCCTGCCCTCTGTGATCCGCGATCAAGCTACGTAGTCGGCGCATGGTTGCGGCCTCCCTTGAGGGGCGGGGAGAGCCCCGCCCCTCAAGGGCTTAAGGGCTACGGACAGACCGCGTCCATGTCGGCACATTCTTCGATTGCGGCGACCATGTCGTTGAAGAAGGCGCCGAGCGGCAGAGCGATGGCAGCAACCGCGAACACCACCGCGATGAACCCGCCCAGCAGCGCGTACTCCATCAGGTCCTGGCCGCGCTCGTCGCGCAGGCGGTGCGCCAGACCCCGAACCCCGATCATCGTCTTCAGCAGAAGGTCGTTAACGTATGTCACTTTGGTTCCTCCTTCTTGGTTTCCCGCCTTTGGCGGGTTGCTGTGAGCTTTGCACCGGCCGTGCCCTGGGCGATCGCTCGCCCCAGGCGAGGCCGTCTCTTGATGCGTCGCTGTGTGCATCACCCCCTCTCGCGCCCGGCGTTTAGGCTTGCGGCCCCGGACGGGCACCGTTTCCGGAGGCCACGTCTGGTCCGGTTGGAGTCAGGCTAGCTGACAGGGCATAAGAAAAGCGCAAGGGGGTTGACAGAAAATTGTTAGAGCCTGCAGCTAGGCGTGTAAGATTTCGAACGCGAAACGGAAGGGACCGACGCGAATCTCGTCGCCGTCTTCAAGGATTGCCCAGGCGGGCTGCTGATCAGCCGGGGGCGTAGTTGTACGCCGTGACAAGCGGTGGATCATGAACTTGTCTTCCCGTAGCCAGACCCGCACGTCCCTCGGGGCTACACGACCGCCGGCGTCCGCCAGGACGATGGTGCAGCCGGAGTCGCTGCCGATGGTCACGGGCTTTCTTGTGACGAGAAACGCCCGCTCCCCGCCGGGTCCGTCCGCCAGGGTTAGCCTGGCACGAGGTGGTGGCGGCGTATCCGCGGGCTGGGGTGAGACGGTCGCGGGGGCTGCGTGGGGCTGTGGCTCCGGCCCCGGCTCCGGTGGCGGGACGGTCACGCCGGCCGGCAGCTCCCGGCGCCGCCGCCGACGTCGGTACCAGATGAGTATTGCAAGCAAAGCTACGCCAGCCAAGCCAGCGATAGCGAGGGCCAGCAACAAGGAGCCAGGAGCCGCGACGGGGTACCGAAGCTCCAGGGTCAGAGCCATCTCAGCGGCGCCTCCCGCCTCGTCCACGGCCTGGACGACAAGCCGGTGGCGTCCCTCGCTGAAGGCGGTGGTGTCCAGATGGAAGCGGCCCCGCTCGTCGGCCTGGAGCGACTCATCGCCAACCAAGACCTGTACGCTGGCCAGCGGAGTCTGGGACTCAATGTCCAGCTCCAGGGCCCAGCGCCCGCGGATAACGGTTCCTTCCTGGGCGTTGAGGATGTTGAGGCGAGGAGGGATTGTGGCGATCTGTATGGCGCCCTTCGCTTCGCCGCGATCGCCGCGTACGTCTGTCACAATGACCGTGAGCTCGTGTTGCCCCGCGGCGTAGTCGATCGGATCCAGCGGCAGATCGAGGGGCCTCTCATCGGCGCTGTGCACCGGCCGACCGTCAATGAAGTACTCCACCATCGCCACATCCCGGGGAGCACTGATCTGGGGTTGTAAGGACACGAGGGTCGAAATCTCCTCCGTGGGTAAGCCGGACAGGCGAACCCGGGGACGGAAGAAGTTGTCCGGCAACGCCCTCTCCCCGCGGCCGAGCCGGCCGTCGCTGTCGGCGGTAACCACCAACGGTAGCCCGTCAGCCTCAGGTATGGTGCTACCGTCGATCACGAGTACGTACTGGGTCCTCAAGAGCGCCGCTATGCTGTCGAAGAGCTGGCCGAGGCTGTCAGGCGAAGGCGCTTGATAGAAACGAGCCCCCGTCAATTGGGCCAGCTGCTTCAGGTAGGCCTCATCTATGTCAGCGCCAAGACCAACCACGAAGAAGGGCACCCCTGAGGCACGCGCAATCTCAATGGAGTTGTCCCTGGAGACTGAGGTCTGCCGACCGGTATCGCGGCCGTCGCTCAGAAGGAGAACCGCCTTTCGCGGCCGGTCCGAATGCAGGGCCAGGTCAGTCCCTTCGCTCACGGCGGTGTAAAGGGCCGTATCACCGCCAATGGCGAGGGACTCGATGGCAGCGATCGCGGCGCTTGTGTCAGTTGTGAAGCCCTGAGACACGGTTATCTGGTTGGAAAAAGCCAACACCGCCACCGTGTCTGCCGGCGAAAGCTGCTGGACGAACTCTCGGGATACTTCCTTGGCGCGTTCCAGGGGCAGGCCCTCCATGCTGCCGCTCACATCGATAGCCAGCACCACACCGATGCCGGCGCCCGTGTCCAGCACAGTCTGAACGTCGTTTAGCGGCAGCTTCGCTTCGCCGGCCGTTACCTCGAAGTTTTCCGCGGTTAAGCTCGCCAGCGGCCGGCCGGTGTCGTCGGTGACACTGACCACTAGTCGCACGTCGGGATAGTCAGCATCGTCTATCTGGGAGACGATGACGTCCAGCGACGATGGCGTTTGGGCTGTTGCCTCGCCAGAGCCTGTCCAGAGGGCCATCAGGGCCAGGGCAACGAGGAACGACCAGATAGGGGGCCTAAGCCGTAACGGGGGGAGAGCTTTCATTGCGGTATGGAGAAGCAGAAAGTGTTGCCTCCCTCCGCCGGCCGCTCCACCCAGATGCTTCCACCCTGGGTCTCAACCAGCTGCTTGGCCAGAGCCAGGGCAGGTCCCGGAGCCGCATCGCCCCGAAGCGCTTCAGAGTGAAACTTGGCGAAGGGACGGAAGACGACGGCCGGGTCTTCATCAATAGGAAGGCCGCCGTCCGAAACACCTATCAAGCATGAATCGTTAGGTCGACTCGCCGAGACCCTTACGGTACCGTGAGCCGGCGTTGCCCGTACGGCGTGGGCGAGAAGACGGATTAACAAGCGCCGAAGTAGGCTTGGGTCGGCGCGCACGACCGCCGCTTCCTCGTCGATGTCGATGATCAGCCGCTGCTGCTTTCGCAGGGCCTCGATGTACACGACGGAAGCGGCCTCTTCCACGATGTCCTCAAGATCGAGGGTCTCCGCCCGCAGCGGCCGCTCCTCGGAGCCGTCCGTTGCCAGGTCGGCCAAATCAGCGACGACGGTTGAGAGCCGCCTCATTCGGGTGTGTATCTCGGCCAGGGGTCCCGCCGGCCGTTGGAGGTCAGCCGCCAGCAGTTCTATATACCCAGCAACGGCGTCTACGGAAATCTGAACGTCGTGGCACACGCTGGAGAGAAAATATCGCTCTCGATCAACCTCCCGCACACTGTCGTACCGTTCGGTTAGGAGGCCAACGGCGTTAGTTAGATCGTCGGCGCGCTGACGCGCTAGCCGCTCCGTTCGCCGGTCTTTGGGCAGCTCAGTGATCGTGACTTGGAGCGCTTCCGGGTCTGTCGACACCGGGGCGAGCGCCAGCAATTCGCAATGAAGTGCGTGCCCGTCTCGGGCAGTGACTTTTACCTCGCCCTGGACGCTGGTAGATCCGGGCAGGACGTCAAGGACGGCGGCGAAGGCGTGGGACTCTAGACCGAGGGCTTGCTCGACGTTCATGGTCACTAACTCGCCTTCGGGGTAGCCGAGGATGTCATGCATGGCCGGGTTGGCCCAACGGATCTGGCCCCAGCGATCGCATACCAGGGCCCCCGTCTTGCAGGACTTTAGTGATAGACCGGGGGCTCCTTGAGGTTGTTCACGGCCGGGCATCCTATCGGTCACTCGATTCGCCATTCAGCCCTCAACTTTCAGACGCCAGAGGTAGCACCGCCCCGGCGCGCTGAAGCCGGCCGCCTGCAAGCGGGTAGGAAGGGCTCGCCGGGATTGCCTCGATGTGATCAGGGCCGAGCCTATAGCCGACGCCCCATTCGTTGAGAATGTAGAGCGGCTTGCGGGGGTCGTCCTCCAGCTTCTGGCGCAGGTAGCCCATATAGAGCCGTAGGTAGTGAGTATCATCCACAAATTCGGCTCCCCAGACCCGGCTCAGAAGCTGCTCGTGCGAAACCACGCAGCCCGGCCGCTCAGCGAGAGCGATTAGAAGCTTGAATTCGCGCGGAGTTAGTGCCACCGGCATGCCTCGCTTGGTGACCCGATGGGCATCTACGTTAATACAGATATCGCCGACGAAGATGCGCTGGCCAGACACTGCGGTAGCCCCACTACGGCGGAGCAGCGCTTGAACCCGAGCCTTTAGTTCGGCCCCGCTAACGGGTTTTGTCACGCACTCGTCGGCGCCGGCCTCGAGGCAGTGGATGAGTGTCTGGTCGCAGGCGGGCGACGTGAGACACAACACGGGGATGTCGCACATCTTGCGGATGAGGCGGCACAACTCTACGCCCTCCAGGTGCCCATTGGTGAGATCGATTACTACGAGGTGGGGCCTGTTCTGGAAGAGGAACCGCAGGCACTCCACTTCCTCTTGGGCCGTAGATACGCTTAGGGAGCCTTCGTGACTCTGTTCGCGAAGTAGATCGGCGGTTGCGTTCTCGCTGTCGACAACAAGGATCAGGTCCGGCATCAGAGAGTCCCCGAACTCGCGTTTGTTCACCAGCGGCACTCCAGGCGACCGGCGGCTCGCGGGGCACTTTAGCCCGTCGGTCTGCCAGCGCGCCTGCTGTTCGGGAGACTACCCTATCACCGGTAGAAAAGTGATAGGAATAGGGAAAGAATTCCGTAAGAGTTAGACACCGTAGGCGAAGGGGATGGCTACGGCAAGCGCGTCGCAGATTCGAAGCGGTAGCCCAGACCCCATTCGCTCAGGATCAGTCGGGGGTTGCTGGGGTCGTCTTCCAGCTTTCCCCTAAGGTAGCGAATGTACAGGCGAAGATAATGTCGGGACTCCACGTATTCCGCTCCCCAGACGCGAGCCATGAGGACCTCGTGGCTGAGCACCTTGCCAGGTTGCCTCACCAGGCAGGCCAGGAGTCGAAACTCAATGGGGGATAACTCGATCTTGCGGCCACCCTTGTGCACCGTATGATGGGCCAACGAGATCTCCAAGTCGCCGAATTTTAGAGGGTCTGCGGTCTGGCGCTCTTCGTCGAGGTCGTGGCGCCTGAGAATAGCGCGAAGACGAGCCACCAGCTCGCTGCCAGAGATAGGCTTCATCAGGTACTCGTCAGCTCCATCTTGCAGGGCGGCTACAACCGCGGCTTCCGAGTAGGAGGAGGACAGGATAATGATGGGGGCGGCAGTATAGTCGCGCAGCTTGCGAGTTACAGACAGCCCGCCAAACGCCTTTCGACCGGGATCGATAATGATAGCGTCAGGTGGGCCGGACTCCATGGATTTGAGGGCTCCCGGCAACCGCTCGTGGCAGACTACTTCAAGACCCTCAAGCGTCAGGGTACTGCGCAGCAGAGCCTGCGTCTCACGATCCGTATCCAGCACGAATATGCGCTTCATCTGTTGCCGCGCACGACTCTAGTTGGCTGACCCTCTGACCGCCAGTCAACGAGACATCGCCTCTTTGCTCGGTAACTCCCCGTGAGATTTGACTCAACGAATTATACCCCCTATGTCAAGTATCACACACTAGCATTGAACGTGAATCCGCAGCTCTAACAGAATTCTTACATGATGGGTTCCGGTGGGCGCGGCCTACATCGCGACCTCGCTGGAGGAAGGGGCGGCCGGGGGTGGGCGTCTTCCAAGGCGTCCACTCTTGAGGATTCTGGGGTTGCCGGGCTTAGCGCGCCGGCGCCGGCGACCGGACGTCGCATCATGAGCCGCACCTTCGGCTGCGCTCAGGATGAACTCCGCGAAGGGTCTAGTCGCCGAGATTCTTCGCTGCGCTCAGAATGACACAGGGTTTCGCCACCTTTCCCGTTCAGCTAAACTAGCCTCGCAATGGCTGCTCGAATCGAGCTGTACGATACCACTCTCCGCGACGGCACCCAGATGGAGGGGATATCCCTGTCTGTGGCGGACAAGCTGAAGATCGCCCGCAGGCTGGACGAGCTGGGCGTGCACTACATCGAGGGGGGCTGGCCCGGCTCCAACCCGAAGGACGCCGAGTTCTTCGCCCAGGCGCGGTCGCTCACCCTCGGGAACGCCAAGCTGGCGGCGTTCGGCTCCACGCGTCGCGCCGGCTCAAACGCGGAGACGGACCTTAACCTGCGGGCGCTGGTGGACGCCGGCACCTCCGTCGTCACTATCGTCGGCAAGGCGCACGACCGGCAGGTGACGCGCATCCTGGAGACGACTACGGAGGAGAACCTGGCGATGATAGCCGACTCTGTGCGCTTCTTGAAGTCGCAGGGGCTGCAGGTGTTTTTCGACGCTGAGCACTTCTTCGACGGCTTCGCCTCCGACCGCAAGTACGCCCTACAGTGCCTGAAGACGGCGGCCGGCGCCGGGGCGGAATGCGTGGTCCTGTGCGATACCAACGGTGGCACTATCACTTCTACGGTCGCGGAGCTGGTGCGTCTCGTGGTGGGTGAGGTGGACTGCGCTGTAGGGATTCACGCCCACAACGGCGCTGATCTGGCCGTCGCCAACAGCCTGGCCAGCATCGAGGCGGGCGCCACGCACGTCCAGGCGGCGGCGAATGGGTACGGGGACATGTGTGGGAACGCGAACATGTTCAGCATCATCGCCGACCTGAAGCTGAAGATGGGGCTGGACGCTATCTCCGACGAGCAACTCGCCCACCTCACGGAGGTCTCCCGCTACATCAGCGAGATCGCCAACCTGCCGCCCAGCCCGCGACAGCCGTACGTTGGCTCGGCCGCGTTCGCGCATAAGGCGGGGCTGCACGTGGCGGCGGTGCTGAAGGAGGACTGGTCGTACCAGCACGTCGACCCCGCCATTGTAGGTAACGACACCCGCATCCTGGTCTCGGAGCTGGCGGGCCGGCGGAACATCCTTGAGAAGATGCGGGAGCAGGGGCTAGATATTCCGCTGGAGGGCGATGAGGCGCGCCGCCTGCTGGAGCAGGTGAAGCTGATGGAGAGCCGCGGCTACCAGTACGAGGGGGCGGAGGCGTCGTTCGAGCTGCTGGTGCGGCGCAGCCGTCCGGGCTACGCGGAGCCGTTTGAGCTGGTGGACTTCATGGTGGTGGAACGGCGTCACCACGAGCCGGGAGATACGGGCCGCGAGATGATGTCGGAGGCGATGGTGAAGGTACGGGTGGACGACGAGGTGTACCACACGGCCGCGGAGGGGAACGGCCCCGTGAACGCCCTGGACGCCGCCGTCCGCAAGGCGCTCATCCAGCACTTTCCCACCATCGGCGTCATCAAGCTGGTCGACTACAAGGTGCGCATCATCGACTCGGCGGCCGGGACCGGCGCCAACGTGAGGGTTCTAATCGAGTCCACGGACGGGGAGCAGAGCTGGACCACGGTAGGCTCCTCGACGGACATAATCGAGGCGTCCTGGCTGGCGCTGGCGGATAGCCTGGAGTACTGGCTGCTGAAGCTAAGGGGCTCTCACAGCGCTCAATAGGTGAGCCCGCACAACGCGAGCCTGACGTACGAAGTCAGGTCGTTTTTCGCAGATCAGATACGGGGAGTCTGGGGTCATTGGGTATGACTGATATCTATCCAGAGATCGAACCGCACGAGCAAGGGATGTTGGAGGTAGGTGACGGCAATCTGGTCTACTGGGAGACATGCGGTAACCCGCGTGGCAAGCCGGCCGTCGTCTTGCACGGAGGCCCCGGTTCGGGATGCACGGAGTGGCACCGCAGGCTGTTCGATCCCACCGTCTATCGCATCGTTCTGTTCGATCAGCGCGGCTGTGGCCGGAGCACGCCACACGCAAGCGCACATGATGCGGACCTGACGAGCAACAACACCGCAAACCTGATCGCGGACATCGAACGGCTGCGTCAACACCTGAAAATCAACCGATGGTTGGTGTTCGGCGGATCTTGGGGCAGTACGCTGGCACTAGCCTATGCCGAAACCCACCCGGATCGGGTCAGTGAGATAATCTTGTTTGGTGTTACGACCGGACGCCGCAGCGAGTTTGACTGGACATTCCGTGGCGGCCTAGCAGTCTTTTTCCCGGAGCAATGGGACCGTCTCCGGGCGGGCGTGCCGGTCGCCGAACGAGACCGCGATATCGTCGAGGCATACCACCGACTGCTGCACGATCCCGATCCCGCGGTCCGTCAGCGGGCCGCCGAAGCCTGGTGCATGTGGGAGTCCGCGACACCCGCGTGGCCTCCGACAACAGGAATGGCCGAGAGATTCACCGATCCCTCTTATGCGCTGGCCTTTGCGCGCATCGTGACCCACTACGTCCGGCACAATGCGTGGTTGGAGGATGGGAGCTTACTCCGCGACGCCGACTCGCTGGCCGACATCCCCGGCGTCTTGGTGAACGGACGCTTTGACCTTCAAGCACCCATCGCCAACGCGTGGCAACTCAACCGCGTGTGGCCACGCGCCGAGCTCGTGATCGTTGACGGCGCGGGCCATTCGGCCAACCCGAACCTCAGCCAAGAGTTGATCCGCGCCACCGATAAATTCGCGGTGCTCCCGTAGAGAAGCACCGCGCGCAGGTTGTGCGCCGGGAGGGGGGGGTCGATAGGTAGACCTTGTAGACTACTCGCTTCTCCTCACGCCCGAACGACCGCATTCAGCGTTCCAAGATGCGCAGCGTGCCCACCATTCCGTAGGCCTCGTGTCCCGGCAGGTGACAGATGTAGGCGTATTCGGCGGCCTGCTCGAACGTGAGCGTCGTCACGAGGGTCGAGAACGCCGGGACTGTCACTTCGGTTGGCACTTCCGCATGGACCGCCTCCGTGCCGGTACGATGCCGTTCGTGCACCTCAGGCGGCCCAACGATCCACTCATGCTCGATCGGGTCGTCGTTGCGTAGCCTGATGGTTACGGGCACGCCGGCTGGTACCGTAATGACCTGCGGAGTGAACCGCGAGTAGTGAATCGCTACGGTCGCGCGAGCCGATGTGCCATCGCCGCACCCGCTCACTACGAGTGTGGCGATGGCGGCGATCGCCAGCAGCGCACTCAGGCGCCAGGTCACCGCCGGGCCCCGCGAGGCTGGAGCCGCAGCACGACGAACGCGATGAGCATCGCGACCGATGCCGCCGCCGCCGCCGCAACCGCCACCAAGACGAACGTCGAGGCGGACCTATCGTTGTCGGCGGGAGAAAGATCTGGCAGCTCGAGGCCGGCGGCCAGCGGCAACGGGTTGTTCTCGCCGCTGGTGTCAATGGCCAGGTCGAACCGCAGGTCGGCGGCGGCACTGTCTACCTGAAGTCTCGTGAGCCAGGCTGACTGCGGTATCCAGCTCATCCCGACATCCGCGCGGAGGTCATCGAGCAGTGTCGTTGTCGCCGCCTTGTTGTGAACAAGGGTGAGGCCGGGGCCCGGAGCTGGAAGAAGGGCGGGCTCGCGGTCCGTGAGCAGGAACACGTCGGCGTCGACGCGGTCTGCCGGCTGCTTGCCGAGGGCCAGGATGCGCAGCGGCACCCATGGGTTCGACGTCGGGATGGTGATGTGCACCGGAATGCCATCCCCAACCTGCTGTCCGCGGGCGAGTGCGGCATCGCCATCGAAGATAGCCGCAAGGAAGATCGGGCTGCGCGCGGCATAGAAGTCCAGCACTTCGGGTGCATCCGGTGAGAGGCGGAATCCATGCTCCGTGGCCCAGATCGCCACGTCGGGGCCGCCGCCCTTGAGGACTGTGATGTCGAGCGCGTCGATCCGCACCTCCTGCAGCACGACGGCGCCCAAGGCCCGCGCACTGTCGAAAGCGGCTTCGGCCACCGGAGGCTGCGTCTCGAGCGCCAGCCGCTGGAGCGTCCAATCGCCGCCGCGCTCAACTTTTGACGGCACGTCCGGTAGGGGGATCAGTGTGCCGAACTCCCCTCCACCGCCCTGGAACTCGAAGGCGGTGACGTAATGCTCGATACCTTCGTGGTAAGCGGCCAGCGTCGTGGTGCGGCCTAATTTGACGGCTCCGTTTGAGCCGATCAGTCCCGCGCAGGCGCTTGCCGAACTCGTGCCCTGAATCAGCGATGCCGCCGCCAGCGCAGCGAGGACGGGAATCGTTATGATGAGTAGTCGCATGGCGTCCTCCTCGACGAATCACTCTGATACCACTAGGACGGAACCGGCTCGCGTTTGGTTCCGCACCCCCTGTTCGAGGATGCAAGGCTAGGATGAGTCATCCGCCGTCAGAGCGGCGTTGGCTTGGGGGGTGGAGAGCGCGAGCGGAAAAATCCGATAAGCCGGTCGGCAATTGCGCTTTGCCCTTGTCGGGGCGAAACCGCTCTGCTATACTCCCGACGACAAAAGCTCAAGGTGGGAGGGGGTTAAGGGTTATGGAGTTCAATTTCCCCAAGTGTCAGAAGTGTGATGTGGGTGACCTCGTACCCCTTTCGGACTTCGGCAGCCAGGGTGCCTCGATCTACTTCAAGGCCTGGGCCTGCACGAACCCTGATTGCGGGTACAATCTCAAGATCCGCAACGGGGACCTGTACATCGATGAGCCGATAACGAACGGCGCGATGCACACCCCGCGAGTCCGCGCTTAGACTCTCCATTCGTTGTAAAGGCCCTCAGGTTAGGGCCCGTTCTCCTGCCGTTTTCCCTTGGTTGAGCGCCCTCAGGGCTGCTCCGGTCGTTGCGGGAGATCGTCGATCCTGTAGATTCGGATCTCTGATCCCCCTCGGGTATTCGAGGGTTCGAACTTCTGAAGTAGGTTCCAGTCGGCAAACAGCGTCTCGTAGAAGCTGACCTCACTTGGATAACGGCTGCGTTCCGCAAAGTATCGTCCATATATCTCTTCACTAACGATGATGTACTCATGTCCGTCGTCCACGTATTTTTCCAACGGGAGCGGACCGAGCGAGAAGTGCTGAGTAATGACGAAGAGTTTCCCATCCAGGGGAGCCGTATATGCCTCTTTCGCAATGCGGCTGCCAGCTGGCAGGTTCTGTAGAAGCCATTCGCGAGCCAAGATGCGGGTGCTCGGGGTCGCCTGGCGAATGTCCTGCAAGACTAGCGTATGCGCCGGCCAAATGGATACCAGCAGAACGATCAGGAGGGCGAGACCTCGGGTAGCCGCTGGCCTCAGTTTCAGGTAGGCTGACAGCCATCCAATCGCAACATTCAGGGCATGACCCACAAGCAGGGCGAGCAATGGGAGTATCGGAATTAGCCAGCGCTGCCAATGGAGGCGAGAGAGGCTGACTCCCACTAGGAAAATCGCGGCGAGCCCCGCTAACAATATCTGCTGAGGCTGGCGCCTCCAGGCGACTAGGACGGCACCTAGGGCCGCCAACATGGTCTGCGTCCAAGTGATACTATCGGGTATCGCCTCAGTCATATACCAAATAAAGTTCTCGCTCCGAGACAAGCCATCGGCGCCCAAATGGGTGCCCCGTGCTTCGTGATTTACGCTGCCCCAAGCGGTTGTGAAATCCAGAAAAAAGTACGGTGTCGTAATTGCAAAGGCTGCTGCCACCGCCGTGAGGCCTAAACCCCCGTGGAGCCACGATAGCCTGGTGAGCTCCCTACTACGGACCTGCCGCCAAAGCACCAGTAGTTCTACTGCGGCCAATACGGGAATTAGTGCGACCATGAAATATCGTGTGGAAATGGCGAGTCCGATCACTAGACCCGCAAGTATCCGATTTCTAGCTGTCGGTTGATCGTATAACCTGAGGCATAGCCACAGGCCAAGCGCCCCGAAGAAGGCGGCAGCACTATCCGTGCGTACCATTTGAGCGTGCGTCACGGCTATCGGGTAGAGCACAAACAAGCCCGACGCAATGAGTCCCGCCCGCTCTCCGAAGACACGTCGCCCTATTAGGTAAATTACGGGTACGGTCGCGACTGCGTAGAAAATGGTGAGGAGCCGGCCCAATAGGTAGAATTCGCTTCCGTTCGATTCAAATGTGGATTGCAAACCCGAATCGGCGCCAAGTAGCGTCCCGCCATGAAGCGCGGCGTTCCAAAGGTGATATATACCGGCGAGGGGGTATATTATCATGGACCCAGGGGAGCCAAACCAACCGGGATTGTAATCACCTGTTGCGGCGATATTCACCGCCCGCCGCACAAACTGCGGCTCATCGATCTCAGAGGTGAAGGGCAGATCGCGTTGAATACCCAAGAGGTGCAGGGCAAGCGCCGCCCCGATGAGCAAGATGAGAATAAGCCGGCCCGTTGTGATGTTGTGAACGACGGGAGTGACTGATGGCGCCACTACCAGTTCCTGCCTACCCTCCTCCATCGATCATCTGGCCTCCATAGCGCGGGTGCGAATCGCATGTCCAGATGTGCCGCGCCAGTTAACCCTGGATTCAGGATCACACCTATTGGACGAGGAGGCTCCCGACGAGAACGGCCTGCGGTTACGCCCTCATGTTGGTCTGACGGGACCTAACCTCTCACAAGGTGCCGAGAAGTTCACACGGCATTGTATCACCAGGTTGTGCCAACGATGAGCTCCGGAGATCGACGTTGACTTCGCTGTAACATCCGCGCCTAGATACTCGGTACGCCAAAGAGCCCCCATCCCCAGGGGCGCTTCGGCTTTTCGTGCGGTAGGCCAGCCGCAGCTATCCTGAGCCTCCGTTCCCATGAGGCCGTATACGCGATGGGGACTGCAACACGTCAAGCACATGGGCGCATCAATCCCTAATGGACGTAGCGTAATAGGCGAGTGGAGAAAATAAGTTTTGTCACCGGAGAAGGCGGCCGGAAGGAGCGTCGGAGGTCGTATACTGCGGAGGATAGGTCTTTACGGTTTCTACGACATGAAGTTGTGGCGCTGGTTGTTCCTCCCCGCGCTGGCCGCGCTAGCGCTCCTTCTCTATGGGGGCGGTTTCACTTCCGTTGCCGCTCCGCCGGATGACCCACCTGACTTCGCGCCCGGCGAGCTGCTGGTGAAGGCCCGGCCGTGGGTATCCGAAGCAACGGCTACCGCCGCGATGGCCGCGGAAGGCGCCAGTGCGGCGGAGCGGCTTCTTGGGCTGGATGTGTACCGTGTCGGCTTGCCGCCTGGGGTTGGGGTGGCGGAGGCGGCGGATTTCTACGAGCGGTTGTCGTGGGTGGAGTTCGCTGAGCCCAACTACTACATACGAGCGGACGTTGTGCCCGATGACCCCTGCCACGCCACAGGGTCTCCTTGTCCCAGCACGCAGCAGTGGTACTATGATCTGATCGAGGCGCCGGCGGCCTGGGACATCACGTCGGGTAGCTCAAGCATCGTCGTGGCGGTGGTGGACACCGGTGTGGACCTGGACCACCCGGACCTGGATGGCAAGCTGGAGGCCGGTGCCGCCTTCATAAGCTGCGTTGACGATCCTGAGTCACCCGGACCGGACTGCGATTTCTTTCCATCTCTTGGTTGCTCGATTCCTAGCAGCAATAACCCCAATGACGACGAAGGTCACGGGACGTTTGTGGCGGGCGTCGTAGGCGCGGAGACAAACAACGGCACCGGCGTCGCGGGCACCGCCTGGGGAGTCCGGCTGATGCCGGTCAAGGTGCTGGACTGCAAGGGTGTTGGCCTAACCTCGGACGTGGCCCTGGGCATTGCGCACGCGGCGGCGAACGGGGCTGACGTCATCAACCTGAGCCTGGGCGGGCGCAGGGTGTCCCCGCAGCCGTGCGGCTCAACCCTCGGCGATGCCATTACGAACGCCATAGGCGCTGGGGCTGTCCTGGTGGCGGCGTCAGGCAACGAGAACGTCAACGAGGTGTCCTGCCCCGCCGCTCATCCCAGAGTCATAGCCGTGGGCGCCAGCGGCGGCCAGTCTAATCCTGATGCCAGGGCCGACTGTCCTTCCGAGTCTCCCGGATGCTTCAGCAATTGGGGGCCGGAGATCGATGTGGTGGCGCCGGGGGTGAGCATATGCAGTACGTCGTGGAAGTCAGGCGCGGGCAGCACCTACGCCTGCGGCGGCGGCACGTCGTTCGCGGCGCCGCTGGTCTCGGGGCTGGCGGTGCTTATCCTGTCCGAGAACCCCAGCTTCGGCTATCAGGAGGTGCGTTCGGTACTGTGCGCGTCAGCCCTGGACTTGCCGGACGGCTCGACGCCGGGGTGGGACGGCTGCGGGCGCATCGACATGGAGGGGGCGCTCACCGTGAGCCTCCCTTCGGACCCTGGGGTCGTGTCGTGGGGAGACGGGCGCATCGACGTGTTCGTGCGGGCCTTGAATGATGCGTTACGGCACCGCTGGTTCGTGCGGGGGAAGGGCTGGTCGGGCTGGGAGAACCTGGGTGGGGTGCTGAACTCCGGCCCGGACGCCTCCTCCCGGGGGGAGGGTCGGCTGGACGTGTTCGCTCTTGGCGCAGACGGCACATTGCGGCACAAGTGGTATGCCAGGGGGCAAGGGTGGTCTGGCTGGGAAAACCTGGGAGCCCCTTCGGGAAAATCTCTGACTTCGGACCCTGGTGTCGTGTCCTGGGGCGATGGGCGCATCGACGTGTTCGCGCGGGCTTCGGGTGGTGCGTTATGGCACCGCTGGTTCGTGCAGGGGGAGGGCTGGTCGGGCTGGGAGAACCTGGGTGGGGTGCTGAACTCCGGCCCGGATGTGTCGACCTGGGGGGAAGGTCGCCTTGATGTGTTTGCTCTTGGCGCAGACGGCAAATTGCAGCACAAGTGGTATGCCAGGGGGCAAGGGTGGTCTGGCTGGGAAAACCTAGGGGCCCCTTCGGGAGAATCTCTGACTTCGGACCCTGGTGTCGTGTCCTGGGGCGACGGGCGCATCGATTTGTTCGCGCGGGCCTCGGATAGCGCGTTATGGCACCGCTGGTTCGTGCAGGGGAAGGGCTGGTTGGTGTGGGAGACCCTGGGTGGGGTCCTAAACACCGGGCCCGACCCGTCGTCCTGGACGTCAGGCCGACTGGACATCTTTGCTCTGGGAGAGCACAACCAGCTGCGTCACAGGTGGTTTGCAAAGGGCAGTGGGTGGCATCCTAAGGGCTCCTTGGAGAACCTGGCGTCGCCGTAGGAGAGGATGGGGCGTGACGGACCCGGGCTCTGGTTAATCGAGAGACGCTTCGCCCGTTACTAATAACAGAGATAAGTAGCGCCCTTTGCTCAGGAGAACGAATGCACATGTCGCGCCGCATAGACCGACGCAGATTCCTCCAGGTATCGGCCGGTGCTGCGGCGGCAACTGTGGCTTACGGAGCCCTGGGGGTGCTTGGCGTCCGATCAAGGCCAGAGCCGTCCGCTCGCAGGGTTCTGACGAAAGAGTTCCACCTGGGGCCCACGGAGCTGGCAGAGGGTTCTCGCGCTGGGTTGGTATCCAGCTCCAGCGGACTGGAGGTGGGGAGCGGCCGAAGCAAAGGGCAGCTCTTGTCGCCCGTCCTCGAGTCGGACATGCTTTTCGACTATGTAGGGCTGTTCTGGTCCGGCCTGTATCCTGAGGACAGCTCCGTAGCCTTCTGGGTGAGGACATCGACGGACGGTCGCAGCTGGAGCTCCTGGGAGACCGTCCATGTCGAGATGCCCCCCGGCCCTCGGGCCCAATACGACACGTACGGAGCGCTCGTGTGGGCTGACCGCGCCAACTATGTCCAGTTCCTGGCCGAGATGCGGGGCGCTGGCAAGAAACCCGAGCTCCATGGTGTAGGCCTTACGCTGCTGAACCCGTATGACGGTCCCGCCCTGGAAGCCGCATCCGAACCCGGCGATGGCGGCTTCGCAGGCTCCGCCTTGGCTGCGGAGGCTGACTCGGATATAGAGGCCGGGCCCGCACCAGCCGTGGTGTCCGGGAAGCCGATTACGTTCAAGCGGGAGGACTGGGGCGCCGATGAGAGCCTGCGGTTCTCCGGCAGCCAGGAGATATGGCCCCGGTCCTACGTTCCTACCAAGAAGCTGATCGTGCACCACACTGTCACCGGCAACAGCTACGCCACCGTCGAACAAGCCAAGGCTCAGGTTAGAGCGATCTACACCTACCACGCCAAGTCCCTAGGCTGGGGCGATATAGGCTACAATAGCCTAATAGACAGGTTCGGCAATTCCTACGAAGGGCGGCGGGGCCGCAGCGGCCCGGGCTACGACGGCCCGGGCGGACGGGAGATACTCAGCGAGGATGTCGTCGCCGGTCACGCGCTTGCCTATAACTACGGCAGCAGCGGTATCGCCCTGCTGGGCACATTTTGTACGCCCAGCGAATGTTCGGGGGGCTCCCCCACCTCCGCCATGATATCGCGGCTCAAGGACGTTCTAGAGTGGGAGTGTCGCAAGCACGGCATCAATCCCCAGGCGGATTCCGACTTTCTCCTCCACAGCGGCAGCTGGCACCGCGACCTCCGTATCGTAGTGGGCCACCGAGACGTCTCCAGCACGACCTGCCCCGGTGGCAACGTCTACGCCTTGTTGCCCCAGCTCCGCAGCGAAACTGCCAGCCGCCTAGCAGACTCGTCGGCGCCAGCCGTGACGATAACCTCAGCACCGGCTGAGGGCACTCCCACCAACCCCAACGTAAGTTACTCGTGGCAGGGGAACGGCGGCAGCGGCGCCAAGGAGTACTCCTACTACTTGGAGGGTTGGTCTCTGGATAGCGATGCGCTCGTGGTCTATAAGAGCGGGTTCAACGCGGTCCGCGAGCCGGCCTGGGGCGCCTGGACCGCGGCTACTCAGGTCGGCTACAAGCTGCTGCAGGTGGGGAACTACACTTTCCACGTGCGGGCCAGGGACTCGCTGGGACGGGTGAGCGTGTATCAGGACAATACGACGCTGCTGGCGGACGCGACGACGATACCTCGGTGGTCTGGCTGGGAGAATTTGGGGGGTGTGCTGAACTCTGGCCCGGATGTGTCGTCCTGGGCAGAAGGCCGCCTGGATGTCTTCGCCCTGGACACGGACAACAAGCTGCGGCACAAGTGGTATGCCAGGAGGCGAGGATGGTCTGGCTGGGAGAACCTGGGAGCGCCAAAGGGGTTAACGCTGGATTCGGACCCAAGTGCCGTGTCCTGGGGTGAGGGCCGGATCGATGTGTTTGCCAGGGCTTCGGACAGCAGGCTGTGGCACAGGTGGTTTGTGCGGGGGCAAGGCTGGTCGGGCTGGGAGAACCTGCGTGGTGTGCTGAACTCCGGCCCGGATGTGTCGTCGTGGGCGAAAGGGCGTCTGGACGTCTTCGCCCTGGGCACAGACGATAAGCTACGGCACAAGTGGTATATCAGGGGGCAAGGGTGGTTCCCGCAGGGGCTTTGGGAGAACCTGGTAGCGCCGTCGGGACTCACCCTCACTTCGGACCCTGGTGCGGTGTCCTGGGGTGATGGCCGGATCGACGTCTTTGGCCGAGCTTCCGACGGCGGCCTGTGGCACAAGTGGTACAGATAATGTGGGCCCTAGCTGCAGAATTGGCAATAGGGCGACAGCCAGTGTTGGCACCGCCAGCATTGCAGTCTCTGGCGCACCGCTAATCCTTCCGGTTCTGCTGGTTGGAGCCATCCGGCAGGGCCCATCTCTTCGGCCTTGTTGCGGGCGGGGCCGGCTGCGGCGCTCGTCGCAACGGCGATAGCAACGACGGAGCCGCATAGGGGTACCCAGATCCCGGCCGCGGCTGACGAGGGCATAGCTCGAGGCCACTGGGACCGCCCCGAATACTATCAGCCGCCGTGAGTCCGCGCGGTCGACTAAGAGCTCGGGATGGGAGTGGAGACGCCACCGACCTAGGTGCGCAGAGAGAAAGCGAAGGAGGTGCGGCTGCCCTCCGGGCGGCATTGGGGCCGTAACATATGCTAGACTTCGGCGTCCATGTTTATCGATGGACTCCGTCATGCGCTACAAATACTGTCGGGCGGTACTTGGAGGCAGTGCCTGAATAGGGTAGGTGCCTGGGGAGCGATCCCATTGGCTCTGGCTCTTATCGCCGTGTTCCTATACGCGGACAATCCACCGCCAGCGCAAGCCTCGCATCTGTGCGGCAACACCGGCAGCCTCCAAGGGGCCTTCGACCTTCAGACGTACGAGGCGGCGGACTGGCGGACGACCTATAGCCAGGCGTTTGCATTGGCGGGCTTTAATCGGCTTTTTCCAGACGTGTCGGGGTTCGCCGTGCCCCGGCTGGAGAGCGGGGGCCGGTCCGCCGGCTCAGGCCAGCTACGCGATCCCTACATCCCGCCGACGTTGCTAAAGGCTATCGCCTGGATCGAGAGCAGTTGGGCGCAGGCGGATTACTCAGTCCCCTACGGGGCCGTGGGCCCGGTCCTCGTGTCCCACGCTTGCGCCTACGGCATCGCGCAGGTGCTCTCTGGCATGCAGAACACCACCAATGTTCCCACTCTGGATCAGGCGATGATCGGCGGACATTACGCCTTCAACATCGCGCGTGGGGCCCGAATCCTGGCGGAGAAGTGGAACGCCGCGCCAGAGTATCGCCCCATCGCTGGCAACCGCGAGCCGCTCGTCATCGAGAACTGGTACTACGCGGTGTGGAGCTACAACGGCTTCACTTTTAAGAACCACCCTCTGAATCCTGCATATTCCCTTCTACGTTCTGCCTACCGCTGCGACGGGACGCAGCCTCGATCCAACTACCCGTTCCAGGAGTTGGTCTTTGGTTGCATGGCGATTCCCCCAGTAGTAGGCGGCCAGGCGCTGTGGAATCCACTGGTGGTGCCCCTCCCCAACTTATCCGACCCTGCGTTCAGCCTGGGTGCCTGGGACGCCTGTTCCATCAACCGTGACTGTGTGGCCATGGATTTGACGATACCCAATCCCTCCCACTTAACTTCGGACGTCGGCGCTGTGTCCTGGGGTGATGACCGGATCGACGTCTTTTCCCGAGCTTCCGACGGTGGCCTGTGGCACAGGTATGTC
>CAZYOV010000021.1:0-29330 GCA_964649215.1 uncultured Dehalococcoidia bacterium
TCGTCACCACCATCGCCGGCGAGGGGCCCTTCGGCGACCTCCCCGCCTGGCTCGACGAGGGCACCGCCGTCTACGCCCAGGGCAACCCGGAGGGCTTCGGCGGCGCCGTCGAGCGGGCCATCGACCGGGAGAACGTCTTCTCCGTGCGCTCCATAACCTCCTACCCGGGCGACCCCAGCAAGGTGAACCTCTTCTACGGCCAGTCCTGGAGCCTGGTCTCCTTCCTTGTCGACACCTACGGCGCGGAGAGCTTCGCGGCCCTGTTCGCCGAGATCAAGGGCGGCGTGACCACAGACACCGCCCTTGACACCGTCTACGGCTTCGACCAGGACGGCTTGGAGAACGAATGGCGCGCCAGCGTCGGCCTGCCGCCCCGCGAGGGCACCGGGCAGCCGGACGATGACGAGCCCGTCCCAACCCTGCCGCCTTCAGACGGCGGCGACACCGCCGACGCGACGGACGAGGGGGATGGCGGAGGCGCCTCCACCGGCGCCATCATCGGCATCGCCCTGGCGATACTGGCCGTCGCCGCCGCCCTCGCCTTCGCGACGCGCGTCCTGACGCGCCGCCTCCGCCCGTAGGGGTTCCGCCGGGGGACGGCCTACGGGCGGCTTGACAAACTCGCCGAGGCGTACAATCATGGCATTCTACTCGTTCGCGAGTCATCGCAATAACCAGGCGCAGCTGAAAGGAGCCATAGCATGGACCTGGCGACGTTCAATCGCTTCCGCCTGACTGGAGACACGAAGACAACCCAAGCGCTGGATGCCCTCTATAGGGCCCGGCCCGCAGCCGTTGTAGCTGCCCTCAGCAAGACTGGCCCGTTCGGAGGCCTCCCCAAACCGTACCTAACCGCGTTGAGGCAGCGAGGCCTGAGCACCGAGGAGGTCAAACATATCCGCGATTGGCCCGACAGTGACAAGGAGCGGGTCCGCGAGGCGGTCCTCAAGGCCATTAAAGCCAAGCGGAAGGTCCACTTCGCATGGAAGCTGTACGATGGCAGCAAGGAAAGTACGACCATCCGGACCGCCGGCACAGGCCCGATCACGATCACCTTCTTTAGCCCCTGGACCAACGTACGCGCCGTAGGGCGGGATAACGTCACCGTGGACGTGAGCCCTTAGCGTTGGCTGAGACCTGCCCGAGCGGGCCACACCGCGAGTCGGGTCTGCAGACCAGGACTACACCGAAGGCGTCGAGTAGCTAGGGGAGGATGAGCCCGCTGCCCCGCTCAGAGGCGGGCTCGTCGGGGCACGCCGCCTCCACTAGCCAACGCCCCACCGCTCACCCTGAGCTTGTCGAAGGGCCTGTCCTGTCTGCCCGCCTCCGCTCGTCCTGTCCGCTTTGCGGACTCCCCCGATGAATCGGGGCTCGGAGAGGCTCTCGTAGGACGAGCGGCCTCCCCCGCCCGCGCCCCACTTCTAGCGGCCAGTCATCGCCTCAAGCGCCTCCCACGTGTCCGCATCGACCGGCACCCAGTCGTGGAAGGCCAGCCCCTCCCACTCGTTGGCCGTCGATGACAGAGCCAGGAAGCGCATCTCCCCGTGGATAGGGTGCCGCCAGACCACTCGGTAGCGGTCCCGCACCTTTGGTGTCTTGCCCGGCGTCTTCTCCCAGACCCCGAGGAATCGGCGGACGTACTTAGGATCGCCTTTCGCGAGTTCCGTGAGAGCCTGCTCGAAGAACGGGCTTGGACTCTCCAGTGACTCAGGTCCGAGGTGATGCCCCTTCCAGATGGAAACCGCGTAGGCGACCATCTCCTCCCAGTTGACAGCCCGATCGGCGAACCGAGGGTTCGTCGCGAATCGGAGCATGTTGCGTTCTATGGGCGTGAGAAACTCGCTTTGCAGGTCAACGCCCCAGAGCTTTTGAATCACCGAGTTCGCGACGACGACCTGCATGTTCTCGTCCGCCACGAACTGGGGCCACGGGTTTTCCTCCGTCCACTGGCGTAGCTCATCAACAGAGAACATGTAGGTTGACTCAAGTGCCCCTAGGCGGAGATAGTCCCCAGAGTACCCCAGGGAGTGCCGGATACGGTTCGCCTCCAGCCGCTCTAGCTTCAGGGCGCCTATGACGGCGTCAAGGCGACCCCGAGAAGGCTTCCTCCTACCCACTTCATACGCCCGGATCGTCTCGGCTGAGAGCGATGCTCGCCGAGCCAGTTCCGCTCGTGAAAGGCCGAGCCGCTCACGGTCAGCTTTCAGCGCCTGTGACCATTCCCTTTCCATTGTGCGATCCTCCGACACAGGACGTACCATAGGGAAGGCAACCTGGCCAGCCTAAATGTGGTACGAATTGTACCACGTGGCATCTTGACGCCTGCGCGAGTGGGGTGCGTAGAATAGCCCATCCCGCTCGCTGAAGGGGAGATTTCTTAGTGCTGCAAACTCGGATGGGGGTGCAGTTAAGGGGCGAGGCAGGGGACATCCCTTTGGCTGAAGGAGGTTCGTCATGAGGCCAGCCCTTGGCTTTTCGGTACGCATTACGGCGTTTTTGGTGATGATTGCGGTAGCACTCTTGGTGGCGTCGTCTGGACGCCAGCAAGTAGAGGCAACGGTCGAGGCTCTGACGATCGACAGCCCTAGTAAGCCGACGGGATACGGGTCGGCACCAGTGAACGTTCCAGTTACATTCACATGGTCGGAAAGTCATGTCTGCGGGCCGTACCGAGCGACCGTCACGATCGGATCGCTCGCCGATCCTGTGGCGCAACAAACATTCGTATACGAACCAGGGGAGGAAATCCGATCTGCACCTTCCCCGTGCAGTTTGGGCCAGGGGACTGAGACATATACGTTCACTCACTCTATCCGTGTTCCCGCGAGCACCAGCGCAGGCTCCTACGATCTAACTGTACATGTGGAGGAAAACTGGCCGCCCGGATCGGATAGTTGGGGCTTTGATCTAGTAGAAGCCAAGTCTAAACTCGTCAAGATAGGGGGCGGTGCGCCCAAACAAGCCATTCTGCTTCAGTCAGACAGCGGTGTATTGGCAAACAGCACAAGCGTTTCCGTGGAGGCGAGCCTATGGCCGAAACATAACGATACTGCCAGAGTCAACTGGATCTGGTTCGAAGCGACAGTCCCAGGGTTGAGGTGCTCGGCCGTTGCCAAGGGAGAAGTTAAAATCTTTTCCGCCGGGAAATTGGTGTGGCAGAAGGTGGGCCCAGATGCACCTCATGGGCCGGTAGAACTCTTGGGGTCCATACAACCCCGCGACCCCTGCTGGTGTGGCCGTGGTAAGGCTTACGAGACTTGCGACAGGCCGGGGGATATCGCGCGAGCTATCTCAGCGATAAGCAGAAGCGGTGGGCTGCGAAGTTAGGCTCGTGGGCAAATCACACCGGTCCAGTGGCCTGGCACCTGCACTTATCGCACAGACTACCCCCTGCCCCTTTCCCCTTTGACCTCTCGCCCGCAACCGCTACCCTTGCGCTGGAGGTGCCCTGTGAACCCATCTGCGTCCAATCAGCGACCATCTGTGGCCGAAAACAACCGTCCGTCTAGTCGCAGGGCCTGTCCTGCGCAGTGTCACCCGCCCCTTGACGGCCCGGCGTCTGGCCGCGTCCTACCTGCGGTCCCGTGCTCCGCCTCCAAAACGACCAAACATCTCGCCCCCTCCCCTATCTAAAACCCGCCCCAAACGACAACTTTTCGCAAAAACGACCAAACGCCGTATACGAATCCCCCAAAACGACCAAAACGCCTCCGCTAGGGGAGGATCAGCCCGCTGCCCCGCCCGGATGCGGGCTTGTCGGCGGACGGCCGCTTCCTGCGTGGGTCGTCCGGCGGCGCCTGCGGCGTGCTCGGCCCCCGCACCTCAGACGGCTGCGCCGCCGGCGACTGCGCCGCCTTCAGCACCTGCTCCACGAGCGCCTTCTCCGGCACCGCCCCCGGAATCGCAATCCGGTCCTCGATGAGCGTCAGGGGGACGGCCGTCACGTCGTACCGCTTGGCCAGGTCCGGGAACTCGTTCACCTCTATCACTTCGGCCTTCACATGCGGGTTCACCAGCGCCATCTGGAAGACGCCGCGCGCCATCATCGGGCAGTACGGGCAGGTGGGGGCGACGAATACCCTCACCCGGATGTCCTCCTTGAGCTTGCGCAGCGCCTTAACCGACTGCTCGGAGAACAGGACCTCGTGGCGGGAGATATCCACGATCGTATCCAGGAAGCTGGCGAACTCGCTGCCGCCGGGCATGCCGTAGAACTTGACGGTGGCGCCGTCTCTGCCCCGCAGGACGATGCCCGGGATGCGCTCCACGCCGAACCTCGCCGCCTCCTCGCGTTCGTCCTCCAGGTTATGCACGCGCAGGCTGATCCGGTCGCTGAGGGCGGCCACCTCCTGGAGCATCTCTCTTGTCGGCTTGCAGTAGGCGCAGGGCTCGCGTCCGGGGAGAACGATGTCCAGCTCCTTCTGCGTGAAATAGTCGATCTTCACCGGGCCCAGCATCTCCTGGGCGAACTTGACTCGGATCGCTTCCTGGTCCTTGAGTGGGATCATCGACGTTCGTCTCCGGAGCGGCCTGCGCGCAGCCAGACGAGGGCGAGCCGCTGAATGAAGGTAGCGCCTGCCGCCACCGCGAGGATCCAGAGCGTCACCGTCACCGCGGTTTCCGTCACCTCGCCGATCATAAGGCCCACGCCCAATAGGAGCACCCGCTCCGCCCGTCCGAACAGCCCCTCGCGCATCGGGATGTCCACGATCTCGGCGCGCGCGCGAGTGTAGCTCACCAGGAAGGAGGCGGCGAGGGCGGCGAAGATGAGCAGCTCCTCCTCGCGGCCGCCGCGGTCACTGAAGTAGAAGAGAAGGCCGAACAGCACCGCCGCCTCGGAGACGCGGTCCATCACAGCATCGAACACGGAGCCGAAGCGCGTGGCCTTGCCGGTGGCGCGGGCCAAGGCTCCATCCAAGAAATCGAGAGAGCTGGCGGCCAGCATCACGATACCGGCGGGCAGAAAGTCGCCCCGAGCGGCGAGGAAGGCGGCGCCAGCGTTCCCCAGGACGCCGGCCAGGGTGAGCATGTTGGGCGTGACCCCCACTCCCGCGAGAGCGCCAACTATCGGGTCGGTCAGCCAGCGAGGGGCGGAGCGAGGGAGCAGCCGCGACATGCTACGGCTCGCTGCCGGATGACGCGGTGCCATTGGCTGTTGCCTGGTAGTACTCCAGCACCTGCGCGCTGACCTGCTCCCAGCCGTAGGGTTGCGCTGTCTTGGTGCCCTGCTTTCCCATCTCCTCGCGCAATGCGGCGTCTGAGAGGAGGCGTTGCAGAGCGGCGGCCAGGGCCTTGCCGTCGCGCGGCGGCACCAGCAACCCCTCTTGCCCGTCGGTGAGCACGTCTGCGAACCCATCGATCTGCGAGGCGACGATCGGGGTGCCGGCCGCCATCGCCTCCAGAAGGACGATCCCCAGGCTCTCGGCCCCCGTGTTAGGGGCACAGTAGACGTCGGCGGTCTTGTAGTAGCGGGGCAACTCGTTCTCGGCGACGTAGCCGGTGAACACGATGTCAGTCAGTCCCTTGTGCCGGATGTAACGTTCGCAGGCTGGGAGCATGCCGCCGTCGCCGCCGACGACGATTAGCCGGATATCCGGCATTTCCTGCTTCAGTATCGCGTAGGCCTCCAGCAGGTAGGGCAACCCCTTGCGTTTCTCTAGCCTGCCCAAGAAAAGGATGTTGCGCCTGTGATCGATGTACTTGGGGATTGGCGGCACCTCGGAAGCGAAGAGCGGGAGATCGACGCCGCTGGGGATGATGCGGTAGCGACCGGTGAAGTGCTTGCCGATGAGCCGCAGGGCGGAGCGGGAGACGGCGATGCGCCCATGGATGCGCGGCCACCAGGGCTTGATGATATAGCTCGTGTAAGCGTATATGCGACTGCCCCCCTCGCGTGCGGCGTGAAAGGTGGCGATGTTGGTGGCGTGAGAGTAGCGCAGGAACTGGAACGGCAGTAGGGGCATGAACGGCTCGTGCATGTGGACGATATCGAACCCTTCGCGTTCCAGCAGGCGCTTGACGCGAGGTCCCAGGTTGAAGGAGAGGCAGACGTTCGCCACGGAGCCGCTGGCCGGCAGGCCGATGACGTGCTCGCCGATTACCGTTAGGTAGTCGCAGTCGTTGGACAAACGGCGCGAGGAGGGAGCGATGATCCGCACCTCGTGACCGGAGCGGATGAACTGAGCGGCTAGGGGTCTAACGTGGCTGTTGACTCCGCCGGGCACGGCCCAGTCATAGGGGCTGACGAGGGCGATCTTCATCGTATCGAGAAGATACGCTTGACGAAGCTGCTGGCGGTGGCTTCCCAGCCCATCGTTCGCGGTGTCACCATGAGGCCTCGCCAGGTCTGCCGCAGTATCTGCAAGGGCCCGATCTCCATCAACGTCGGGTGGCGTCCGTTGATGCCGCGGCAGGTACGCTCCAATACGCTGAGCCGTAGCTCCTCCACGGTGCGGCCGGGGTACTCCGTATAGGCGCTGCCGATCGCCCTCAGGAAGTGGGCATCGCTGCCGCCCACCTCGGCTAGGTGGTAGCGCTCCCGGTTGAGCGCGGCCGCCTTCTTGAGTCCTATCCGCGCTCCCGGAGCTTGGTTGGCCGTCTCCAGTCCGTCTAGGTAGACGTTATCCAGCTTGGTGGCGGCGATGCGCTCCAGCGCCCTCCGGCCCAGGGAGCGGGTGAGCCAGCTCAACGGGTGAGCGGCGATGGCGAGGCCGCCCTGGCGATGCACTGCATCCAGCACCTCCTCCACGGGCCTCAAGGAGGGTAGCGGCTCCTCCACGAACAAGGCAAGGATGTGACCTTCGATCGCAGTGACCTCCATGCCGAGAACAACCTGGAAGCGATAGCTCCCACGGGCCCATGCTTCTCGAGTCTCCATAGCGCCGCGCAGGTCGTCATGGTCGGTGATGGCGATGATGTCGAGATCGGTTTCCGCTTCCACGTACTCCACGACCTGACGCGGCGAGGCCATGCCATCGCTGATGGCTGTGTGAACATGGAGATCAGCCTTGCCGGGCCGCTGGGCGTCGCTCAAGCCTCTTCCCCCACGGCTACCGGTGGTGGCTCTGGCTGCACCGGCACTCCGTCCCAGATCGACTCCAGCACTACCCATTGGTCGGGGTGCTCCCGCAGGCGGCGTTCAAACAGGGAGAGGAAGCGTTGGGCATTGGTTCGGGCGTCTCTTTCCATGTCGCCGGTTCGCTCCAGCTCCAGCGGCTCCTCGAGGTAAGCGTCGATACCGCCCTGTTTGGTGCGGAGGCAGAAGGAGGGGATGACGGTCGCCCCGGTGCGCAGCGCCATCTCGATCGGCCCGGTAGGCATCATCGTCTCCTCACCGAAAAACGGGAGGCTGGCCCTGGGCCCTTCGATGTCGCGGTCCCCCATTAGGGCGATGACGCCACCCTCGCGCAGGGTTTGGAGGGCGCGCTTAACCCCAGCGAAGCCGACCGGTGCGAACCTGTGACCCTTCGAGGCGCGCAGGGAGTCCACCAGCCGGTGGAGCCTGGGCGGCTGCAACGGCTCCGTGAGGGCGAATACCTTCACGCCTCTGGGCAGCATTCCCTGGACTGCCAGCTCCGGATTGCCCAGGTGGACGCTTAGCACGATAACCCCTTTCCCCGCTGCTACTGCGGGCAGTAAGTATTCGTCCAACCCGAAATAGCGCAATCGCCGCCGGAAGAAATCGTCTAGGTCCATGTGGGGCATCCGCACTAAATCGACATAATACTTAGCGATGTTGATGAAGATCGCGCGGGCGGCGGCACGCACCTCTTTATCAGGCGCGTCCTTGCCCATAACGTGGCGCAGGTTGTTGATAACGTTACGCCGAGAGCCCGGGGAGAGCCGGTATGCCAGCCGCCCCACCACTTCGGCAGCCGCGTAGCCCACCCCGAGAGGCAGGCGTCCAATGGTGTGAATCGCAATCAGGAAGAGGGTGTACTTCCACATGAGACCCGCGGATCCGTCAGGCCTCCTCTACTCCGATCGGGGGGAGCCGTTGCTAGTCTGAATGAACTCCTCAGTGAGGATGCGCGCCTGCTCGTCCGTGAACTGCTTGGGGGGCGACTTCATGAAGTAGGAGCTGGGTCCTGTGAGAGCGCCCGATATCCCCCGGTCCAGGGCGAGCTTGCAGCAACGAATTGCGTCGATGACTACGCCTGCGGAGTTGGGGCTGTCCCAGACCTCCAGCTTCGCCTCCAGGCTCAGCGGCACCTCGCCGAAGCTGGTTCCTTCCATGCGGATGTAGCACCACTTACGGTCGTGGAGCCAGGGCACGTAATCGCTGGGACCTATGTGGATATCTCCTTCAGGGATTTGATGGTCAAGCTGGGAAGTGACGGCGCTGGTCTTAGAGATCTTCTTGGACATGAGGCGCTCCCGCTCCAGCATGTTCAAGAAGTCCGTGTTGCCGCCGAAGTTAAGCTGATAGGTACGGTCCAGCCGCACTCCACGCTCCACGAACAGGCGGGTGAGCACACGATGAAGGATGGTGGCGCCTACTTGGGACTTGATGTCGTCGCCGACGATGGGCAGGCCTTTCTCTTCAAACCGCTTTTGCCAGTACTGCTCGCGGGCGATGAATACTGGGATGCAGTTGATCATGGCGCAGCCGGCCTGCAACACCTGCTCTACGTACCACTTGGTGCCCTCTTCGCTTCCCACCGGCAGGTAGCTCACGACCACTTGGGTGCCCGAGTCGCGGAGGACTTTCACAATGTCAGATGTTGGGCCGCTAGCCTTGTGCACTACTGACGACAGGTATTTGCCGATCCCATCGTGGGTCATGCCACGTGATACCGGCACATTTAGGTTGGGGACGTCCGCGAACTTGTATGTGTTGTTCGGCGGCGCGTAGATGGCTTCCGAGAGGTCCTTGCCAACCTTGTTGCGGTCCACGTCGAACGCAGCGACGAACTCAATGTCACTGATGTGGTAGCCGCCGAGGCTGGCGTGCATCAAGCCAGGCACGCTTGCATTGTTGTCCACCGCACGGTAGAAGTGGATTCCTTGCACTAGAGAGGAAGCGCAATTGCCGACGCCGATGATGGCGACGTTGATCTTTCCCAAATGTTGTCTCCTTCTGGTGGTTCGCTGCGACTTTCGAGTGCTCGTCATCTCTCCTCCGGCTGGTGCCTATTGACCTGCCCAAAGCCATTCTACAGCAAGAAGTGGAAAGGCTCATCCTCAAAGAAAAGCCAGGCCAGCATTGGCTGGCCTGGCACAGTCGCTGCGCGGTTCCGGAGCGGGCAATTGGTCCGCTCTCCTAGTGGGGCGAGATCTGCGGCCTTGCCGTGGTGGGGGGAGCTTCGCTAAACGGGAGCGCGAGGGGGCCGGCGGGGAGCTAGCTCCCCGCGCCGATCCGGTACATGTTGGTGTTGCAGACTGGGCAGGTACCCTTAGTAGCTGGACGCCCGTTCTTGAGGGTGACCTTCTGAGCGTTGCGCATCTCCCTCTTGGTGCGGCACTTGAGGCAATAAGCCTGCATATCAAAACCCCCTTACTGGGCTGAATACATACCCTTCCGTTCTGATGGCCAAGCATACGGCTTTTCAGGGGGTTGTCAAGGGGGATTCCGCCCCAAATAGGGGCCGAATACCAAATTCCAACTTGGCTATGCCGTCAGGTGGCTAGATATGAATACTTTTTGAGGTTTCCAGCGGTGGGATTCGGCATCGTAGCAAAGGATCCCTACGAACGACCCGTCCTCCGCATATGCGCGGCAGCGCTGACCATCCTGGGCGTCTTGCAGGCGCTGGAATGGGGGTGATTCCATCTCCAGGGGACAGCCGTGCCGAATGTCCTTCTCCGCCTCCATCTCCAGATAGACGGCCGGATAGTGGCCTAAGCCGTAGTCCAACGGTAGCAGAAGCTCCTGCCAGCTTCCGTCCTTGAATGCTGTCTCCAGCCTGTTGATGGAGAAGGCATCGTCAACGTGGAACAGGCCAACGGCCGTGCGCCGAAGGGCTGCCAGGTGGGCGCCGCAACCTAGGAGCCGCCCCAAGTCGTCGGCCAGGGATCGGATGTACGTTCCTTTCCCACAGCGTATCTCAAGCTCCACAAGGGGAGGCTCGAACGAGAGGAGGTCGATCCGTTCGATGTTCGCCTTACGCGGGCGCAGGCTCACCGGCCTGCCGGCCCGGGCCAAGCGGTATGCGGGCGTACCCCCGACCTTGACGGCGCTGTAGCTGGGCGGGGTCTGCTCCTCCCGGCGCTCCAGAACCTCCAGGGCCGCTTTCAGCTTGGTCTCGTCTACGGCTCCCGCGTCTCCTTCGAACACCGTCACTCCGGTAGCGTCGAAGGTATCGGTAGCCACGCCAAGGCGGACGCTGCCACGGTAGGTCTTAGGCAGCTCCATGAGGTACTCGGTCACTCGTGTGGCATTGCTCAGGCAGACCAGCAGCACGCCTGTCGCCAGGGGATCCAGCGTGCCCGCGTGGCCCACCTTATTTACCGCTGATAGCTTGCGCACCCGGGCGACGACTTCGAACGAGGTGATGCCCTCCGGCTTGTCTACGTTGAGAATGCCGCGCGGGGTCATGCCTCAGGGTGCGTTCCCGGCAAGTGTTGCATCAGATCCAGCACGTGGGCCGCCTTCTCCATCGACTCGTCCAAGATGAACTGAATGTCCGGCGTCCGCCTAATCGAAAGACGGCCCATTAGCTGCCGTCGGACGAAGGGGGCGGCGTGGACTAGCGCCTTGATAGTTGCGGCCTTTTCATCGTCACTGCCCATTATGCTCACGTAGACGGTGGCTGCCGCCAGGTCAGGCGAGGTGCTTACCCGCGTGAGCGTGACGATCTCCGCCAGCCGGGGGTCGCGGAGCTCGCGCCGGATGAGCTCGCTGATCTCCTGCTGCAGGAGGACGTTCAGTCGTTGCAGGCGTCGGCTCACAGATGTCTCTCTATTCTGGAACCGGCAGGGGTTAGTCCTTCGTCTCAGTGTGGAATGCCTCGATCACGTCCCCCTCTTGGAACTCGCCGAAGCCCTCTACACCAATGCCGCATTCCACTCCTGCTTGCACCTCGCGGGCGTCATCCTTGAAGCGGCGCAGGCTGGATACGCGTGACTCCCGCAAAACTTCCTCGCCGCGCTTGACTCGTGCCTGGGAGTTGCGCCGAACGACACCGTCTGTCACCATACACCCGGCGATGCGGCTGCCGCGAACACGGAATATCGCCCGTACCTCGGCGTGGCCGTCCACGATCTCCTCGATGATGGGTTCCATGATACCCTTGAGGGCGTTCTCGATGTCCTCGGTGAGCTTGTAGATGATGTCGTAGTGGCGGATGTCCACGCTTTCCGCCTCCGAGATTCGAACTGCGCCAGGCTCTGAGCGGACGTTGAAACCGACGACGATGCCCTCTGATGCGCGGGCGAGCATGACGTCGGATTCGCTGATCTTCCCTGTGGCGGTGTGCAGCACCTTTACGCGAGCGCGGTCCGAGCTCAACCCTTCCAGCGCTTGCTGAACGGCCTCCAGGCTGCCCTGGACATCGGCCTTAAGGACGATGTCCAGTTCCTTCGCCCGGCCGGCGGAGATGTCACTGGAGAACGCCTCCAGCGTAGTGGTGTGCTGGGCAACGGCCGTACGCTCCCGTTCTCGCGCCGCCATCTCCTCGCGGGCGGTACGCTCGTCCTTGACGGCTGTGAGGGTGTCACCGGCGCGGGGGACCTCGGACAAGCCCATGATCTTCACCGGCGTCGCGGGCCCCGCGGTCTTTAGCCGCTGGCCTTTGTCATCAAACATCGCCTTGACCCGGCCCCAGGTGTCGCCGGCGATGACAATTTCGCCAATCTTGAGCGTCCCCGTCCGTACGATGGTGGTGGCCATTGGTCCGCGGGAGGGGTCGAGTTCCGACTCGATGATGGTGCCTTCGGCTAGACGGTCCGGGTCCGCCTTGAGCTCAGATACTTCGGCGACCAGAAGGATGTGCTCCAGCAGGTCCTTCAGCCCTGCGCCTGTCTTAGCCGATACGGGCACGGCGATGACATCGCCGCCCCACTCTTCGATTATGACATCGCGCTCCGACAGTTGCTGCTTGGCGCGGTCAGGATTGGCGTCCGGCAGGTCGATCTTGTTGATGGCGACTATTATAGGCACGTCAGCGGCCTTGGCGTGGTCGATCGCCTCCAGCGTCTGGGGCATCACGCCATCGTCCGCAGCCACGACCAGGACGGCGATGTCAGTGGCTCTGGCGCCGCGGGCGCGCATGGCCGTGAACGCCTCGTGCCCCGGCGTGTCCACGAAGGTGATCTTCTTGCCCTCAATCTCTACCTGGTAGGCGCCGATGTGCTGGGTGATGCCGCCAGCCTCCTTTTTCGTTACGTTGGTCTCACGAATGGCGTCCAGAATGCTCGTCTTGCCGTGGTCGACGTGGCCCATGACGGTTACGACGGGTGCCCTGGGCTTTAGCTTACTGGCGTCCTCCTCAATTTCTTTGCGCTCGACGGTGATCTCTTCCTCTGTCTGGAGGTGAGGCTCGTACCCTAGCCCGCTGGCCACCTTTGCGGCCGCGTCGTAGTCCACGCTCTGGTTGATGGCGGCCATGACGCCGTTCTTCATGAGCTCCTTGATTACCTCTATCGCAGACGTGTTCAGGAGTTCGGCGAGGTCGCGGACGACCACGGTGGCAGGGATATCGATCGTCTTAGCCGATGCGCCCGTCTCCGGGGGGTTGGCTGCCTGTTGAGCGCTCATGAAGCCTCGGATCCCAGGCTCTCCGCTCCGTACTGGAGTAGGGCCTCACGGGCATCGCTGGAGAGCGTAGCCCGAAGCGCGCTCTCCAGCCGCCCCTTCCTAACGGCGCGGTCCCAGCATTCGGAGTTTTCGCAGAGGTAGGCGCCGCGGCCCGGCCGCTTCCCGGTCGGGTCGGGCTCCACCACGCCGCTGGGGGAGCGTACCAGGCGGATCAGCTCCCGCTTGGCGGTTGTGGAACCGCAGCTTACGCAGGTGCGCTGTGGTACGTGCCTTGGCCGAGGTTGCATTTTCACTGCACTCATAGGGTTAGACGTCAAACTCTTCTAGATCGTCATCCTCGTCGTCCTCCACGATGGGACGTCGGGCCCGCTTGGTCTTTTTCGCCTTGGCCTGCGCCCCTTCGGGTTTGCGTTCAGCCTTCTTGCTCTTCTTTCGCTTCTTGCTGCCACCCTCGTTGCTGTCCTCGGGGCTGCGGACGAGCACCTCTTCCGCAAAGCGGATCGCCCCTGGAGCAGCCTCTTCGGCCTTCGCCGCGGGCGCTTCCTCCTCCTCTGCGGCAGGCTCTGCCGCAGGCTCCGTCGTCGTCGGCTCCTCTTCCGCGATGGCCTCCATCCAGGGCTGTTCCGCACGCTCCGGCGCGGGGGACTGCGGCGGCGGAGAAGCCGACGGCTGAGCAGAGGCCGAAGCGGCTGCCAGCACCTCCTGCATGGCGGATTCCGGCTTAATGTCGATTCGCCAGCCAGTCAGCTTTGCCGCCAAGCGTGCGTTCTGACCCTCTCTGCCGATCGCCAGGGAGAGCTGACGGTCGGGGACGACTACGGAGGCCGTATTGCTCTCCTCGTTGATCTGTACGCTGAGTACCTGGGCCGGGCTGAGCGCATTGGCAACGCAGCGGGTCGGGTCCTGGTCCCACTGAACGACGTCGATCCGCTCGCCGCTGAGTTCGTTCACGATGTTCTGGATACGGATGCCGCGCAGGCCAACGCAGGAACCGACAGGGTCGACGCCTTCCTGCTGGGCGGTCACCGCGACCTTACTGCGATAGCCGGCCTCGCGGGCGATGGACCTGATCTCCACTACGCCTTTGTGTATCTCGGGTACCTCAAGCTCGAACAGGCGTCGAAGGAGATTCTTGTGCGTTCGAGAGAGGATGAGCTGGGGGCCTCTCAGGGAGCGGTGCACCTCCAACAGGTAGAACTTCAGTCGCTGGCCGGGTCGGTAGTGCTCCGTCCGCACCTGCTCCGGCACCGGCAAGATCGCCTCCGTCTTGCCAAGGTCGACTACGATGTGATTTGGTTCGATCCGCTGGACGAGGCCGGACACGATGTCCCCTTCGCGGTTCGAGAACTCCTCGAACACCATCTCTCGCTCCGCCTCCCGCAGGCGCTGGAGGACGACTTGCTTGGCCGTCTGAGCGGCGATGCGGCCGGCGTGGGATGGATGCACTTCTGTGGAGATGACATCGTCAATTGTGGCGTCCGGTTTGATCTTCTTGGCGTCCTGGATGGAGATATCGGCCTTGTCATCTTCTACCTCGGCCACCACCGTTTGCTCCTGGAAGACGCGATGCTCGCCGGTCTCACGGTCGATGCGTACGACTATGTTGCCTTGGAGGTCGCTGTCTTTTTTGTAGGCGGAGACGAGGGCAGCCTCCATGGCCTCCAGGATAACCTCCCTGGGCAGGTTTTTCTCCGCAGCGAGTTGCGTGATCGCTATCATAAACTCGCTCTTCACGGCCTATCGACCTCCCTCATCCGCTGTTCGCGGGGCCAAAAAAAAGTGGGTCACCACCCACTCTTACAAAGAGCGCTATTCCGACAGAACTATAGCACTTTCAGGGAGGCATCGCAAGCAGTGATTGGGGTAGGATTAGCGGCTAATTGCTGATCTAATCAGGGACAGCGCGCCGTCCAGCGGCACCAATTCGCTCTCCTTCTCCGAGCGGCGCTTGACCTCCAGCGATCCCTTCTCCAGGGTTCTGGGGCTGACCGTGACGCGCAGCGGCGTGCCCAGTAGGTCGGCGTCGTTGAACTTGACGCCGGGTGTCTCCTCGCGGTCGTCGTAGAGCACCGCGAGCCCGTTCGACTGGAGGCTGTCGTACAGCTTCTCGGCGGCGGAACGAACCTCCTGCCGCTCCGGCTGGAGAGCGACGAGATGAACCTGGAAGGGGGCGATCTCCGTCGGCCAGATGATGCCTCGCTCGTCGTGGTTGGCCTCGATAATGGCGGCGAGCAGGCGCTCAGTGCCGATGCCGTAGCTGCCCATTACTGCGGGGCGCTGCTTGCCCTCGGCGTCCAGGTAGGTAGCGCCCAGCTTCTCCGCGTAGAAGGTGCCCAGCTTGAAGACTTGGCCCATCTCTATGCCGCGTCGCAGGTCCATGGGTGTGCGGCACCGGGACTCCCCATCGCTGGGCGCGGCGCAGAGTGAGCCTGCCGCCGCGAGGGCGATATCTGCGACAGTGTCCGCCTGCCAGTCGCGGCCGTAGTTGACGTTCAGCAGGTGGGCGTCCGGTTTGTTGGCGCCGGCGACGAGGTTGACCTCCTGCGGCAGGAGGTCGTCGGCGATGATGCGAACCCGCCGTGCGGCGGGCAGGCGCTCATTGATGCCGACGGCGCCGGCGGAGCCGGGGACGAAGCCGGCGGCGGCCACCTCATCTTCGCTCATGTAGTGAAGGTCGATGGTGCCCAAGGCCTGACGGAGCTTCGACTCGTTCACGTCCATGTCGCCGCGAATTGCGACGAATACGGGTTCGCCATCCGTGGAGTAGAAGACGGCCTTGCAGGTCTTGGAGGTGGGGAGGCCGAGGTGGTCGGCGAGGGCCTGGATGGTGTAGAGGCCGGGGGTGGGTATCTCCTCGACCGGCTTGGGCTCCTCGGCGTTGTGGGCGGGCTCCTTGACGAAGGCGGCGACCTCCGCGTTGGCGGCGTATCCGCACTTGGGGCAAAGGAGGCAGGATTCCTCGCCGTATTGGGTGAGGTAGATGAACTCGTGGGTTTCGCGGCCGCCCATGGCGCCGGAGTCGGCGAGGGCGGGCACCGTGGGGACGCCGCAGCGGTCGAAGATGCGGGTGTAGGCCTCGTACATCTTGCGGTAGGAGACGTCGAGGCCGTCGAAGTCGGTGTCGAAGGAGTAGAGGTCTTTCATGGTGAACTGACGGAGGCGGATGAGGCCGCCGCGGGGTCGGGGTTCGTCGCGGAACTTCTGCTGTATCTGGTAGACGAGGAGGGGGAGGTCGCGGTAGGAGTGGACGTTGCGCTTGAAGAGCTCGACGATGACCTCTTCGTGGGTGGGGCCGAGGACGAACTCGCGGTCGCGCTTGTCGGAGAAGCGGAAGAGGATGTCCTTCATGGTCTGGTCGCGGCCGGAGGCCTGCCAGAGCTCGATGGGATGGATGGCGGGCAGCATGAGCTCCTGGCCGCCAGCGGCGTCCATCTCTTCGCGGATGATGCGTTCGACGTTGTGGAGGGCGCGCCAGGCGAGGGGGAGGAAGGCGTAGATGCCGGCGGCGACCTGGTGGACGAGGCCGGCGCGGAGGAGGAGGCGGTGGGAGGGGGTCTCCGCCTCCGCGGGGTCCTGACGGAGGGTCTTGCCGAAGAGTTGGGACATGCGCATGGTGAGCCTATGGTGCGGGAGGGGAGGGCGGAGGGTCAAGGGTACGAGAGCCGAGAACCTAGAACCGAGAACCCAGGAAGAGCCGTTTGGTCGTTCTGGGGCGTTTGTATCTGGTGTTTGGTCGTTTTCTACGAAGGTTGCGTTTTAGGGCGGGTTTCAGATAGGGGCGCGTGCGAAATGTTTGGTCGTTTTGGGTTGCGGGATGCGGGCGTCAGATAGGGGGAGGGGGTGCGGCCCGGCGGTCAAGGGGCGGGTGACACGGTGGGCGCCGCCCGGCGGTCTGTCAACGGATGGGCAGAACGCCCTCCTGAGGAGGACGCGGTGTGTTGTTAAGGTGCGAGAACGCCCGGAGGGGGTGTCCACGGCGATGGTACGGCGATGGGGCGAGAGGTGGCAGGGGGAGGTGGCAGGGGTGGTAGGGCATCTGCTTCCCAAGCACCCTGACTAAACGCCGTGCTCCACATAGCTCGACCGTGAGCGAAACGCGTTCAGTTATAGGCTATTCACCGGTTCACTCGGCAGTAGATACCGTGCTCCGGAGTCTGGGGTACTGCCCGCGATGAAAGCGGCCCTCTGGTCCATCAGGCGCACAATCGCGGCGGCGGGCCGGACGTCCTGGATGCAGGTGTGAGCGGGCTAGCTGACCTTCTCGGCCTTCGGTGCCTTCCAGGTTTTCATTTTCTCTAGATCAGGCACGTAGACGCGCATGATGACATCCAGGCCTAGATCCTCGCGAGTGATCGGCAGCCAGTTCTCCGCCGGCACGCCCTGCGGTTGCGCGGCCGCGATGTGGATCTCGATGCCGCCGGACGCGTCCAGCTTCATCCCGCTGTTCTGACCGACGCTGTACTTCTTCTCCTTGTTCGGGATGAAGAAGCCGTGCGCGGAGTCGTAGAGCGTCGCAGACCAGAACGCGGTATAGGGAGGAATCTCATCCTTCTTCATCCGGATCACATAGTCGTGCTGTGCGTTCATCGGCTTGCCGTCGCTTGTCGTGATACCGGGATACATCGCTTGGTCGGCTGGCTGGCCCAGCGGGCCCACAACCGACTGCAAAACCATGGTGTCGATGTCCATGTGCCCCTTCGGCTGGAATAGCTTTTGGAGGAAGGGGGCGGCCTTTTGGGGGTCGCTCCAGATCGTTAGCTGCTGCTTTGCGACCTCGCCCGCTACTGCCCCGAACTGCTTGCCGTCGATCTGAGGGATCTGGTCTGCGTCGTACTCCTTGCCCGGCTCGACGCCGAGCGGCTTGAGCGCAGCCAGCGCCGCCTGATCCGTCTCGTTGTTGGGGTCGAAGGTGGTGTAGTTGAAGACGAACTGCACGACCGGCAGGAAGTGGTTGGTGAAGGTATCGGAGGCATCTGAATAGGGCGGGAACACGACCTTGGCCGCCGGCTTCGAGGCGCTTCCCTCGAACTCCGACAATGTTTGCAGCTTCACTTTATGGATCGCTGCCATGTTCTCCTTGAACTTCTCCGGGTCCGCCGCCTCAGGCATGACTCGCAAGAACGCAATGGCAAAGTCCCCGGACATCTCGATGATCGTGTCTACACCGGGAACGGACTGGCCTGAGTAGCCAGCGGTGCGGGCCGAGTAGAAGAGCATCGTGGTCGGCTTCTTGAAATCACCCTTCGAGGTCGCCAGCGGAATGTTCACGTAGTGATCGAGGGCGGAGGTCTCGAGGGAGACGTCCCTGGAACTGAACGCCGGGTAGTGGACGATCATCGGCTCCACACGCAAGTCCAGCATCGAAAAGATGTAGAGCGAGTCGTTGTTCGGTCGCGGAACGGCGCGTACCGAGGCATCCATCAGCCCTTGTGCCTTGTAGGTCTTGTTCCATCCGCCGCTGCAGAACGGGTTCTTCTCGTTCAAAGCGAAGTTGAACAACGTGTTGTACAGGGCGACGTACTGGTACGAGCGCCTGACGAGGTTCTCGACCTCATCTTGGCTGAGATTACTCTGCGTATTCATGACTGTCCTCTCTCCACGGTCTCTCGTTTCCGTGACTCGGGGTTCGCGGTCGCCACGGGCTTGGTATCCGGCTTCGGCACTCCCTTACTGACCTTCGTCATCGCTCCTTCCTCTCTCCATTCTCTGTACCCCTTATCTTTGCCGTGTCCGTCGACTCTGGCCGTTGGGCTCAGAGGGCCTCGCTGCTGAGCAGCGGCAGCGGGCGGCCCTCCAGGCCAATGTGAAGTATGTGCGCAGGGGAAGAGCTAGGGCATGGCTGATGCTAGGTATATTCGTACCTACTTTTCGTTAGTGCGGGCCTGATGAAGCGAGATCGCGTGAGAACGGCGTCGGCTGGCCGGGTGGGGCGCACCAGTCGCGCCAAGGAGTGGGAATTCCTCGTATAATGGGGCCTCGAAAGGCAGGGTCACCGGAAGGAGGGAGAGCGATGGCGGAATTCGTTCCGGTTTGCAGGCTGGACGAGGTGCCGGTGGGGGAGGCGCGCCAGTTCAAGTTGGACGGTAGGGAGATCGCGCTGGCGCGGGTGTCGGAGAGTGGGTGTTACGCGATCGGAGGCCGGTGCACGCACCTGCGGGCGCCGCTGGGGAAGGGGACGCTGGAGGGTGAGACGCTTACCTGCCCCTGGCACGGCTCGCAGTTTAATGTGACGTCCGGCAAGCTCGTGCGCTGGGTGCAGGAGCCGGCCTGGCTGCGGGTGATGTCCGGCCTCATCCCGGCGTTCCTGCGTCGCGACGTGCCCTCGTATGAGGTGCGGGTGGAGGACGGCCAGGTGCTGGTGAAGGCGGAAGGCTAGTGGTCTGATCCGCGTTGCGGCCTCAGGCTGATACCGCCGTCGCGGAGACGGGCGGGAGGCGGTCGGCCCAGGGGCGGGCCTGCTCGAGCTGTGCGGCGAGGCGGAAGAGGGTGGCCTCGAAACCGCCGTATCGGCGAAGATAGTTTCCTGGGCTAGGGCGCCTCACGCGGCTCGAAGATGAACTCGTATAGCAGCTTGGTGACAAAGGTTTCGGCTTCAGGAGAACCGAAGCCGGCCGCTCCGGCGAGGCCGCGCCAAGCCGGATAGCTGGTGAGCGCGACGATGGCCCGCTTGGCCAGCAGCGGGTCGATGGCGCAGCGGTCCGACCAGCGCGCCATGAATGCTTCGACGGCAGAAAACCATGCTGCTCCCCCTATGAGTTGCGCCCGCATCAGCTGCGGCACCTGGGCGGAGCGAGTGTAGGTGGCCCACATCTCGGGTCGATGGCGGCTGTAGATGGCGAATAGGGCAGCGACGAGGGTTTGCATGTCCTCCCGGGCGGACGGTCCAGGTGGGCGTTTGGATAGCTCTGCGGAGAGCGCCTCGGCCGGATAGCGAACGGAAGCAGCCAGAAGATCGTCTTTGGTGCGGAAGCGTCGCTGCACTGTGCGCACTGAGACGTTAGCTTCGTCGGCGATCTCGGACATGCTGATGGCGTCATACGGCTCGGTTGCGAGGAGTCTAACGAGGGCCAGCTCGATGGCTGCGCGGGTGCGCTCGGTGAGCTTGGCGCGGTTGGCCATGGAGTAGCGTCTGGGCATGATGACCGAATTCTACGACGTTATCGGGAGAAGGGCCACCTAAGCGCTAAACGAGGCGAGTCTGCGGGTGGGGTGATCAGGGGTCTCAGGCGGAGACGGCGGTGGCGGAGACGGGCGGGCGGCGGTCGGCCCAGGGGCGGGCCTGCTCGAGCTGGGCGGCGAGGCGGAAGAGGGTGGCCTCGTCGCCGAAGGGGGCGACGAAGTGGGCGCCGATGGGGAGGCCATCGTCGTTCCAGTAGAGGGGGACGGATACGGCGGGCTGGCCGGTGGCGTTGCAGATGGCGGTAAAGGCCACGAAGATGGGCGCCCGCATGTACGGCTGGAGGGGGTTTTCCGGAGTGGGGTCGAAGCTGCCGAGGGGGAGGGGTGGCTCGCCCAGGGTAGGTGTGAGCCAGATGTCGTGATCGACGAAGAAGCGGGCGATATCACGGCTCAGCCGGTGGAGACCCTGGATGCCCAGGACGTAGTCGGAGGCTTTCTGCATGCGGCCCACCTGGTAGAGGCCCCAGGTAAAGGGCTCGAAGTGCTCGGGCGCGGGGGTGCGGCCGAGGCGACGGGCCCAGCCGTCGATGGTGGCGGCGGTACCCGAACCGGCGATGACGCTGATGACGGCCTGGGTGAGTTGCTCCGGGGGGATGGTGATTGCGGCCTCGACGACGTCGTGGCCGAGGTCAGCGCAGAGGGCGGCGGCGTCCTCGACGGCGGCGACGCAGTCGGGGTGGACGGGCGTGCCGGCGGGGGCCTGGGCGGTGAAGGCGATGCGCAGCTTTCCAGGATCGGCGCCGACTTCTTCGATGAAGGGTCGCTCCGGGGGCGGCGCCCAGTAGGGGTCGCCAAGGTCGGGGCCGGAGGTGGCGTCGAGGAGGGCGGCGCTGTCGCGTACGGAGCGTGTGAGGGCGTGCTGGACGACCAGACCGCCCCAGTCCTCACCCAGATCGGGGCCCAGAGGGTTGCGGGCGCGGGTGGGCTTGAGGCCGAAGATGCCACAGCAGGAGGCGGGGATGCGGATGGAGCCGCCACCATCGCCGCCGTGGGCCATGGGAACGATGCCGGCGGCCACGGCGGCCGCGGAACCGCCGCTGGAGCCGCCGGGGGTGCGGCCGGTGTCCCAGGGGTTATGGGTTGGGCCGAAGAGGCGGGGCTCGGTGGTGGGGAGGAGACCGAACTCCGGCGCGTTGGTCTTTCCGAGAATGATGAGACCGGCGCGCTTGTAGCGGGCCACGATCTCCGTGTCGTGGTCAGACACGTAATCGCTCAAGAAGCTCGAGCCTTCGGCCATGCGGACGCCGGCGTACTCGGCCACCAGGTCTTTGAGGAGGAAGGGGACACCGGTGAAGGGGCCGTCCGGCAGGGGGCCGGAGGCGGCCTTGCGGGCCTCGTCGTACATTGGGGTGATGACGGCGTTGAGTGCGGGGTTGAGGCGCTCGATGCGCTCGATTGCGGCGTCCACGAGCTCGATGGGCTTGACCTGCCGGGTGCGGACGAGATCTGCCTGGGCGGTGGCGTCGAGTAGGGCGATGTCGTTCATGGGGGGCGTCCTGGTGGGTTCGGTGGCCGGCCCCGCTCAGGGTGCCAGATTGCGACGGCGCAGTCAAGGCCAAAGGGCGTCCTCCGCTCTGCCCAGACCGACCAGGGACCCCGACTTAGTCGGGGCGCCCCAGGCGAGAGGGTGTGCCTGCCTGATCGGCTGGGGCAGTAGGAGGACGCCCCGCTTGACATCGGATCGGTTGAGCACCGATCATCTGTGCGCGATGATACATACCGCGGAGGAGCGGCGCTGTGATCCAGGTCACACTTTCGGCATGAAACGCGAAATCTCTGAGGGGGCGGCATGACCCGGGCAGGCGATCTCCTGCGGCGGGTGCCGTTTCTGGCGGCGCTGACGGTGACGGACAGGCGGGCGCTGGCGGCGGCGGCCAATCGTCGCCGCTTCGGTCGCGGCGAGGCGATTTTCGACAAGGACGAACGGGGAGAGTCGCTGTTCATCATCGAGGAGGGCTCGGTTCGCATCTACTTGCCCAGCCCGCAGGGGGCGGACCTGACGCTGGCCGTGTTAGGCGCGGGCGACTTCTTCGGGGATATGGCGCTTCTGGACGGCGGACCACGGTCGGCCAGCGCCACGGCGCTGCGGGAGACGGCGACGCTGGTCCTGGGCCGGGCGGACTTCACTGCCGTCCTCAAATCGCGGCCGCAATCGGCGATGGCGGTGCTGGCGGCGGTGGCGCAGCGTCTGCGCGAGGCGGACGAGATGGCGGGGGACCTGGCGTTCCTGGACGTGGGTGGGCGTGTGGCGAAGAAACTGCTGGAGCTGGCGGCCGCTCACGGGGTGCGGCGGCCGGAGGGGACGCTGCTGGACCTGCCCCTGACCCAGGAGGGGCTGGCGAACATGGTTGGGGTGACGCGGGAGAGCGTGAACCGGCACCTGTCGACGCTGCGACGGCGGGGGGTCATCGCTCGTGAGGGGCGACGCTTCCTGATACGAGACGCGGAGGCGCTGCGGCGGTACGTCGCCTGAGGACTCGGGGTCAGAGGACGCCGCGTTCCCGCAGGAAGGGGATGGCGGCGGCGACGGCCTCCTCCGGCTGTTTCTGGTTGATCTCGAAGACGCGGGGGGCGTCCGGGGGCAGGCCGCGGGCGATGTAGGACCAGTCGACATCCCCGAGGCCGGGGGCGCGGTGGTCGGCGAGGCCGTCGACATCGTGGACGTGTGCGCCGAGGCAGCGTTCGCCCAGCTCGTCCAGCCAGCGGTTTTTGGGCACAAGGCCGAGGCGGTCCAGCACTTCCGCGTGGCCGACGTCCAGCCAGAAGCCGGCGACGTTTGGCGGGTAGCCTTCGAGGAGCTCCGGCAATTCGTCCACGGCGGGGAACTCGTGGTAGTGGAAGCGGTTCTCGAGGCCTATTGCGATACCCTTGGCGGCGGCGTGCTCGGCGATCTGGGCCAGGGAGTGGCGAGCTTGGGGGAGGTTTCGAACGGCGCCTTCGAGACGCTGAACGTGGGCCCAGCGGCGCAGGTCATCCACCTCGTCGCCGTCGCGGATGCCGGAGTCGAACAGGCGGCGCAGCTGGCGTTCGCTGTCGAACATACGGTCCTTGCCTTCGGTCTCTATGCCGCCCAGGTGGACGACGACGTAGCGAGCGCCGGCGCGGACGGCGTGGTCAATGGTGGTGGAGGCGAGACGGACGGCTTGGCCGCGCTCCTCATCGTCCAGGGCGGCGAGGTTTAGGGCGTCCGACCAGCGGCCGCTGCCGTCTTTCACACGTGGGGTGGGCGAGTGGAGGGAGGTTATGGAGACGTGATTGGAGGCGAGCAGCTCCTCGACGCCTTCGGGGGGGATCACGTAGTTGATCTCCACGGCGGGGTAGCCGAGCCGGGAGGCGGCCTCCGCGAACTGCACCATGGAGTCGCGGTCGTGGTGGGGGAAGCGGCCCTGCGACCACATGGTGGAGAGGGCGTGGATAGGGGCTTGGTCTGGGGTCACGGTTCGAGTCTAGCGGATGCTGAGGCGACGGGCCAGCATAACGCCCGCCACAGTCCCCAGGACTCCGCCCGCGAAGGCGGTACCGATCGACACCAGGAAGCCGGTCAGGTCGCGGGCGCCGAGGAGGGGGACAAGGACGCCGGCGAGGCTGGATGCCGCGACAGCCAGGGGCAGGGCCGGTAGTACGAGGCGGCCGCGGCGGATGACGGCGGCGAGCGACCAGGGCAGGAAGCCCAGGAACCCCCAGAGGGCGAAGAAGAGGAGAACGAAGAAGAGGCGGGCCTCGAAGGTCATGGGGATAGGGTCGGGTGTGAAGGGGTAGCGGTCAAGGGGGCGGAGGCCAACCGGCGTTTGGTCATAGGCGAGAGGAGGTTTGACACGAGGCAGGGCGGGACGTAGCATATCGTGCGCCCGTTGCCCTCGCAGGGGGCAAGGGGTTCAATAGCTTCGACGGAGAGTGTGATCAAGTGAAGTCCTCAGGTGATTCGGTTCTGGTTCGAGTCAAGGCGCGGCTGGCGCGGTGGAGGGTCGCGCTCGTGGCGAGCTCCGCGTTTGTGCTATTGGCGCTGGGGGGAGTTGTGGGGGGTGGGTGGTACATCTCGGACCTGCTGAGGGCCGGAGCGCTGGAGCCGGACCGCGATCCCGATCAGCTGGACCTGCAGGTGGCTGCCCTGGAGGAGGGCGAGGTGACGCTCCGCGCGACGGAGAGGGCGAGCAAGGACGGCGACTGGACGAAAGATGGCATCTTCGGGTTGGAGTGGGCGGGGGGCTACGGGCAGGTGGGCGCGATCGTGAGGATAGACGACGAGCAGGTGGTGCGTGAGTTCTCGGTCATACAGGGGGCGCCAGAAATCGGGGAGCCGGCGCGTCTGGACAGCTTCGCCTTTCCCGGCGATCCCGAGCAGGCGCATGGTATCGGCTTTGAGGAGGTGGTTATCACCTCCGAGCTGGGCGAACTTCCCGCCTGGTTTGTGGACGGATCTCGGGATACCTGGGTCATCTTCGTGCACGGCAAGGGCGCCAACCGGCGGGAGGCGCTGCGTATGCTTCCCACAGTGGCCGGGTTGGGGTTTTCTTCCTTGGTCATCACCTACCGGAACGATGTGGAGGCGCCGGCGAGCGCGGACGGCTTCTACCGATACGGACAGACGGAGTGGAGAGACTTGGAGGCGGCGGCGGATTATGCGATCCAACATGGAGCCGATGAGTTGGTGCTGGTGGGCTACAGCATGGGCGGTGCTATCGTCACGAACTTCCTATTCGAATCGCCGCTGGCTGAGCGCGTACGGGCCGTCATCTTTGATGCGCCGATGCTGGACTTCGGGGCGGTTTTTGATCGAGAAGCGGAGGAGCGAGGTGTGCCCGGGATCCTCACGACGGTCAGTAAGCTAATCGTGGGCTTCCGGTTCGATGTTGACTGGGGTGAGTTGAACTACCTGAAACGGGCCGACGAGCTGGCCGTCCCCATTCTCCTGTTTCACGGCGACGCGGACCCCACGGTGCCCGTGGCGACGAGCGACGCTCTGGCGGAAGCGCGGCCTGATATCGTGACCTATGTGCGTGCCGCGGGCGTGGGTCACGTCCGGAGCTGGAACGCGGGGCCCGCCGCCTACGAAGCGTCGGTGGGTGATTTCCTGGAGCGGGTGGGGCAGTAGCGAAAGCCGAGGGAGGGTTGCGTTAGCGGCGGGCGCGGCAGATTTAGGGCATTCGGCGCTTTGGAGAGGGATGGGCAAGCGGCGGGCGATGTCGCATCTTGTATCTTGATGGGTAGGCGGAGAGCGGCGCTAACGGTGGGCGCGGCACATTTAGGGCGTTCGCCGCTATGGATGGGGATCGGTTAGCGGCGGGCGGTTCGGCCGGGACGGGTGCTCTGCTCGGCCGCGGTCATGGGGATGATGGCGTCTTGGTCGTCGGTCGGAGGAGGAGGCGACTCGTCGGGGAACTTCTCGGCGATGACGCGCTGACCCTCTTCGACAAGCGCGGACAGGAACTGGTCCTCGGGGACGATGCGTACGACTTCGCCCTTACGGAAGATGGCACCCTTGCCCTTGCCGGCTGCGAGGCCGATGTCGGCGTCGCGGGACTCGCCGGGGCCGTTGACTACGCAGCCCATGACGGCGACGGTGATGGGCTTACCCAGCTTCTGGAAGTGGGCCTCGATCTGGTTGGCGAGGGGGATAAGGTCGACTTCGATGCGGCCGCAGGTGGGGCAGGCGACGATAGTGGCGCCGCGCTGCCGAATGTTGAGGGAGCTGAGGATGTTCCAGGCGACGGGCAGCTCCTCGGCCGGGTCGGCGGCGAGGGAGACGCGGATGGTGTCGCCGATGCCCTCGGCGAGGAGGAGGCCGATGCCGACGGCGGAGCGAACGGAGCCGGCGCCTGGTGTACCCGCCTCGGTCACGCCGAGGTGCAGCGGATAAGGGACGCGCTGGGCGATCTCGCGGTAGGCGGTAACCATAGTGGGGACGTCGAACGCCTTAAGGGAGATCTTGATGTCTTCGAAATCCATCTCCTCCAAGATGCCTATCTCCCATAGGGCGGCGTCCACCATGCGCCGCGGTTTGGGCGGGGGCAACTCATCGTCGGCGAGTGCGGGTATGGGTGGCAGGGAGCCTTCGTTAACGCCGATGCGGATGGGGATGCCGCGCTCCTGGGCGGCCCGCACCACCTCTCGGACCTTGTCGGCGTCGCGGATGTTGCCGGGGTTGAGGCGGAGGCCGTGGATGCCGGCCTTGATGGAGGCGAGGGCGAGCCGGTAGTCGAAGTGGATGTCGGCGATGAGGGGGGCGGTTGTGCCGCGCACGATCTCCGGCAGGGCGGCGGCGGCCGCCTTATCGGGGACGGCGATGCGGACGATCTCGGCGCCGTCATCGGCGACTTGGGCGATCTGGTTGAGGGTGGACTGGGCGTCGGCGGTATCGGTGTTGGTCATGGTCTGGACGACGACGGGAGCGTCGCCGCCGACCTGGACGTCGCCGACGTGGACGGGCCGGGACATTCGCCTGGGGCTGAGCGGGACGTGCTCTTCGACGACGGTCATCTGAACAGGCTCTCTCCTCCGATGATGCGTTGGACGTCGAGGACAGTGATGCCAACTGCCAGGCTAATGATAAGCGCCAGGCCCACTAAATGCACTATCGCCTCCTTCTCGGGGGCGATCCTACGGCCGCCGCGGATGATTTCCAATACAACAAAGGCGATACGACCGCCGTCCAGCATGGGTAGGGGCAGGATGTTGATGATGCCGAGGTTGAAGGAGAGGAGGGCGGCCAGTTCCAGGAGGGCTATCCATCCTGACTGGTCGACGATCTCGCCGGTGGCCTGGGCGATGCCCACGGGCCCGGCGAACTGGGGGCTGGAGCCGCCACTGAACCAGGAGACGACCTCGTTCCGGAACAGGACCAGCGTATCGCCGTATTCGGTCAGGCCCTTGGAGACGGCCTCCCAGGGTAGGAAGCTCTCGGTCTCGATGAAGGCGGGATTCCAGGTAGCGATGGTGATGCCGGTTGGGCCCTGGGTAAAGCGCAGCTCCTGACCGGGGGTGAGCGCTTCTGGGTCGGGCAGGCCCGCGGCCAGTCGGACGGCCTCTCTTGTGACACCGAGGCGGCGGGCCACGAGGGCTACGGTGTCGGTGTCCTGTACTTCGTAGGCGATAGTGCCATTAGCGTCGCGGATAGTAAGTTGCTGGCCCTCGGTCAACCGGTACTCGATATCGGCAGCTTGGAGCACGAATTGCCAGGGGATGCCCAGCAAGCTGGAGACGGAGCTGACGGTATCGCCAGGCTCGACGGTATGGACGATATCGGACGTGGCCCAGCGGGACTCCATGCGATAGTCGATGAACGCCACTTCCCCCGTGTCCAGGGCGCGGCGCACGGTCATCGTTATCGTCTTGCCCAGGTTGAGCCGGATCTGCCGCCCAACCTCGGCGGGGTTGCGTGTTTCATTGCCGTTGACGGCGATGATAACGTCACCGGCGCGCAGGCCGGTGGCCTCGTCCGGATCAAGGCCGTCCGGGACGTTCACCGGCTCCGCCTGCGATGCCGGCGCGTCTTGCACCACCGATGTAATCTGGGTGAGGCCCACGCTTACGTCGCGGGGGATGATGAAGATAGCGGCGAAGAGGAAGATTGGTAGGATGAAGTTCATGCCGGAGCCTGAGGCAAGTACGATGAGTCGGATCCAGCGGGGTTTAGAGGCGAGGCTCTGCGGGTCCGTGGGGTCTTCTTCGCCAAGGAGGCGCACGAAGCCGCCCAGGGGCAGCAAGTTGATGGAGTATATGGTATCGCGCCAGGTAAAGCCCCATACGCGGGGTGGGTAGCCGATGCCGGCCTCCAGTACCTTGACTCCGGTGAGTTTGGCGGTGAAGTAGTGACCGAGCTCGTGGATGACGATGAGGGCAATGAGGATGCCGACGAAGGGGAGGATTGTCTGGAAGAGGATGTCCATTACGCTAAGCTGCCTCTGGGTATCACGCTATGTTTTGGCTTTGACCCAGTCCTCGGCCCAGGCGCGGGCTGAGGCGTCGGCGGCGAGGATGTCGTCGAGAGAGGGGTCGGCGGGACCGGTGTGGGCGGAGAGGGCGCCTTCGATGAGGCGGGCGATGTCTGTGAAGCCGAGATGGCCGGCCAGGAAGTGCTGAACGGCGATCTCATCGGCGGCGCAGAGGACGGCGGGGAAGGCGCCGCCCTTGCGGCCCGCTTCCAGGGCCAGGCTGAGGCAGGGATAGCGTGTCATGTCAGGTGTCCCGAAGTTCAAGGTGCCGATGCGCCTCAGGTCCAGGCGGGGGACGGCGGTGCCGGGCACGCGCTCCGGGTAAGTGAGGGCGCACTGAATAGGTAGACGCATATCGGGGACGCCCAGTTGCGCCTTGACTGAGCCATCCCGGAACATGACCAGAGAGTGGACGATGCTTTCGCGGTGCAGGATTACGTCTATGCGGTCGAGAGGCACGTCGAACAGCCAGCGGGCCTCGATGCACTCCAGCCCCTTGTTGAGGAGGGTGGCGCTATCTACGGTGATCTTCTGGCCCATCTGCCAGTTGGGGTGTCGCAACGCCTGCTCCGCGGTTACCCGGTGCAGCTCTTCGGGCGGCGTGTCACGGAAGGGGCCGCCGGAGGCGGTGAGGACGATGCGCTCAACGCTATCGGGGTGCTCTCCCCAGAGGCACTGCCAGATGGCGGAGTGTTCGCTGTCGATGGGCCGCAGTTGGGCGCTGTGGCGCTTCGCCTCGGCGGTAAGGAGCTGGCCGGCCATGACCAGCACCTCTTTGTTGGCCAGGGCCACGGTCTTGCCGGCGCGCAGGGCGGCGAGGGTGGGGCTAAGGCCGGTAATGCCCAGCGTGGCCGTCACGACGACGTCCGTGTCCGGGTGGGCGGCCATCTCTTCCATGCCGGCCCAACGGGCGGAGACGCGGCCGCGAACGTATTCGCTCTCGCGGTCGCAGTAGATGAGACGGGGCCTGAACTCGGCGGCCTGCTCCTCCAGGAGGGTGGCGTTTCCGCCGGCGGCGAGGCCGATGACGTTGAAGTGTTTGGGGAGGGAGCGGACCACGTCCAGGGTCTGGCGACCGATAGAGCCCGTGGAGCCGAGGACGACGAGGCCGATGCGGCGGCCCGTCACAGGATTACCCATGTCAGATAGTAGTATACCAAAGGCGCCGTAAACAGAACGCTGTCCAGGCGGTCCAGGAGGCCGCCGTGGCCGGGTATGGCGTGGGAGGCGTCTTTAAGGCCAGCGCCGCGTTTGATGAGCGATTCGGCCAAGTCGCCGAGCTGGGCGAGGGCGGGGAGGAGGAAGGCGAGGGGGATGATCTCCAGGCCGGCGCCGGCGTCCAGCGCCCAGTTGAGGATGAGGACGGTGGCGAGGCCGGCGGCGAACCCGGCCAGGGAGCCCTCAAGCGTCTTGCCGGGGCTGATGGAGGGTGCGATCTTGGTACGGCCGAGGAGGCGGCCCACGAAGTAGGCGGAGGTGTCCGTGGCGAAGGTGGCGAACAGGGCCAGCAGGACCCAGTCACT
>CAZYOV010000022.1:0-29265 GCA_964649215.1 uncultured Dehalococcoidia bacterium
CCGCCGAGCAGTCCGGCCGCGGCCGCGTCCCCGCCATCGACCCTCCCGCGCTCTTTGAGGATGCGGTGTCCGCCTCAGGCGGACCCGGCCTCCGCCTCCTCCCCTGGGAAGGCGAGCGCTCTAAGGGCCTGCGATCGTATCTACGGTCGCTTGGTGACCGGCCCCGGGCCGCCTCCCTGTTCATCGGGCCCGAGGGCGGCTTCGCCGAGGATGAGGTTCGTCTCGCCCGCGAAGCCGGCTGCGTCCCCATCTCCCTGGGCCCGCGCATCCTCCGCTCGGAGACGGCGGGCATCGTTGCCGCCGCCCTCGTCATGCACGAGCTCGGCGAGATGGGCGGCTAGGGCTCCAGCGGCGCTAGCGTCAGCAGCAGAGGGTCTACCTTCACCCCGTGGATGCGCACCTCCCAGTGCAGGTGGTCGCCGCTGACGAACCCCGTCGCCCCCACGTAGCCCACTAGGTCGCCCTTCGCTATCTCCTGGCCGACGCTGGCCGCTATCGACGACATGTGATGGTAGCCGGTGAGCACCCCCGCGCCGTGGTCAATGATCACCGAGTTGCCCAGCAGGTACAGCGGCTGCGCCAGCACCACGCGGCCGCTGGCTGGCGCCGCTATCACGGTGCCGCCGTCGGCCACTATGTCGGTGCCGCCGTGGGTGCCGAACGCGCCGCCGTTCACGGAGCGCTGGACGCCGAAGGCGTTGGAGGTCGGCCCCTGCACCGGCATCAGCCAGGGCCCGGCCCATAGCCGCCCTAGCGTGAACGTCGCGTACGCTTCCGCCACCAGCCGGCGCTCCTCCTCGATCGCCGCCGCGTCCGACAGCAGGTCGATGCTCTCCTGGGGCACCGTCAGCGTGATCTGATCGTAGCCCCCAGCGACGACCGACACCTGGACCGAGCCTACCGGCTCGCCGTCCGCCCGCACCTCCAGAACGTAGTCGCCGACCGGGAGGTCCGTCGACAGGCCGATGACCGCCAGCCGGTCGTCTCCGTCCTCCAACAGCGTGTAAACCTCCCCCGCGAATAGTACCGTTGTCTCCTCGGCGTCCGGCGGCGGGTGTAGGAGCCGTACCAGGAGAAAGCCACCCTGCTTGGGGTAAGCGATGGGCAGGTCCACGGCCGGGTTCGGTATCGGTGTGGGCGTTGGAGTCGGGACGGGCGTCGGCGTTGGCGTTGCCGTTGGCATAGGCGTAGCGGTTGGGGATGGCGAAGGCGTGGGGAGAGCGGCGCCGCCCCCGCTGCAGGCCGCTGCCAGCAGGAGCGCCAGCCCGGCCAGGTACGCAATGGCGAATGGCAACCGTAGGAGCGTCATCCAGTGCATGTTATCGTGATCGACTAGCGGCAAGCCAGACGGACAGCACCCGATGCGATGCTATAATCATAAGACTGCTAGGAATAGGTGGCGGCGGCTTCCCCGCCTACGAGCCGCACCCATAACGCCCAAACGTTATTTCATCTGGTAGGAGTTGCCCCGACGTGGACGCCAGGTCGGCAGCACAACGCATCGTCGATAACGTAGAGCGGGTCATCATCGGCAAGCGCGAACAGGTAGAGCTGGCCGTTATAACCCTCATGTGCGGCGGCCACCTCCTGGTCGAGGACGTCCCCGGCGTGGGCAAGACCATGCTCGCCCGCAGCCTCGCCCGCTCCAGCGGCTGCTCCTTCAGCCGGATCCAGTTCACGCCCGACCTCCTGCCAACCGACATCACCGGCGTCTCCATCTACGACCAGAAGAGCAGCGACTTCCAGTACCGCCCTGGGCCGCTCCTCTCCCAGGTCGTCCTCGCCGACGAGATCAACCGCGCCACGCCCAAGACCCAGTCGGCGCTGCTCGAGGCGATGGAGGAGCGCCAGATTACCGTCGACGGGGTCACCCACGAAACGCCACGGCCGTTCATGGTGATGGCCACCCAGAACCCGATCGAGTACGAGGGCACCTTCCCCCTTCCCGAGGCCCAGCTTGACCGCTTCCTGATCCGCCTGGAGCTGGGCTATCCCTCCGCCCACGATGAGGTGGCGATGATGGACCGCCAGCTCCATAGTCACCCGCTGCACGAGCTGGAGCAGGTCTGTGGCGCGGAGAGCGTGCTCGCCCTCCAGGCCGCCGTTCGGGAAGTGTACGTGGACGTCCTCGTCAAGCAGTACGTCGTCTCCCTTGCGGACGCCACCCGCAACCACGACTCGGTCTACCTGGGCGCCTCCCCCCGCGGCTCCCTCGCCCTCCAGCGCCTCGGCCAGGCGCGCGCCCTCCTCGACGGTCGCGACTTCGTCCAGCCCGACGATGTGAAGGCGCTCGCCTACCCCGCCCTTGGACACCGCATAATCCTCAACGCCCAGGCGCGCGTAAAAGGGCAGACGACCGCCCAGGTTGTCGAAGAGTGCCTGGAGCGGCTGCCCGTGCCCGGTGTGCGGGCCCGCAGGCCCTAGGAGCGGCCGTGAGACGCGTATTCCGAGGCCTGTTCCGGTTCCTGAGGCGTAACCAGAACCTTCTCCTCGTCCTCGCCGCCTTCGGCGTCATGCTGGGCCTCGCCGCGGCCACCGGCTACTGGCTGTTTTATCGCGCCGCTTACGGCATCGGCGGTCTCGTGCCGATCAGCTTCGTCTGGGCACGCGCCAACCTGCGCGGCCTGAAGGTCACCGTCGAGCGCGCCGCCGACCGCCTCCAGGTAGGACAGCGCGTCGAAGCGCGTGTGCGGCTTGCCAGCAGCACCTTCTACACGAAGCTCTGGCTGGAGGTCGAGGACCTCACGGACATGCCAGGCATGCCCGCTCGCACCGTCATTACCCTCCCCGCACACAGTCAGCGTAACTGGAAGGTCAGCGTCCCCTGCACCCGTCGCGGCGTGTTCTCAGTCGGGCCCATCAAGATCACCACCGGTGACCCTTTCGGCCTGTTCCGCTTCAGCCGCAGCTACGGCGTCAGCCACTCGCTTCTCGTCTTTCCGCTGTCGGAAGAGCTCCCCTACTTCGCGGTGCCGCCCGCGCAGCTCCCCGGCGAAGGCACCGTCCGCCGCCGCATACACTACGTCACCCCCAACGCCGCCTCTATCCGCGATTACCACCCCGGCGACAGCTATAACCGCATCCACTGGCCGTCTACCGCTCGTCTCAACCGGCTGATGGTCAAGACGTTCGAGATGGACCCCACCAGCGACATCTGCGTGCTCCTTGACCTTCATCGCGCCGTGCAGGTAGGCGAAGGTGACGAGAGCACGGAGGAGTACGGCGCCCGTATCGCCGCCTCCATCGCTGGTCACTTCCTCCAGACCAACCGCATGCTCGGTCTGCTAGCCTTTGGGCGGGAGACCGTGCTTCTGGACCCGGCCCGCGGCCCTAAGCAGCACCAGCGCATCCTGGAGGCGCTCGCTCTGGCCAGGGCCGAGGGCGAGGTGCCGTTGGCCCGCGTCCTCCAGGAGCAGGAGCGGCGCTTCGGCAGGCACAGCACGCTCATCGTCATCACGCCCTCAGCGGACGATGAGTGGATTGCGGCGCTCCAGTCCCTCGTACAGCGGGGCGCCCGCGCTGCCGTGGTCCTTTTGGACCCCGGCAGCTTCGGCCGTGCGCAGAGCGCCCTCCTCCCCTTCAGCACGTTGATCGCCAGTGACATCCTCACCTATTTCGTGCGAAGCGGCGATGAACTCTCCCTCGCCCTTGGCCCCGCGGGCACCGCAGGCGAGCCGTCGCTGGCCAGACAGAGGGCGGGAGCCTTGCCAATCGGAAGGCAGGCGCGCTAGCGATGGCGCTAATGCAGTGGCCCCGGACGTTGGCGGCGCCGGCCGCGGCCCGCTTCTGGCGATGGCTGGCTGACCGCTTCCTCGATTGGGAGGACTGGTTCACCTTCGGCCTCGCTCTTGGGGCGGTGCTAGGCGTATCCCTGTCGCTGGAGGCGTCCGGCTGGTCCCGCGATATGCCGGAGCTCACCCTCGTAGGCATGCTGGGCCTGCTGTTCGCGCTCCTCCTCGCCCGTTCCCGTCTGCCCATGCTCATCGCCTGGCCGCTGGCGGCGGTCGTGGGGGCCGCCGTCGTCTTCTGGCAGACTCTGGAGATGGTCGGCCCCGGTGACCTGGCGCAGAGGGTCGACGCCATCTACTTCCGATTCGAGACCTGGTTCCACCTCGCCTTTACCGGCGGCATCAGTAACGACTCGCTCCCCTTCAACGTGATGGTGGTCGGCCTCACCTGGTTGGGGGTATTCCTCTTCGGCTGGAGCATCTTCCGCTGGCACAACGCCTGGCTGGGTCTCATCCCGGGTGGAGTCGCGCTGTTCATGAGCCTGTTGTTCGTTGAAGACTCGCTGCCCTTCGCAATCTTTCTCTACGTCATGTTCGGCTTCCTGCTGGTGATGCGGACCAACCTGATGGCTCACATGCGGCGCTGGCGCGCCCAGGGCGTGAGCTATCCACCCCTGATCAGCCTCACCTTCTTCCACTACACCCTCTGGGCGGGCCTGCTCCTCGTGGCCGCTGCCTGGATCGCCCCCGTGGGCCCCTTCGCCACCCCCGGCCCCGTCAACGCCCTCGCTGAGCGGCTCGAACGCTTCGGAGTCCACTTCGTCCGCCTGGCCGGCCCCCTGCGCGTCAACAAGATCATCCCCGTACACGACTACACCGCCGTACTCCCCTTCCAGGGCTCAGTCGAACTGGGCGAGCGCGAGCTGCTCTCGGTCAGGCTGAGCGACCCCTTCATCGAGGGCCCCATCGTCCTCCGCGGCGCCGTCTACGAGGAGTACGCCTCCGGCGGCTGGAAAGCGGCCCCTCGCAGCGAGGTCGATGTCCCCTCCGCGCTGGCGGGGCTTGATAGCCTGAGCGAGGGCGGCTCCGGTGGGCGCATCGTGCCGATCACCGTGACCGTGGAGGCGAAGAGCGTGGTCGGTACCGTCTTGTTCACCCCCGGCCAGCCGCTCTACGCCGGCGTACCCGCCCGCGCCAAGCTGACTCAGGGGTCCGTGAGAGAGTTGAACGTTATCCGCTCCCCGGACGGCGGCGCCTCCCTCAGCGATGAGGAGGTGCTGGCGCTGACGCCGCCCGGCTGGACGGCGCTGTACGTGCGCCGCGCCGCCGACGATCGCGTGGAGGGCGTAGCCGCCGTCCGCTCCTTGGCCGGCCTCCCGGACGTCCTCGTGCTCAGCCCCCGCGAGGGGCTCCAGAAGGGCGAGTCCTACACCGTCCTCGGCTTTATTCGCGACATCCCACCCGATGAGCTGCGTAAGGCCTCTACCTTCTATCCAGACCTGATCAGGTCGATCTACCTCCAGCTCCCCGACATGCCGGAGCGCGTTTCCCAGCTCGCCCGCGACGTCGTCGGCGCCGAGCCGGCCCCGTACGATCGCGCCAAGGCCGTCGAATCGTACCTGCGCCAGTACCCCGTCGACTACGCCATCCCCGATACGCCCCCGGGCCAAGACACCATGGACTACTTCCTGTTCGAGGCGAAGCGCGGCTACTTCGACTACCACGCCTCGGCCATGGTCGTGATGCTTCGCTCCATCGGCGTCCCCTCTCGCCTCGCCGTCGGCTTCGTCATCGATGACGGCGACTTCGACCGTGACGAGTCCGCCTACGTCGTCGAGCACCAGGACGCCTACGCCTGGGTGGAGGTCTACTTCCCCGGCCACGGCTGGGTCGAGTTCAACCCCTCCCCCGACCGCCCCGCCGACCTCCGCCCAGGCCAGAAGTCCGATGAGTTCATCGTGCCGCCGCTGAGCCTGGAGGACCTGCGCGACCTGCCCGCTGCCATCGGTGGCTTCTTCCCCTTCGGCGAGGTCGGCGGCGGCGCCGGCGCTGCCCCGTCCGAGAGCTCCGGCTCCGGCTACACGCTCTGGGTCACCCTCGCCCTCACGGCGTTCCTGACCGCCGTCGTCGGCAGCGCCGCCCTGGGCTGGCGACGCAGCGTCGCCGGCCTCCCCTACCCCCAGCAGCTCTGGGAGAAGACCGTCCGAATCGCCTCCTGGGCGGGGCAGCCGCCGCAGCCCGGCCAGACCCCTTCCGGCTTCGCCCGCGTCCTCACCCGCAGGTTCCGCGGCGTCCGCGACATCAACCTGCTCGCCGACGCGTATAATAGGTCGCGATTCGGCCGCAAAAACGCGGACGCGGACGAAAGAGAGCGGCTCGCCCAAGTCTGGACCCATCTCCGCGGCCCGCTCGCCTGGGAGATCGTTCGAAGGTTATGGCGACGAAGCTGACCGGCCCGTCCGGGAAGTTCTACCTCTGCGATACGGAGATCGGCTTCATAGGCCTGCTCATCTCCCCACGCGGCCTCCGCGCCACCACCCTCCCCCGCCCCAGCCGCGACCAGGCGCTGCGTGAGGTCGCTGAGATGGGCGCCGACGAGCCCGCCTCCGAGGCCGAAGTCGGCGACCTGCCCCGCCGCCTGCGCGCCCTCGCCCAGGGCCAGCCCCTCGACCTCACCGCCGACATCGACTGGGACGGCCTGTCCCCGCCAGAGGCGGGGAGCTTGTCCGGCTTCCGTCGCGCCGTGCTGGAGGAGACGCTACGCATCCCCGCCGGCCGGACCCGCACCTACGGCTGGCTCGCCGCTAAGGTCGGTCGGCCCCGCGCCGCCCGCGCCGTCGGCCGCGTCATGGCCACCAACCCCCTCCCCCTCGTCATCCCCTGCCACCGCGTCGTCGGCTCCGACGGTGCCCTCCACGGCTACGGCGGCGGCCTCCCCATGAAGGCCGCCCTCCTCCGCATGGAGGGCGCGCGGGAGTAGCCCTCAGGCATCTGGCGGTGGATCGGACGACAAGGCTAGTGATCTCGCAGCGCGAAGCTTCCACTTCCTAACGGTGCGTCGGTTTCTTACTAGACGTCGGGCAACCTCAGAGATCGACGCTCCCTCACCTAGGGCCTCGAGGGCTAATCTCACGCGGTCTTCGGTCTCCCGAAGCCCCACCATATAGAGTCCATGGTTAGCCTAGGCTAGTGAGCATCTTACTTCACTAGTAATATACTAGCACGTAATATACTAACGAGTAATATACTTGTCAAGTGCCCCCTACACGGTATATACTTTGAGCGTTATAGAGTTACCGGTAGATTACAGGGGAGTGATACCGATGGCAAAAGTACCGATCACCGTGATGGGCTACCGGTGTGAACGGTGCGAGCACGAGTGGATTCCGCGTGATTTCGAAGAGGAACCGCGTGTATGTCCAAAGTGCAAGAGTGCCTATTGGAACCGTCCGAGGAGGTCTTCTATGGCATACGAAGAATTCCGAGACAAGATCAAGACCACGCTGAAGAAAGCCGATCAGCCGCTAACTTGGACTGAGGTTCGCACGACAGCCGGTCTGCCCCAAGCCCGTCCTAACAATCAGTGGGTTCATCGTCTGGAGAGAGATATCAGGCTGGAGAGGGAGCGCGACAAACACGGTATAATCTACTGGCGGCTCGTCCGATAACACTACAAGTGAATGAAATTGCCAACGGCATCAGCCCGGGTCCAAGCAGACAAGAAGGCGATCTGGAACGAGTTTCGTTCTGCGGAGTCTGCCGACTTCTATACCGTCGGCTATTCTGGGCGGAGCATCGATGAGTTTGTGGCTATGCTTCGGTCGGTCGGGGTTGCGACGTTATTCGACGTGCGTCAAAATCCAGTCAGCATGTATAAGCCCGACTTTAGCAAGCAGAATCTGGCACGATACCTCAAAGCGAGCGACATTGACTATCTACATCTGCCGCATCTTGGGGTTCCCCGTGAAGTTAGGGCGCAGGCGGCTGAGGTACAAAACCGCGAAATCATTTGGGACTGGTATGACCGCAACGTGGCGGAACGGCACATCACTGCGAACCTGACCGAGTTCCTTAATATGGCGGATCATCCCATTGCACTGATGTGCGTCGAACATGATCCAACCTCCTGCCATAGACATCGCTTGTCGATTCGCTTGGAGCGCTTCGGCCTAAACAGCTTCGACCTCTAATGTACATACGGCGCAAGTTAGGGGCTGACCATTGCCGCCTTGGCTCTCAAAGAAAGTCCTGATCACGGTTAGAACCTATCCCTCACCAGCTAGGAAAGGGATAGAGGTTTCATGCACGGCGGGCGTCACGGAACAAAGGGAATGGATTCGGCTGTTCCCAGTCCCTTACCGTTTCTTGGACGACGACAAGCGCTTCAAGAAGTATCAGTGGGTCGAAGTAAGAGCACTTAGGGCGACAGACGACGCAAGGCCGGAGAGCTACAAGCTAGATATCGATTCGATCAAAATCGTCTCTGATCCAATTCCGCCTCAACCCAACAAGTGGCAAGCACGAAAGGACCTTGTCTACCCTCTCCGATCGCCGTCGCTGTGTTGGTTGCAGGAGACTCGCGACCGGCAACACTATCCTACCCTTGGCATCTTCAGGCCATCGGAGATTACGCGACTCATTATGGAGCCTGACGCAGCCACATGGACGGCTGACCAGCTTGCGAGGCTAAGACAGCACACGCTATTCAACAAGATGCCAGCGACCGAGCTTGAGAAGATACCCTTCCGATTCAAGTACGAATTCCGATGCGAGGCATCAGGTTGCCCAGGGCACAGTTTAACCTGCACGGATTGGGAGTTAGGGCAGTCCTATCGCCGATACCGAAGGGAATACGGTGCTGATCTGTGGGAGACCAAATTCCGGGACAGATTCGAGAAGGATATGATCGAGAAGAATGATACCCACTTCTATGTGGGCACCCTCCATCACCACCCCAACATTTGGATCATTGTCGGCCTGTTCTACCCCCGCAAGTAGTTTCGTAACAGGCTATAAGACGTGCTACACTCAAGTGTAGCTGTCAAGCCCCCACCGTCCCCCACGGCCCCACTATCTCCCCCAGCCGCTGCTCCAGCTCCGGACAGTATCGCGCCCGCGGTAGCTCCATCGCCACCTCCTCCCCGTCCCGCTGCCGTATCGATAGCTGCACCAGCCCCTCACCCGCGTACTCCTGCAGCGCGTTCACCAGCGACCGCAACCGCTCCTGGTCCCCCTCGTGGTCGTCCGTCTCCTCCAGCACGATCCGCAGCCGTGGCCCGTTATTCTGGGTGGGGCTGGGCGGTGTTTCCTGGTTCGATTTTCGTGTCCCGTTCCCGCGCGGCACGACAAGCGTCGAAGGGTCGAAATCCCCCTCCTCGTACACCACCGCCCTCTGCACCCCCAGCTGCAGCCTCTCGTCGCGAGTCCGCACCCGCACCGTCGCCACCACCGGCGTCCCCACCTCCCACATCTCCCGCGTCTGCTCGTACGTGTCCGGCCACACCGTTATCTCCTGACTGCCCCCCATCTCGTCCTCGATCATCGCAGCCAGGAACGGCTGCCCGTTGCGGGTCGAAAGGTTGCGACTGCTGATGACGACGCCCCCCAGGACCACCTCTCGCCCCGCCATCTCCGCCGACACCTCCGCCAGGCGGCAGCTCAGGTGCCCCTCCAGCTCTTTCGCCGCCCTCGCGAACGGGTGCTCCGAGATGTACACCCCCAGAAGCTCCTTCTCCCACGCCAGCCGCTGTCTGCCTGAGGCGGACGACGTCTCGTCCTCGTTCGAGTCTAGTGCGGAGATGCCGAGCCCCAGCGCCGGCTTCTCCTCCTCCCCCAGCATGTCGAACAGCGACCCCTGACCCGCCTCCCGCTGACGCTGGCTGCGCTGCGCCATCGTGATCGCCCGGTCCAGGCTCCCCAGGAGCGCGTTCCGCGAGCACAGCGCGTCGAAGGCGCCCGCCTTCGCCATGCTCTCCAGCGCCCGCTTGTTCAGGTGACGGTAGTTCACCCGCGCGAAGAAATCCTCCACGCTCGCGAACCCGCCCTCGGCCTCGCGCGCCTCGATAATCCCCTCCACGACCCCCTCGCCCACGTTCTTGATGTTCGCCAGCCCGAAGCGGATCGCCTGGCCGCCCTCCTCCTGAGCCTCCAGGCGGAAGTTCACGCCGCTGCGGTTCACGTCCGGCGCCAGGATGTCTATCCCCCGACGGCGGCACTCTGTGTACGCCTCCGCGATCCGCTGGGCGGCGCCCGCTGGGTGGTTGCCCGCCATGATGAGCACCGCCGTCATGTACTCTTCCGGGTAGTTCGCCTTCAGGTAGGCCGTCTGGTAAGCCAGCGTCGCGTAGGAGACCGCGTGAGCCTTATTGAACGCGTACCCGGCGAACGGCTCGATCAGGTCGAAGATCGACTTCGCCTCCGTCCGGCTGTACCCTTTGGCCGCCGCCCCCTCCAGGAATCGCTCCTCCTCGGCCCGCATGATAGAGCGGATCTTCTTCCCCATCGCCTTGCGCATGACGTCCGCCTGGCCCAGCGTGTACCCCGCGAACTTCTGGGCGATGTGCAACACCTGGTCCTGGTAAACGATCACCCCGTACGTCTCGTCCAGAGCGTCAGCCAGGTCGGGGTGAGGGTAGCTGATCGACTCCTCGCCGTGCTTGGCGCGGATGTAGGTCGAGATGTGCTGCATCGGCCCCGGCCGGTACAGCGCCACCAGCGCCGCCAGGTCCTTGATCGAGGTGGGCCTTAGCTCCTGCACCGCTCGTTGCATCCCGCCCGACTCCAGCTGGAACACGCCGAACGTGTCGCCGGACGAGAGCATCGCGTACGTCTTAGCGTCGCCGTCCGGAAGGTTCGATAGATCGACCTCCACGCCGTGTGTGTCCCGGATGACGTCCACCGCCAGGTCCAAAATGGTGAGGTTGGTCAGCCCCAGGAAGTCCATCTTCAGCAGGCCCAACTCTGCCACTTCATTCATCGCGTACTGGGTCGTCGGCAACGCCTCCTCGTTCCCTGAAGACGGCCGCTGCAGCGGCAGGAAGTTCACCAAAGGCTCCGGCGCTATCACCACCCCCGCGGCGTGAGTGCTGGCGTGGCGCGCCACCCCCTCCAGGGCGCGCGCGATGTCCACCAGCTTGCGGTAGTGAGCGTCCTCGTACGCCTCCCGCAGCTCCGGCCCCTCCTCCAGCGCCTTGTCGATCGTCATCACGCCGAACGAGGCCGGCATCGTGGGCACCAGCCGCGCCACCCGGTCCACGTCCGCGTAGCTCATGCCCAGCGCGCGGCCGACATCGCGAATGGAGGCCTTCGCCCCCAGCGTGCCGAAGGTGATGATCTGCGCCACCCGGTCATGGCCGTACTTCTCCGCCGCGTAGCGGATCATCTCGTCCCGGCGGTCCTCGGCGAAATCGATGTCCACGTCCGGCATGTCCCGCCGCTCCACGTTCAGAAACCGCTCGAACACCAACCTGTGCTCCAACGGGTCGATCTCCGTCACGCCCAGGCAGTAGAGGATGATCGATGCCGCCGCCGAGCCCCGGATCGCCATCCGGATCTCCTTCTGCCTGGCGTACTGAGCGAAGTCGTTCACCACCAGGATGTAGCCGGCGAAGCCCGTCTGCCTAACGACGTCAAGCTCATACTCCAGCCGCTTGCTGGCCTCCTCGGCGCTGTCCCCATACAGGCGGGCGAGCCCTTCCTGGCAGAGAGCGGCCAGGTGACTTTCGGCGGTAATGCCCTCGGGCACCTCCGCCTTGGGCAGGTGCAGCCGCTCGCCGCCTATGCCGGACAGCGTCAGGTCGCACATCTCGGCGATGCGCCACGTGTTGTCGCAGGCCTCCGGCAGCTCCGGGAACAGCGCCCGCATCTCCTCCTCCGCCTTCAGGCAGTACGAGTCCGAATCACCGGCCATACGCAGACGCTTCTCGTCCAGCACCGATGAGTTAGTGCCGATGCAGAGGAGGATATCCTGGAACGGCGCGTCCTCCTGCCGCACGTAGTGCACGTCGTTCGTCGCCACCAGCGGCAGGTCCGCCTCCCGCGCCAGCCTCACCAGCTCGCGGTTCAGCTCCTTCCCCTCCTCGATGCCGTGCTCCTGCACCTCGATGAAGAAGTCGCCGAACACCTCCTTGTACCAGCGGGCCGCCTTGACCGCGTCCTCGAAGCGACCCTCCGTCAACAGGCGGGCGATCTCGCTGGAGTTGCAGCCGGACAGGGCGATGATCCCCTCGTGGTGCTCCTGCAGCAGCTCCTTGTCCATGCGCGGTCGGTAGTAGTGGCCTTCCAGGTGGGCCTTGGTGACGGCGGCCAGCAGGTTGCGATAGCCGGCCTCGTTCTTGGCCAGGAGCGTCATGTGGAACAGCTGCTTATCGTTGGGCTCGCGGGAGTGGCGAGAGCCGCGGGCGATGTACGCCTCCACGCCGATGATCGGCTTGATGCCGCGCGCCTTCGCCTCCTTGTAGAACTGGATCGCGCCGTAGAGGACGCCGTGGTCCGTCAGCGCGATCGCCTCCTGGCCCAGCTCCTGGGCGCGGTCCATTAGCAGCGGAATGCGCGACAGGCCGTCCAGGAGAGAGTATTCGGTGTGAAGGTGTAGGTGCGTAAACATATGGCCGGATTGAATCGGGAGCGGACGGCCTCATTATAGCGATGCCGGGCGTTAGCGGGACGAACCTTATGTTAAAACGACGAGGAATTTTGGGGAAGGAGCGCTTGCCCAAAGCGATGGGGGTGCGGATGACTACTTGAACTCCGGGATGATCTCCTCCCCGAGCAGCCGGACCGTCTGCATCACCTTCTCGTGCGGAATGCGTCCCACCTGGCACATGACGATGAGCTGATCGATTCCGGTCTCCGCGTAGTGTTGCACCACCTTGCGGCAGCGCTCCACGGAGCCCATGCACAGCGCCCCGGACTCGAACTGCTCCTCGAAGCTGGGCCGCTCCCGCAGCCGCTGCTCCGCCATCCGGGCCAGGGTCTGGTAGTACTGATAGGACTCGGGCACGTCCTTCTTCTTCGCCCAGGGGATGAACAGCGCCGCTATCGACTCGCCGAAGAAGTCCGCGCCCGGCTTGCCGTACTCGATCGCCTCCTCGTCCGTGGGGGCGATCAGCGCCATCGTCGTCGCCGCGAACTGGTTGTTCACGAACTCGCCCACCGGCTTCGCGTCCTTCACGTTCTCGCGGTAGATGTTCAGGCTCGCCTCCAGCACGCCGGGGGCGATGAAGCCGAAGGACAGCGCGCCCAGCCCGTACTCCCCGGCGAGACGGAAGCTGTCCGGCTGGGTGCAGGCCATCCACATCGGCGGGTGCGGCTTCTGGATCGGCTTGGGGATGACGTTCCGGGGCGGCACCACAAAATGGTCCCCCTCCCAGGAGAACGTATCCTGAGTCCACATCTTCGGGATCATGCGCACCGCTTCGTCCCACATCGGCCGTGAGTCCGCCGGGTCGATTCCGAACCCCTCCAGCTCCTGCTCCGTGATGGAGCGGCCCGTCCCCAGGTCTACCCGCCCGTTGGAGACGATGTCCAGAGCCGCCGCCCGCTCCGCCACCCGGATCGGGTGGTTAAACGGGTACGGGAGCAGCGCTATCCCGTGGCCCAGGCGGATGTTCTTCGTCCGCTGGCTGGCCGCCGCCAGGAACACCTCCGGCGCCGACGAGTGGGAGTACTCCGCCAGGAAGTGGTGCTCCACCTCCCACACATAGTCGAAGCCGAGCTTATCAGCGAGCTCTATCTGCTCCAGGGCGTCATGGTACGTGCGGTACTCGCTATCGCCGTCCCACGGCTTCTGCATCTGCAGTTCATATATGATCCCAAACTTCACGGCTGATCCTTTCTGGGACATACCGACTAGTCGGTGTGTAACACCTATAGCGTAGCTATGTCAATCCGCCCTCTCCGGCTGACTACTGCCCCGGCCGACGTGGCGGCGGCCCTGCGTCCAAGCCCCCGTCCACCGGCAGCGCCACCCCCGTCACGAACGATGCCTCGTCTGAGGCGAGGAACATTACCACCCGCGCCACCTCCTCCGGCTCTCCCACTCTCCCTATCGGGTGCATCTGACCCATCCGCTCCCAGGCTGCTTCCGCCGAGTCGCCGAACAACGCTTTCGCCTGATCGAGGAACGGGTCCAGGATCGGTGTTCGGATGACCCCAGGGCAAACGCAGTTCACCCGCACCCCCTGCTGCGCCCACTCCACCGCCAGCGACTTCGTGAGCAGCACCACGCCGCCCTTCGAGGCGCAGTAAGTGGACAGCCAGGCGATCCCCTGCAGGCCGGCGTCCGAGGCCGTGTTGACGATGGCGCCTCCTCCCTGCTTCACCATCTCTGGGATGGCGTGCTTGCAGCCCAGGAACACCCCCTTCAGGTTGATATCGATCAACCGGTCCCACTCCTCCTCCTGCACCTGCGTCACCGGTCCCCCGGTCCCGATCCCGGCGTTGTTGTGCAGGACGTCGAGCCGCCCCCAGCGCTCCGTCGTCTCCCGTATCATCGCCTGCACTTCCGCCTCCTGCGATACGTCCACCTTCACCGACGCCGCCTCCCCACCCGTATCCGCGATCTGGCGGGCTACCCGGTCCGCCCCCTCCCCGTTCACGTCGGCGCACATCACCTTCGCCCCCTCCTGGCCGAACAGCAACGACGTCGATTTCCCAATGCCGGAGGCCGCGCCAGTGATCAGCGCCACCTTATCCTTTAGCCGCATATCTCCTCCTTGTCGACGAACTACGCCGGCGCCCGCACCGACGCCAAAAACTCCACGATCGCTTCCGCCGATTCCTCCGGCTTCTCCCAGAAGAACATGTGCGCCACCCCGGGCACGATGCGTACCTGCGAGCCTTCGATGCGCCGCAGTAGTACCTCTGCGTTCTCCACCGGCACCAGGATATCCTTATCGCCGTGGATGATAAACGTCGGCGCCTCGATTTGGGAGAGCCGCTCGTACGTGTCGAACGCCTGCATCGCCACGAAGTGCCGGCTGATAGTCTCTAAGGGCGTTGGTGCCGCTAACCACGTCGCCGTCATCCACTTCCAGAATGCCTGATCGGCCCTCGCCATAAACTCTTGAGTAACGGTCGCCAGCAGGAACTGGCGGATGCGGTCCTGCGGCGTTGGGGCCCCGGATGCGCCTGTTCCAGTCACGATCTCGGCGCTCGGCGGCACGCCGTGCGCGAAGCCGCAGGTCGTGCAGCCCAGCGCCAGCCCCTGCACCAGCTGCGGGTGATTCAGCGCCAGCTCCTGCGCGATCATTCCGCCCATCGATATCCCCAACACGTGCGCCCGCTGGACGCCCAGCTCCCACAGCAGGCCCGCCGCGTCGTCCGCCATAAGACGAATCCCGTAATCGCCGCCGGGCTTGTCGCTGAGCCCCGTGCCTCGGTTGGAGAGGCGGATGATCTGGAAGTGCGGCCGCAGCCGTTCCAGGAACGCTTCTCCCCAGAACCCCGCGTTTCCTATCCAGCCCATGATCATGAGCAGCGGCGGCCCCGTGCCCTCCACGTAGTACTCGATGTTAATATCGCCGACCTTGGCGCTGGGCATGAGCGCGCTCCTTCTACGCTGGCTGTGGCACAGACGCCAGGAATTCCACTAGGGCTTTGGCAGACTCTTCCGGCTTCTCCCAGAAGAACTGATGGCCCGCACCCGGTATTATCTCCGCCTGAGCGCCCGGGATGCGCTCTCGTAGCACCTCCGCGTTCTCCACTGGGATGATGACGTCTTTGTCGCCGTGGATGATAAGCGAGGGCGCTTCGATCTGGGGGAGCCGGTCGTAACTGTCGAACGAAGCGATGGCTCCGAACTGCCTGCCGAACGCTTGTGAGGACGTGCTCATGTGAAGCTCGATCATCTCGTCCATGAACTCGCGATCAGACTCCCAGAACTCTGGCGAGACCAGCGCCGACATGAAAAGGCGAACGCGCTCGTCCGGCGGGAGGTTCCACAGCGACCCCAGACGAGCCAGCGTCTCCGCGCTCTGGGGCACGCTGTGCATGGGCCCGCAGTTGGTGCAACCCAGGACCAACCCTTGCACTACTTGCGGATGGTTTAGCACCAGCTCCTGCGCGACGTTTCCACCCATCGATATCCCCAGCACGTGCGCCCGCTCGATCCCCAGCTCTCGTAATAGACCAACGGCGTCGTCCGCCATCGTGCGCATCGTCAGCACGCCCGGCGGGATGTCCGTCTGCCCCATGCCGCGATTGGAGAGACGGATGATCCGGAAGTGCTGCCGTACACGCCCGAGGAAGTGCTCGCCCCAGCTGCCCGCGTGTCCGCCCACGCCGATGAGCATCAGCAGCGGCGGGCCCGTGCCCTCCACGTAGTACTCCATGTTGATGTCGCCGACTTTGGCGATGGGCATGAGGCTCTCCTCCCGGCACGAGCGTTGACGCTAATTATCGTAAGTTTACGTGCACGTGAGGATTTAGACAACCCGAAGGAGCCTGCCGGGACAGGCGGCCGCCTAACGGCTCGGCTGTGAGGGGCTTTCGACTGCGGGAGACGCGAGATCGGCCCCCATGTCCAGCGCAAACGGCGGGTACTCCTCGACTAAAGAGGCGTGGTAGCCCAGCAGCCGCGCCTCCCAGCGGAGGACGCCCCGCTGAAAGTTGTACAGCCCCTCCGGGTAGCTCTCCCGTATCAGCACTATGACAGCCGCGATCAGCCACACGATCACCGATACGATGCCGAGGAGCAGAAAGACAAACGCGCTGGGAATGCTGTAGATGAGGCGCAGAAGAGCCGACCCAACGGTGGGGCTGCCACCCGCCCTGACCTCGAAGCGGACGATCTCCTCCGGCCTCTCCGTCGGGAACCGGTCGGTAAGGATTATCAGGTAGGCGTAAAACGCCACCAGCCAGCGCAGCCAGCCGGCCACCCGTGGTCCATCCTCCTCGATAAACCGCGTCCCTCGATTCGATACGAAGATCGCCGCCAGCACGGGAAGGACTAAGTAGACGAGGCCGAAGATCCAGCCCACGGCGCTCGACACGATCGAGATTATGATGACGATGATGATTCGGAGGAAGACCTGGGGGCGCTCGAACTTCTCCGGTCGCGTAATATCGAAAACGACAGGGTATTCCGTCACTGTATGCGACTCCTTTCGCCGTCCGGCCGCCCGCCCCTGCGCCACGATGGTACGCGCCGCGCCCGTAGCTGTCCAGCGCTACCCTTTTCTATCGCCTTCGCTCCTGTGTTAACCTGTGGCCAATACGATGAGCGCCTCTCCTGACCGCCTTCAATTCGGCGTCAACCTCTACCCCCAACAGTGGCGTGACGCCGCCCGCATAGAGGAGCTCGGCTACGACTCCGTCTGGACCTCCGAGCACATCTTCTTCTACTTCCCCACCTCCGACGCCCTCACCACCCTCGCCGCCGCCGCCGCCCTCACCAGCCGCATCCGGCTCGGTACCGCCGTCCTCCTCCTCCCCCTCCGCCCCGCCGCCCTCGCCGCCAAGGAGATCACCTCAGTGGACGTCATCTCCGGCGGTCGCCTCACCCTCGGCATAGGCGTCGGCGGCGAATATCCCAAGGAGTTCCAGGCCGTCGGCGTCCCCGTCAAGGAGCGCGGCCCCCGCACCGACGAGGCGATTCAGCTCCTGCGAAAGCTCTGGACCGAGGACAACGTCTCCTTCGACGGCCGCTTCACAGTGCTGGACGGCGTCACCCTCCAGCCCAAGCCCGCCCAGCCTGGCGGCCCGCCCCTCTGGATCGCCGGCCGCTCCCAGGCCGCCATCCGCCGCGCCGGCCGTCTCGGTGACGGCTACCTCCCCTACCTCTTCTCGCCCGAACGCTTCCGCGACAGCCTCGCTCAGGTCCGACAGGTCGCCGAAGAGGCCGGCCGCGACCCCGCCGCCCTCGAGGGCGCACTCTACCAGTTCATCTGCCTCGCCGACAGCTACGAGGAGGCGAAGGGCATCGCCGCCGCCGACCTCTCACGCCGCTACAACCAGCCCTTCGAGAAGATCGTCGACCGCTACGTCGTGATGGGCACCGCCGATGACTGCGCCCGCCGCCTCGCGGACTTCGCCGACGCGGGCGTGGGCCACTTCCTCCTCGTCCCCATCACCCCCGCCTTCGCCGACTTCATGCCCCACGTGGAGCGCTACGCGTCGGAGATCCTGCCGAAGCTGAAGTAGCCACAGATGAGCACGCACTGAACCCATCCGTGCCTATCTGTGGCTAATATAGAGGTGGGAGGCGTTTGGGGCCCCCACTCCAGCCCATCTGTCCTCGAGGGTGCGGTGGTGGCCGGGCCTAGCCCCGCTTCGGCGTCCTCGTCTTGGGCCTCTCCTCGACCGCCTCCTGCGGCCGCACCAGCGTCACCACCGGCGCCGTCGGCTCTCCTAACTCCGCCTCCCACGGCCACAGCGGACCGTGCCGCAGCCGCTGGAACGCCAGCCACCCCAGCGTGAAATAGACGTCGCCCAGCATAAGGATGCCCTGAGCTACGGAAGGTTTCTTTGCCTGTCCTGAGCCGGGTCGAAGGGCCTGCCGGGACATGGGGCGCACCGTCCTTCTTATCCTGTCCTGAGCTTGTCGAAGGGCCACAAATCGAGTCGAGCCGCACAGCCGCACCCCACGGCCAATCTATCCTACACCCGTTTCTACGCCCGTCAACCCGCCCCAGATTCGGCCGGCATAGAACAATCTGGGGCCTTTCCTTAGCGGCGAAAGCGCCGAGATCAGAGCTACGGGCAGCTGTTACCGAAGTAGCTGGCCAGCACGAACAGGTCGGAGCCGTCGATCTTGTTGAGGCTGACGTCGGTGGGATAGATGTCAAACCGCACAATGAATGGTTGCTTGCCAATTGGCGGCGGTATGCCCGACTGCGTGCCGAACCGCTCGGCGAACAAGAACAGGTCGGAGCCGTCCACGTCCTGCGAGTCGTCGAAGTCGGCGACCACGGCGTCTATCACCTCATCGTCTTCCGCGCTCGTCGCGGAGCAGGCGAGAAGGGGGCTAGTGCCTGTGAGCACCTCGACCCCATCGCTGAAGAAGAGGCCAAACGGGTCGCCTAGGCCCAGCGAATCGCCGTCGGTGTCGGGGTTCAGGGGGTCAGTGCCGGCGACAAACTCGTCGAAATCGCTTAGGCCGTCGTTGTCGTCGTCGGGATCGCAGAAGTTGCCGAGGCCGTCGCCGTCGGTGTCGAGTTGGCCCGTGTTAGGGATCAGCGGGCAGTTATCGCTGCCGTTGGGTACCGTATCGCCATCCTCATCGGCGGCTGGATCAAGGACCGCGACCTGTCCTTGCATGGTTGGGTGAATATCGCAGCGGTAAGAGAACGTTCCCAGGCTATTGAAGGTGACGGGCCCGAAGCTACCGCTGGTCTTGGCGGGGTTGGAGTCCCATATCGCGTTGGGCGCAGGGTCGGGGATAGGTCCGGTCCCGCATACGCCGTCGGTGCCACATTCCGTTGTCGTGTGAAGCAAAATGTTCGCCGAGTCCCAGTCCCACGTCACCGTGTTCCCAACGCCAAAGAGAATAGTCGTGGCAGGGGAGAACGTCAATGTGGGGCCGACGGTCACATCGAAGTTAGCCGCCTGGGCCTCCTCCGCAGGGGATAGAAGGAACAGCAACCCCAGTGACGCGGCTACGACCATCCAGCGAATCCGCTTGCTAACCCCGGACATATCAGCTGTTACGATTTTCATGAGCTAGCTCAAGAGTCGGTGTCAGTCGTCGTAGAAGGCGACGAACCCGGCGGGGGAGAGTGTTATCATCGTACCCGCTGGCGCGACCGGTCGCAAATCAGGCGACCGACCGCGAGACACGGACTTCGCTGCCCATAACCACCTCGTTTTGTCGAAGATGGAGCACACATCGCCGCCTGCCTAGCGGCGCAGGCGCAGCGCGAGGATCGATGCGGAGGCTATCAGAAGGCTGCCGCCGGCGATGGCCAGCCACCAGGGTATTGAGGTTCCAGCCTGGGCCGGTGACGCCCCGCCAACTCTGGGGAGGGGCGGCATGTCTGGAGTAATGGATGAGGGAGACGGCTGAGGGGACGTCTCGGGAGACCCTTCGGGAGATGGTGTCGGCGTGGGACCCGCCTCGGCGCCCTCGACAACGATGACAGCCCGCATCTCGATCGGGTGTGTGTCACACTGGTAGTGGAAGATGCCGGCGGTGTCGAACGTGACGGAGAAGGTTCCTGGGGCATCAACTTGACCCGAATCCCACGCTCCATTTTCGGCCGAGGTGGTGGTGTGAGCATTATCAGCCCCGGTGCCCGCGACGAAATCCCAAGTTACGGTATCGCCGACGCTGACGGTGGTGATGAGGTCGAGGATGTCAATGTCGGTTTCCATGCAGGCCGAGTCTCCGGGATCACAGAACCAGTTGCTGCCCACCTCAACGGTCGCGGCTTGAACACCCTCGCTGGCGCCGCCGCGAAAGACGAAACCAGCGAGAACGATCAACGATAGGACGCCGAAGGCTATGAGGACGGCCGCGCGCAGAGGCGCCTCCGGGGGGAATGAGCGCTGGCCCTGCCGGGTAACACACGCCGGCGAAACCTGTCTTCGGCGCCCACGAGGCCGTCGTTGTCGTCGTCGCAGGCGTCGCCGGTACCGCATGCAACAATTATACCCTCATCCCGTAGTGCGTCACCTTTCCCCGGCCCAGGGCGCGCCTACGGGCAGCTGTCGCCGAAGTAGCTCGCCAGCACGAACAGGTCGGAGCCGTCGATCTTGTTCAGGCTGGCACCCATCGGGAAGATGTCGAACCGCTGCAGGTAGGGCTTCTTGCCCACGGGCGGCGACACGCCGAACTCCGTGCCGAACCGCTCGGCGAACAGGAACAGGTCCGAGCCGTCCACGTCCTGGTCGTCGTCCCAGTCAGGCCCCAACGCGTCGGGGTCCTCGTCGTTGATGGCAGGGGTGGTCGAACAGGCCACGGTGGGCAGGGTGCCGATGAACCCCTCCACGCAGTCGCGGAAGAACAGGCCGAACGGGTCCCCCAGGCCTTGAGAGTCGCCATCGGTATCTGCCTCGTCCACGCAGAAGGGCGGCAGCGGCTGCCAGTCCGGATAGCGCTCGTCCTGGATCGGTCCGTTGTTGGTCACGTTCATTTGCCCGCTGCCGTCGGTGTTCATGGTGTATATCTCCTGGTTGCCATCGCGCTGGCTGGCGAAAACGATCTTTGTGCCGTCAGGCGGCCACGCCGGGTCGATATCCGGCGCTGCGTTGTTAGACAGGTTTGTTTGCCCGCTGCCGCCGGAGTTCATGTTGTAGACCTCGAAGTTGCCGTCCCTAAGACTCTGGAAGGCGATCTGCGACCCGTCCGGCGACCAGGTTGGAGCACCGTCATCCTCCTCGTTATTTGTAAGGTTCGTTTGCACGCTGCCGTCGGAGTTCATCACATAGATCTCATTGTCGCCGTCTCGGTCGCTTTCGAACGCAATTTCGGACCCAGGCGACCAGGCCGGGTTATCATCGGACGCCGCGTTGTTTGTAAGGTTCGTTTGGTCGCTGCCGTCGGAGTTCATCTTATAGACTTCAAGGTTGCCGTCTCGGTCGCTTTCGAACGCCAATTGCGCACCGCCCGACGACCAGGAGGGGTGAGTATCCGCCGCTGGATTGCTCGTCCGGTTTTCCGGGTTAGTGCCATCGGCATTCATTACGTAGATCTCCCAGTTGCCGTCCCGGTCGCTGGCGAACGCGATCTTCGAGCCGTCTGGCGACCAGGCGGGTTCGAGATCGGCCGCTGGATTGTTCGTCCGGTTTTCCGGGTTGGTGCCATCCGCCTTCATCACGTAGATCTCCCAGTTGCCATCCCGATTGGTGGCGAACGCGATCTTGCCGTTCGCCCCCGGGAAGGCGGACTCGGCGGGCATCGCCTCAGCTACAAGAGCCAATGTCAGCGCCAGCAGACCCAGCAAAACAAATCGCAGATATCGCATCGCTATCCTCGGCGTTCCGGCCGTTCGTGGTGGCCCGATCATACGCCCCATAACACCTCTGTCAACCGCCTCGCCATCTACCCGCTAATCCGTTTCCCCATCCGTTGACAGATCGCCCGCCTTGCGCCGCCTCCCCATTCCACCTCTCAGCCCCGCTCGCTATCGTAAAGGTGCCCCTCTAGCAGCCATGACTTCCACCGCCAACAGCCAACCGCCAGCCTCCAAACCTAACCGTCGTGGCGGCCGCCGCCCCGGCGCCGGCGGCAAGCCCGGCAACCTCAACAGCCTGCCCGTCCTTCGGCGGGCCCTCAAGCACGCCTGGCCTGAGCCTGTAGAAGGAGCCGCCGCTCCGCTCAGGGAGTTTATCCTGAGCGTAGTCGAAGGGCCCACCTCGGCCTCATCCTCGCCACCATCCCCGAGACCCGACAGGCCCTCCTCCACCTCGCCGCCCGCCACCGCCTCAAGCAGCGCAAGGCGGAGCAGGTCGCCGTCCTGCTCCTGAACAAGATGATGGAACGCGCCCGCTCAATGGCCGAACGTCAAACCATCAACGGAAACGAAGCCGCGGACCGCACGCCTCAGATTCGCCGCGAGCCCGCAAAAAAAATTTCGCCCCCCGGACCATCAAACCCCAAACCTGCCGGCGCCCAATCCATCAAAAACCAGATACGAAAAACCGATTGATCGAACGTCGAAATCCCTTGATCGTCCGCAGGTTCTAGGTTCTGGGTTCTCGGTTCTAGGCGACGTTCCGCCCCCCTAACCCTCCTCCAGCTCGAACGCCTTGTGCAGCGCCCGCACCGCCTTCGGCACCTGCGCCTCCTCGATCAGGCACGTGATCCGTATCTCACTCGTCGTGATCAGCTCGATGTTGATCCCCGCCTCGTACAGCGTCTGGAACATCCGGCCCGCGTAGCCCGGACCGGACTGCATGCCGGCGCCGACGACGCTCACCTTCGCCAGGTGCGTATCCGCCAGCACCTCCGGCGCCCCGATCTCCGCCGCCACCGGCTTCACGATCTCCATCGCCCGCGCCAGGTCCGCCCGTGCCACCGTGAACGTCAGGTCCGTCAGCCGCTCCACGCTCGCGTTCTGGACTATCGTGTCCACGCTGATGCCGCCCTCGGCCAGCGGCTGGAACAGCCGCGCGGCGATGCCGGGCTGGTCCGGCACGCCCCGGATCGTGATCCGGGCCACGTCTGTGTCCTCAGCGATGCCCGTCACCTTGTTGCGTTGCTCCATCATGCTCGCACCTCCGATGAGCGTGCCGGGCGTCTCCACGAAGCTGGAGGCCACCAGGATCGGTACCTGAAATAGGGCGCCAAGCTCCACCGCCCGCGGGTGCATGACCTTCGCCCCGTAGCTGGCCAGCTCCAGCATCTCCTCATAGCTGACCGACTCCAGCTTGGACGCCCTGGGCTCGATTCGGGGGTCGGCCGTGTATATGCCGTCGACATCTGTGTAGATCTCGCACCGCTCCGCCTTGAGCGCCGCCGTCAGGGCGACGGCGGTAGTGTCGGAGCCGCCGCGGCCCAGAGTGGTAACGTCCAGCTCCTCCGTCGTCCCCTGAAACCCAGCCACGATCACCACGTTGCCACGCTTCAGCGCCGCCTCTACGCGGTGTGGGTCCACCTTCAGGATGCGGGCCCGCCCGTAGCGCTTGTCCGTGCCGATGCCTGCCTGAGCGCCGGACAGAGCGATCGCCGGATGGCCGGTGTGCTTCAGCGCCATCGCCAATAGCGTTGAGGAGACGATCTCCCCCGTGGAGAGGAGAAGGTCCAGCTCCCGCTCCTCCGGCTCGTCGGTCATCTGGTTGGCCAGAGCCAGCAGCTCATCGGTGGTGTCTCCCATGGCGGAGACGACGACCACCAGGCGGTCTCCCGCCTCCGCCTGCCGGGCGATGCGGCCTGCCACGCTCTTGATGCGTTCAGCGCTGCCGACCGAGGTGCCCCCGTACTTCTGGACGATGAGCGCCACCTAATTCGTCTCCACGATCTCCGCGCCCCGCTCCGTGGGCGCGGTGATCAGCGTCTCCGCCTTCACCTCGCGGCTGCTGGCGGCCTCCAGCATCGCGTCCGCGATCCCCTGCTCGTTGTCGCTGCAGAGGGCGCAGATGGTTGAGCCGCCGCCGGAGAGGTAGGCGCAGTGGGCGCCGGCCGCCTTGGCTGCATCGAAGATGCTGTACATTCCCGGGAGCAGTTTGGCGCGGGCCGGCTGGTGAAGCCGGTCCTTCGTCGCCTCATCTAGGAGGTCGAACCGACCCTGGCCCAGGGCGGCGACGAGCAGGGCGGCGCGGGAGGCGTTGTATACCGCGTCAGTCCGCGAAAGCGATTGGGGAAGGAGCTTGCGGCTCTTCTGGGTGGGCATGCGCAGCTCCGGCACCAGAAGGACGGCCTTGAGCCCTTCCGGCAGAGGCACGCCCACTCGGGTGATCTTCTGGCGGCCTCGTACCACCACCTGGAGGCTACCGAACAGCGCTGGTGCTACGTTATCGGCGTGGCCCTCCAGCTCCGCCGCCAGGAACAGGAGATGCTCGCGGTCGAACGGGTCACCGGCGAGGGCGTTGGCGGCGAGGACGCCGCCGGCGCGGGCGACGGCGGAGGCGCCCAGCCCACGTGCGATAGGGATAGAGCCTTCGTAAGCGGCTGCGTAGCCCGGGGGAGGCGGCAGTTCGGCGGCGGCGAAGAGAGCGCGAGCGGCGTTATCGGCCATGCGGGCCAGAGGGTGATCGCCCTGGGACGCCTTCGTGGACAGAGTGATATTGGCCCAGACGTCCAGCGCCAACCCCAGGCAGTCGAAGCCGGGACCTAGATTGGCGCTGGTGGCGGGAACGCGTACTGATATGGATGAAGGCGGCATCTGAGCGGCCCGATAGGTTCGCAATCGACGATAGAGTCATCCTAGCATCGCGCCTGGCGGCCAGCAAGAAGGCGCATTAGGTTTGGCGGCGGCGAGAAGTTAAGGAACGGTGAAGAGAGTATGTAGCGGTTGGTATTGACACGTGACGCCTTATGATACCAGAATAGCAACACAGGTATATAAGTGCGGTAGTCGCGAGTTTGAGTGATTGGCGAGCCTAAAGGGAGGTGCGGCGACCCGCAGTAAAGCGGCCCCGGCAATTGCGCTGGGGCCGCCCTGTTTTCCCGCTACAGGAGTTGGTCCAGGAACCGTTTCAGGTGCCGCCAAGCAGCCCGCGTGACCTGATCCTTCGGTAGCGACCCATCCACTACGACCATGCGTTTCGGCTCCCGCTGCGCCAGCTTCAAGTATCCCGCACGAACCCTCTGGTGGAACTCAAGCGATTCCTTGCCGATACTGTCGCCAAGGGGTTCGTAGTCCTTGCGGGCAAGGCCGATCTCCGGTGGCAGGTCCAGCAGTATAGTGAAGTGGGGAGGCAGACCGCCGGTGGCGATGTGATCGACGGCGCGCAGGTGGTCCAGGCTAAGACCGCGACCATATCCCTGATAGGCCAGGGTGGAGTCCGTGTAACGGTCGCAGAGTATCACCTTGCCGAGCTCCAGAGCGGGCCGAATCACCTCCTGTACGTGTTGCGCGCGGGCCGCCTCGAAGAGCAATAGCTCCGCCCCTGGGGTCACGGTGACGCCTCGCTGAAATATCCCCTTCACGATCTCGCCGAGCTCCGTACCGGCGGGCTCGCGGGTGATAGTGACATCGTAGTCATGCTCTCGCATGAGCGTCGCGAGCGCGTCGGCCTGGCTGGACTTGCCGGAGCCCTCTCCGCCCTCGAGTGTGACCAAGGTGCCGCGGTGGAGTTGCGGGCACACCGTCAGTCCATCTCGCCGGGAAGGATGCGCACCTGCCGGTAGGGGTCCTTGCCCATGCTGCGGGACGAAAGATTGTAGCGCTGAGCCAGCATGTGCTGCAGCCGCCGGATGTAGGCGTTCTGCGGGGTGAGGTCGATGGCGTCGTCTCCGGTCATCACCTGGCCGATCGCCTCCTCCGCCTCTCGCAGGGCGGCCACGACAGGGTCGCCGGCCTTCTCGGTGCGCATTGAGAGTAGGCAGTGCTCAAGCTGGAAGACAGTGTTGCTCTTGACGACGTAGATGGGGACACTGCGATCCTCGGCGTCGCGGAGGGTCTGGGGCTTGCGCCGGTGGTAGGAGCGCAGCGTAATCAGCGTGTCGGCCTCGTCAACGCTGTCCACGATCGTGCCCGCGAAACCGGTCTGGCGCAGCGCCTGCCCCAGGCGCTGGCGCGACACGCCGAAGGGGAAGATGCGGCGCTCACGGCCGGCGGTGGTGCCGATGGCGGTAACTGTCGCCGGAGAGCCACGCTGCTTCAGTGAGCGCTGGCCTCCTGATGGGGCGCTCACGGTCTTGACGTTACCCTCCGCGTCCAGATCGCGGATCTCGGCGGGAACTTCGTAGCCGCGGAGGACGGCGTCTACCAACTCGGCGACGTTCCGCTGGACCGCCACGCGGGAGAAGGACTGAATCTCGACCAGGGTATCGAAGGTGGGCGGGGCACGCCGCTCCAGGATCGCCTTCCGGGTGCGGCGGCGCCGGGCCTCGTCATCGCTCAGAGTCACAGATTGGATTCCTCCGACGAGGTCGGATAGGGTGGGGTTCATGATGAGATTTTCCAGTGTGTTGCCGTGGGCAGTGGCGATGAGTTGGACGCCACGCTCGGCGATGGTACGGGCGGCTGAGGCCTCTAGGTCAGTGCCGATCTCATCAATGATGATGACCTCCGGCATATGATTCTCCACCGCCTCGATCATCACCTGGTGCTGTAGGGAGGGTGCGGGCACCTGCATACGGCGGGCGCTGCCGATGCCCGGGTGGGGAATGTCGCCATCGCCAGCGATCTCATTGGAGGTGTCCACCACCACGACGCGCCGGTTCATCTCGTCGGCGAGGTAGCGGGCGACCTCTCGCAGCATCGTCGTTTTGCCTATGCCGGGACGGCCCAGCAGAAGCACGCTCTTCCCGTCCCGCACCAGATCCTCGATGATGCGGATCGTGCCGAAGACGGCTCGCCCCACGCGGCAGGTAAGGCCGACGACGCGCGCCTGCCGGTTGCGGATGCAAGAGATGCGGTGAAGGGTGCGCTCTATGCCGGCCCGGTTATCGGCGGTGAACTCGCTGATGCGTGATATTACGTATTCGATGTCTTCCTGGGAAACCTCGCGGTCGCTCAGTTCTGTCTCCTCGTCGGGGTAACGGGCCTCCGGCAGCCGCCCCAGGTCGAGCACGATTTCCAGCAGATCGAAGTTGTTGGGACGCTGGCGAAGAGCCTCCGCGGCCTGCGGCGGCAGAACGTCGATGAGGGCGTCGAGGTCGTCGGTGATTTTCAGCATCAATCAGCTCGCGGTTACGGTAGTGCCTATCGTCTTCGCCGCCAGCTCTTCAGCGTGTTTGGCGAGCCGCTTCGCCATCGATGTGTAGTCGCCTGCGGGGGAGAAGCCGAGTTCTCGCAGAAGGCCTGACAGCGAGTCGCCCCGAGAGGAGGCCAGGCAGAGGATGGTCTCAGAGCCCTTCAGGCGGGCCAGAGCTGTGTGCAGGAAGGCGTCGGCGTCGCGGCGCTGCGGGTGCACAAGCATGGCGAAGCGCCCCTCATTGCCGCGCAGCAGCCTCAGCCAAGCGGTGATGATGCCGTCTTCCTCCAATACGAGGTCGCTGGGGTTTCCACCCCAGGGCTCGCGAGCGGCCTGCCACTCCCGGAAGGTGAGGCCCTCAATGGCGCGCACGTTGGCGGGCGTCACGGCGTTGTATAGCTGGTAGATGCCGAAAGCGTCCGCTCTGGATGCGGCCCGCAGCGGCAGGCCAGGGTCTTCGACTGACGGGGGGCTTTCGGCGCGGTATAGGGTTTCCTCGGCGTAGGTGAAGAAGCCGGTGCTACGGGCGATCTCCACGACGCAGCTGTCGGCTGCCAGGCGCAGGAAGACGCGTTCAGCCCCCTGGGCGGCGACATCTGCTGCCATCCGCTCCAGGAGCGAGCCGGATATGGACTGGTCATCGTCGGCGTTGATCAGGCAGTCGACTTCCCATACGGTACGTTTGGCACGTCTACGGGCGGATACGAGGCCGCGGATCGTGGCGCCATGGACGCTCACCCAGGTGTGTTTGCCGGTGGCGAAGGAGAGCCACTGCTCCAGGGCGGTGCCGAGCGGATGCGGGCCACTGTCGTCCGCGCCCATGCGATCCCAGGTCTTGGCTTCGTTGGGATAGACGCGTCCGTCGTGGGTGATCAAGGCTACGAGGTCGGTGGGCAGCGGGTGCCGGGCGCGGCTCATTTTGGAGTGTATCCTCTCCCCTGCTGCCGGACGATGTCCAGGAAGTAACGGTGAAAGCGATCGTCGTCCGCGAGCTCGGGGTGAAAGGTGGTGGCAATGAACGGGCCTTGTCGCAGGGCCACTGGGCTTGCGGCCACAGGTCCGGCGTCCGCAGGCAGGTGAGCCAAAACTTCGACGCCGTCGCCAACCTCGTCGATGACGGGGGCGCGGATGAACACAGAGTGGAAGGGCCGGGACGATCCGTCAGCGATGGCCGGGATGGAGAGGTTGGTCTCGAAGCTGTCCACCTGGCGGCCGTATGCGTTGCGCCGCACAGTGATGTCCAGTGCGCCCAGGGTGGGGAAATCTAGGTCACTGGCCCTTTGGGCGAGAATGATGAGGCCGGCACAGGTGCCCCAGACTGGGAGGCCGCTCTTGATCACGGCCCGCAGCGGGTCGTAGAGGTTGAAGTCCTGTATCAGGCGGCAGAATGTGGTGCTCTCGCCGCCGGGTATGATCAGGCCGTCCAGGTCGAGCAGGCCATCGGGTGTGCGGACCTGCCGCACCTCAGCGCTGAGGTGGCGAAGGACGGCTTGATGTTCGACGAAATCGCCCTGGAGGGAGAGGACTCCTATGGTTGTCACTTCGGTTTCTATTCTATCGCGTGTCGGATGTATTCACGACCCCATGGTCTAAATTAGCCACGGATGCACGTAGATAGCATATCGAAGCGGAAGTCTCCAGAATCTCCATTGCCGGAGGAAGAAGCCATCCCTACGTCAGATTCGTCTTAGCGGAAGGGACCGCTACCAGCCGCGGGTGGCCAGCAGCTCTTCTTGACTCAAGCCCTTCGCGGCAATCCCCTTCATCGGCTCTCCCAGTCCGCGCGAGACTTCGGCCAGGATGGCTGGGTCGTTGTAGTTGGTCACGGCCCTGACGATGGCGTGGGCGCGGGGCGAGGGGTCGTCCGACTTATAGATGCCGGAGCCGACGAACACGCCGTCGGCGCCAAGCTGCATCATGAGGGCGGCATCGGCGGGGGTGGCGACGCCGCCGGCGGCGAAGTTAACGACCGGCAGGCGGCCTAGCTCACGCGTCTCCTGGAGAGGCTCCAGCGGGGCGTTGAGGGTCTTCGCCTCCGCCGGCAGCTCGTCCTCCGGGAGTGACTGGAGCCGGCGGATGCCGTCCCAGACGGCGCGCATGTGGCGGACGGCCTCCACGATGTCGCCGGTGCCGGCCTCGCCCTTGGTACGAATCATCGCCGCTCCCTCGCCGATGCGGCGTAGCGCCTCGCCCAGGTCGCGGCAACCGCATACGAAGGGGATCTTGAACGGGTTCTTATTGATGTGGTGCGCCTCGTCGGCGGGGGTGAGGACCTCGGATTCGTCGAGGTAGTCGA
>CAZYOV010000023.1:0-27815 GCA_964649215.1 uncultured Dehalococcoidia bacterium
TCCCTGGTGGAGTTGGTGACGATCACCCAGCGGTTGATGCCGACGCCGAAGTCGATGATCAGGAACAGCACGGCGAGGAAGATGGGCAGCAGCAGGGCGAACTCCACCATGGCCTGTCCTCTCTCTTTTCGGTCACTCGATTTCAGCATCATATCTTGACCTTCCGTCTGCTAGGGTCCTTTTCCTACCTGTCTGGCGGCTGCCGTGGGAGGGGCTGTCCCACCTCCCACGGCAGCCGCCCAAGCGCTCGCGCCCCTAGAGGGACACGCAGCTTGAGGGCGCCTCGATGCAGGCCTCGACGGAGTTGGCCCACGTCTCGAAGGCCGGGCCTATGATGGCCATGATCAGTACAATGACGGCGATGGAGACGACCGCCGTGATCAGGGCGTACTCCACCAGGTCCTGACCGCGCTCGTTCCTGAGCAGGCCATTCAGCCAAACGTAAAGCTTCAACATTTCGGTCTTCCTCCTTCTGATCTCGCTTTTTATTTCTGCGGGGACGGGGCGCTCCCTTGCCAAGGCGGTTCCTTGGCGGTATCCTAAATAGACGGCACCGCGCGGGACGCGGACGCGCTTTCTGACCAGGGTAGGGAGCAATTACCTTGGAACGCGCAGAGGGTCCTAGTGGTGCCGATTCTTTTTAGCGGCTCTGTCTATGTGCTCCACCTCCTTTCCTGTTCTTGCTCATCTCTTCCGTGAGTATCGATTTAAGGTCTGCTACAAAGTCCGGTGACGGTGTGGCCTCCTGCTGGTACTCCTCCCGGTGGAGGGTCTGGGCTACCTCCAGCAGCGGCCGCAGGCGTTCCCGGTGGGCCGGGTATCTGTCCAGGCACGCTTTCAGAGATTCACCTTCCTGTAGAGCATCCAGACAATCAGCCAGCGCGTGACTTAGCGTAATAGTGGCCAAGGTCATCCTCCAGTCGCAGACGGAGGGCGGACAGAGCGCGGTGCTGAATTACCCGCACGGCGCCGATGCTCTTGTCGAGCACCTTAGCGATGTCCGGGTAGCTCAGGCCGTCGATGAAGCGCATTACAATGACCTGGCGCTGGTCCCCTCTGAGTCTTCGCACCCCTTCCCATACTTGCTCGCCGTCCACTTTGGCCTCACATGATGCTTCCGGCGAGTACTGGGTGCTCCTGACTTCCACCGTCTCCGAGAGCGGAGCGTGGCCGTTACTGCGAACCTTCTTGTGGTTCACCGTTAGGTTGTAGGCTATGCGGAGGAGCCAAGCCAGGAACGGTACTCCTCGCACTTCGTATCTGTGGATCGCCTCAAGGGCGTTGAGGAAGGTCTGAGCGGTCAGGTCTTCCGCCGTGTGAGGGTCGTTCGTCAGGTAATAGACGTGGCGGAAGACCCTGAATACGTATCGCTCGTAAAGGGCGCCAAAGGCTTCACGATCAGCCTTGGCCGCTTGAGCGATGAGCTCAGTATCATCGGCCTCTTGGAGGTTAGACCGACGCATAACCCCTCCCCTTGGGCTAGCACGAACGTTATTTGTTTGTTGAGCCTTCTGCCGGCATTCCGGCAAGTCAACCGACAGGTAAACTCACTATCAATAACAGCGTTGGGATACAGATGTTACAGTAGCGAAAAGGGCGCTTCAATGAACTTGTTGACATAGGCGATGGAAATTCGGTAAATATTCGTTTTCGCGCTCCTGAGCTTGACAGAGCCTCTTCCGCCGCACGCATAATTGGGCCGACTACCAGTAAGGAGGGAGTCCCGTGGAATTCAAGCAGGTCGTAGGCCGCCGCCGCTCCATCCGCTTCTTTGAGCCGGATAAGCAGGTGGAACGGGAGAAGATACAGACTATCCTGGAGGCGGCGCGCCTCGCTTCCTGCGCCGTGAACGCCCAGTGGCTGCGGGCGATAGTCGTCGAGCGAGCCAAGCTGCCGCGGGAAACGCTGGACACCCTCAAGACGCCGGTTTCGGCGAACAACCTGGAGTTTGCCCCCGTCCACTTCTACTTCTACGCCGATCTGGGCGCGGTGCCCCGCACTCGCGGCGCGACCCTCAAGGAGCTGGTCGACGTTGGCGCCCTGGCGCCAAGCCACGGCTGGAGCCACAAGTTCGTTGACGAGTTCGTTTGGCCTCAGATACTGGAGCCCATGAGCAAGAACCCCGCAATGGCCGCAGTGGGGGCGGTCACGGATTGCGGCGTCGCCATGTCCCAGGCCATGCTTGCAGCGTTTGACGAAGGGCTGGGCGCCTGCTTCAGCGCCTTCAACCCCGGTGTGGCCAAACTGGCCTTCGGCGTGCCGGATGACTGGATCCCTACCTACGTGATGCTCGTGGGCTACCCCGCGGAGTCCTGGGAGGCGGGCGGCCAGCGGCCGCGGCCTCCCTTCGAGGAGTTGTACTTCGAGGGGAAATACGGCACCCCCTTCCGGCGAGACGAGAAAGTGGTGGAGAGCCTCAAGGGGGCGGGTATGATCCAGGCCCCGGCGCCCCTCCCCGGTCGTACGGAAGAGCTGCGCGAGCTTGCACGCCGCTTCGGCTTGCCTGAGTAGGCGAGTGCCTCCGTCCAAGCCCGTCCAGGAATTCGAGACCGTTCGCACCTGGTTTAAAGGGCTCCGTGAGCAGTGGGGCGAGGACCCCAGCGACTGGGATCAGCGTCTGGAGGCGCTGGCAGGTTTCTGTGATTTCGTAGAGAAGGATCCGGATACGGTAATCAAGGAGTGCGTCCGGGAGTCGGAGGCGGGGAAGCGGATCAGCCTGAAGGGGCGTCGATTTTACAACGATATGATTGCGGAGTGGCAAAGCTCACTGCCGGGCGATAGGCCGGCGCAGGGGCGAGCGGGGAACGCGGTGCGCAGCTTCCTCATCCACAACGGGATATTCATCCAGTCCGGGCTGCAGGCTTAGGGTCCAAGGGCGCGGCGCCTGGTGGGGTCTTGGCGAACGTGCCCGACATGTCTACCTAATCGTTGTGAGCCTCCTCGTCCGAAGGCCTTCTGGATGCGCTCCCTAATGCTCGGGGCTACGTAGGCCTCTATCTGCTCCCGATTGAAGAAGCTGTCGAGGGAGCGGAGGGGCACCAGCATGTACTCGACCAGGAAGGCCGTTTCGCCTATGTCCGTCTGTTTCTGCTTGAGGACCTCGAAGGAGAACACCTTCGGCCAGGAGCACGTCCCTGGTGGTCTCGTCCCGCACGGCGGGATGACGCTGCCAGATGAAGGAGTCGTTATCGGCCAGCATGTGCAGCAGGTCGTCCTCCGCCTGCGGGGTGCCGATGACGATGAGTGGGTCGCCTCGCCTGGGCTGGGAGAGGACACCCCTGATATCCCGCTATACCCTCTTCTTCAGAATTGCCGCCGCCGCCGCGCTCATGGCCGTCTCGCCGCCACCCTCTGCTGGTACCGCCAGGTCTCCGGCGGCAGCGTGTGGGAGGCGCTCATCGTCCGCCCCAGCGACCGCCGTTTCTACAGCGACTTGCTCCAAAGACTGCGGACGCGGGCTCTCCCCGCCGAGAAGAGGGCCACCTAAGCTGTTGACGGCGACATGATCGCGCTGATCCCCGGCGCCGTGGGGGCGGCATGAGGCGTCAGTTCTTGATCGCCGCGCTGGCCGCGTTGACGGTTTGCGCGCTTGGCCTCCCCTAGCCCAGCCCGGGCCATCCATACGCAGTCCCCATATAGCGTCGGAGAAGTCCCCGCCGCCAGTTGCCGGGTCCGGGCAGACGGATAGGTCGCAGGATGCGACCAGGTGTGTGGGTCTTGAGGCGCCAAATGGCGAGCGCCGCCGCCACAGCCAGGTCATCACTGTCTCCCTCGATATTGAACCCCAGGGCTGTCGGGGTGGCGACCAGATGCGACAGCTGCCTGGCGAGCCTCTGGTCATCGACCAATCGCAACCGGCCCGTGTTCAGCGACGCCTTCAAGAGGCTAAAAGCCTCCGCCTTGCTCTGCGCTGTCCAAGGAACGGCCCTGCAGCGCACGCCACGCCGACTAAGCTCGTCCACGATGGCAGCGGCCGCGAACTGGTCCGTGATCACCTCTTGCGGTTCAAATGCCTTAACCAGGGCTGCCACAGCGTCCATCGCGTCGCCGAAGCCGACGGGCGGCTCCCAAATTTCGACCTCCTCAACGTAGAAGCAGTCGTCGGTCTTGCAGACCACCGCGACGGCGAAGCTGTCGCGGTAAAAGGCCGGATCCAAGGCCAGCACTCGGCGACCGTGTGCGTGCTGTGGGATGCCGATGGCTCCCTGAATAGCCTGACTAGACAGGAAGGCCCCACCCCCTGCGACGAAGTCGGCTTCGTATTCCTGAGCGAAGAGCTCAGGGTCCCGTCTTCGCTCCCGTTCCAGAAAGGCTCGCGATACGAGGGGATTCATCTTCCAGGTTGGCGCCTGTAGACGATAGATGCCATCACTTTTCGACATTCCACAACCTCCAAAAGATACCCCGCTGGCCGCGCGGAGTGGACAAGCAAACGATTCGCCCAGCATCGCCGAATTGAGCTACGCTCGGGGCCAACGCCCGGTACACCTGCTCTCCCGCCTGGTAGCCGTTCTCGGTGTCTATGAAGTGAGCAAGCTCGTCGAAAATCACAGTGGAGACCGCTAGCCCCCGAGTTGACCGAGCCGAGCAGGGCAGGCACTTGATCACAACTCCGGTGGTCAAGTGAAGCTCGTCATTCGTTTCACGGGCGACAAGAGGGGAGAGTAGAGGTAGGTCGAAGAACGAGCGGGTGACCTGGAACGCCCTTCGTGCCTGGTCCCGGGCGGTAGCTACTACCACGACGTAACGGGTTTCCCCCGGCCGCACGTACTCCGACAGGTCACGCACCACGGCGTCGTACACAGCCCAGATGCAGGCGACGAGGGTCTTGCCGCTTCGCCTGCCCAGACAGAGAAGGGAAAGCTCATGGGACGCGACGCCACGGAGCGCTTCCATCTGACGGGGGTAAAGGCTAACGCCAAGCACATCCCGCGCGAATGTAATCGCGCTACGTGTTCTTGCCATCACTATTACCCCTCAACTCAGCCAGTAGCCGGGCCAGGTCCGCCGGCGCCTCTCCCTCCTCACGAGGCCGCCCGAGCAGCCGGTCCAATATGTATGTGATGGAGGCCCGATCCGGCGGCACACGATAGGTCCTGCCCTTGGAGTCCTCGCGGCAGTGACCAAGGGCAAGTTCCGAAAGCGCCTGTAACAGCTCCTCGAGGGAACCCTCATAGTGCTCACGGAAGCGCTGGGTCAGAAGTGACGGCTTGCGGCCCGCACCCGCCCGTGCGCCTCCACGTTTGATTTGCGACGAATTCTGAGTCCCACTCACAACGGCATCACCTCAATATTGACTTCTCGCGACATCATCGTAACGTGTAAGTTGCTCGAGGTTTTGGGATGACATTTCGTGTGACACCGCTCGCGCCGGTTGAAGTATGGGCTCCCTTTTTCTCGATAAGCCCTCTAGACGAATCCTTCTCCCGCGACCTGCATAGAGCCCATAGGGAATGGAGAGGCGAGGACCGCATCTGGCTCATGCCCTATACCGAGAAAACCGAACGCTGGGACGTAGGGGATGACGGCCGCTTCTCGGAGCGCCTCATACCCGCGGAGAGTATGAACCTCATATCGGTTATTCATGTGGATGAGGGCCGCAGGACGTGGCCTCCCCTAGCCCTACCTGAGAGTTCGACCAATGTTCTCCCCGAAGGACTCTATCGACAATGGCTCAACGCGCGGCCTATAGCCAGTTACGGGCCAAAGTCTATCACGCTAAGCGTGCCGACCGTCACCGGGGATCGCGTCTCTTATGCCGAAGAGAAATTCGACATGGAGCCCGGTCCGATAATGCCGATCGCGGGTGTGGATGAACAATCCCGGTCTACCGTTTCAATCTGGCCCCCAATTGACAACAACACCGTCCCGCCTGTTAGCCCAGAAACAGAGAGCAGTAACTTCTTTGGTCCGCTGCGGCGCGAACATGTGCTTGTCGATGGCGAACAGATTGATGTAGTCGTCCCAGAGAACGATCCTCAGTTCCGAGCCCTCAACGTCTGGCTCCGATGGCCAGGTCTGCTTGGGGCGTTGTTCCCCACCGGCGGGGGTGCTGATCTCCTTTATCATCGCGGTCTGATGCGGCGATGTATAGACGAGTTGAAAGGCGGACGTAGCGAGGAGGTTTTGCGGGAGACCGAAGCCTGGGTCGGCCGCCTTACGGAAGAGTCGGAGGCGCCGCTTGGAAAGGCGTCCCTAATGCCGAAGGCCCTCGCGGACCCTGAGGCGCTCCTATTTGAACTGGAAGCGCGGTTCGATATTGCCGTCGGCAGCCTCGAGGAGCTTATGCGATCGGCGCGCTTCCGCGAAGTAAAAAGTCTTCTGATAGAGGTCCGGCGGGTCCATGGTTGGCTTGGGTATTTCTGGTGGGAGTTCTATCGTGACCTTTCGCGCCACGTGACCATCGGGATCTGTCACAACTGCGGCACGGTGATCCGTGGAGGTCACGCCGACCGTCAGTATTGTGTCCGCCTGGAAAACATTGAGTGTAGTCGCCAACGAAACGCTGAGGCCCAGAGACGGGGAAGGCGAAGGCGAAAGTAGTTTTCGGCGAAGACGCTGCCGACGCCGAAGAATAGCGCCGACGCATTGAATGCCTACTTTCCGACGGCGCCGCGTGGCCACGCGCCAGTGTGAGTCCGACGCTGCCCCAGCGGCTTAACGATGAGGGCCCGTGAGTGAAGGGACCGCGTGAGCACCCCCGACCGCTCCAGCTCCGTCTCGGTAACCATCCCCGCCGTCACGCAGGCCTCCAGCTGGTCCGTGTCCACAGCGGACTTGACGCACCCAGCCAACCGAGGAAAGACGGCGACGAGCCACGCTATGTATGCCGTCACCGACTTCCGGGCCTTGTCGGCCATTTCCTACTGGACACTTCGGTGGCTCTCTAGCTCCCCGCGGGCCCAACGGTAGTCCCGGCGCGGCGCATCGGGCCGCGCATTATTCATCCTCTCTCGAGGAACGCAAGATCAAAGCTAGGATCGAAGGGGTTCAAGAAGCGCACGCCCTCCAGATAGCGCTCGTGTTCAGCGTCCTCAGTCAGGACATAGGGAATCTGGTTAAGCTTGCCCACCGCCCAAATCAAGGCATCCCAGATGGACAACCCGTACTCGGTGGAGCCTCTACAGCCCTCGAGGACCACCGCCGGGGATAGATCGAGGATCTGACAAGACCGGATCAGCCGCTCGACCTGGGTCATGGCGACAACCCGCTCGAGAGGTTCGGGAAGACGACGGGTAGTGACGCTGAAGAACTCAGTCAAGCACTGTACACTGAGGACAGCCCGTCCGCTGCCGATTAGGGTGTCGAGAACGCGAAACGCCTGCTCCTGCTTCTTCCGGTCGCGCGGATCATGCGCGTACACGAGGACATTGGTGTCAATGAGAAAGGCGCTCGAGCCGTTCCTCATAGAGCTCCTCTCGCGTCCAACTGCGTCCGGACTGGGGAACCGTGATACCCAGACGCTGTTGGATGATACCCTTAGCCTCCTCCCAGGCGCCTTGGTCTAGGGGCAGCCCCCTGGGAGCGGCGCCAGCCTGATCTATAGCACGGCGGATCAACTCCGCCTCGGTCACGCCGAGCTGCGCGGCCTGCCGCTTCAAGCGAGCATCCTGTCCGGGCTCGATGTAGACCTGCTTACGAACCATACGGCGCATGACTCTGCCCTTTGTACATCACGCTATACATCATAACAGAACGATCAATTATTCGCTAGATCGGAACCACGTTTCGGCCACCTCAAAGATCTCCGAGGACCCAGCCCGGCGCAACCCCCGACAGTCCTGTCCGTTCTGTACGACGTTGATGGCCAGGGCGATGACTTCGGACGCGGTGAGTTGCCACGACAGGCTGCCGGATAGCCCGGCGCTCGGCCGATTGTGCCTGCCTCCCGCACTGTGCGTCATCGCCTGGCCGCGCCAGGCGGTTGCTGCCCCAGAGGCTTGACGATCAGGGCCCGGGAGTGAAGGGACCGCGTGAGCACCCCCGACCGCTCCAGCTCCGTCTCGGTAACCATCCCCGCCGTCACGCAGGCCTCCAGCTGGCCCGTGTCCACAGCGGACCTGACGCACCCAGCCAACCGGGGAAAGACGGCGACCAGACGCTCAGCGTCATACTCATTGCGGAAGCGGGCCTCCACGCGCACGCTGACACTGCGAGCCTCGTCTATGAAGTGCCCGTGCTCCGTCACCAAGTCCCGTAACCGGTCTCTGACCTCCCTCATGCGCTTCTCCAGCGGGCCCAACTCCCCCTTGAGCTCCATATACTCGTCCAGAAGGGCGGCTCCGACGTTCATCCCCGTCGGCCGCTCCAAGATTTGCTCTTTCACCATGACTCTGTCCTCCCGTCTATTCGAAAATCGTGTCACGCCCTGCGTCCGCGAGTTCCGCGGCCGTCCCGCCGCCCGCGATCGTCCTCCTTTTCCACGGCCGGCTCCCGTGCGCCGTCCTCCAGTGACCGGTGGAGGAAGAGGGCGATGCGATGCTTGCAGGGGTGGCCGCTCCCGTGGCGCAAGTAGTCCGAGCACTCACACTCCCCTTCCCTGACCGTGTAGAAGCGCAGCCCGTCCTCGGAGCCGACCCGCCAGATGTCCGTGCCCAGGCGCTCGATGGGCCGCAGGAGCACAAGGAAAGCCGCCTTCTCTAGGCGGCCGGTCAGGTGGGGTCGCCGCATGGCCGCGTCGTTGATCAGCCCCCGCAGCTCTTCGATCGTCCCGATCATGCCACTATCTCTTCGTGGGTCTTCTCGCCCGATTCATCGCCGTTCCGCGCTTCGCCATTCCGCCAGGCGGCCCTCGCCTCCCGGTAGGCCTTCAGCAGGCAGATGATGACGGCGCTCCGCCTAGCTCTTGGAACACGCTCGAGCAGTACGACGCCGCCGTCACGGCGGGCCCAGCCCTGGCTCCAGCGGGGCTCCTGGGCCCGGCCGGAGACGCGCCGGCCCGCGTCCTGGAGACGGACTACCGCCTCGTAGTGGCTATCCGTCTCAACGATGAAGAATGTGCGCCGTAGATTCAGTAGATCAGTGCTTCGCTCCGGCAAGTCACCCTGGTCGCTCGTACCGGGCGACGGCTCGTCGGTCGATGAGCCGGCCCCGGTTCGCCGCATCTCCATCTCCCGCCGGTAGGCGACCTCGGCGCTGTGACGGTAGCGGGCCCTGGCAACCAGCCCCGTTTCCAGCAGCCAGGAGAGGCAGTTCTGCCCCACGAAGTAGTGCCGGTCACTCTCCGTGTCCCTGAGGCCGAACAGGGTCCGCGGCAGGGTCGAGCCACAGGCGTCACATGCTCCGTCCTCCGGGTCCCGCACCGCCTTAGCCAGACGCCCCAGACGCTTCCCGTCGGCAAATGCCCGCAGCCGTTCTTCGTAGTAGGTCGTGGTCATAGCGCTGCCTCGCACGGGCAATCCTCAGCCAGCACCGGCTTCCCTGAACGAGTGCAGTAAGGCCTGACCCAGGGGCAGTCCCAGGGGATGCGGGGTGCTGGACCTGGGGCCGTCGTCTCTTCCAGCACCCGAATGGCCGCGCCGCCCGCCCGCTGGATGTCCCCACGGAAGTCGCTGATGGAGTATCTTGGGCTCTCAGCCTTCTTGTCCTGGGCGTAGGCAAGCCAGCGCTGCGGATCCGATGACTCGGTGGCGGCTACGACGTACCAGCTTGGCTCTTCGAGGGAGAAAACGTCAACGTTGACGTCTTCTGGCTCGATGGGTTCGGGGCTGGCCTCCTCATGCTCACTGTTCTGGCCGTTCCTGGCGAAGAATAGGCGCCAGACTAGGGCGTACTTCTGGGCCTGGCGAAGGCTGATCTCGAATCGCCGTGCGATGCCCTCCAGGGCCCGATCACCGTATACGCTCCTACGCTGGGCCTCGTAGAGTATCGCCGCCTCAAAGAGCCAGGCTCGTTTACCCAGGGAACGGGCGCCCCGGAAGGCCTCTACGAGCTGATCGTCATCAAGGTACCGCACCAGACGGATGGCTTGATCCAGGGAGGCATCCAGGCGATTCAGGAGATCGAGAAATGCAGCGGGATCGAAGTCGTGATCGTAGTGTCTTCGCATGATTTCGTCGCCGCTTCGTCCGTCCACGACGCGCAGCAGATATGGCGATCGCTCGAGTACCCAGCCGCCCTCGTGGAAGTGCCGGTGGCAGGTACGGCACAGGGTGATGAGGTTGTCCTCGCCCAACACCTTGGGCTCCTTGCTACCGCCCATCCCCCGTGGCACGACGTGGTGGCGGTCAAGGTCCCGTGTCACTTGGCATATCTCGCAGGATTCCATGCGTTGTTCTTTCCGGGTTACGCAGGCTATTGGTGCCGCAGTAATACCTTAATTATACCTCTGTTGTACCTCAATTTTAGATAACAAGAGGCGACCTGTCAAGTGTCGATATGAATAGAGGTCTGGCTATAGCCGGCTAGGCTTAGAAGTCGATGTCGCGCGGCAGCACATCCAGCGCCTTCGCGAGCTTTCTACGCGTACTCGGTCGGGGTCGGCGGCGGCCCTTTTCCACATCGAGGACTGTGTTTCCTGCGACCCCAGCCAAGCGAGCCAGGTCCCGCTGACTTAGGGCGTTTCTCTCCCGCAACTCTCTCAGTGTCGCCATGATCAGAAAAGGAAGTTACGCTAGATGATAGCATGGAAGTCTTGCACCTCGGCAGATGAGCCGCAGGGCGATCAATCAACTCGAGTCATGCCAGATCCTTGGGACGGGCTACGGGGCGGTTGCCACCATGTTCAGGCCCCCCGACCTCCACCGTGCGGCTTGGGAACTCGCAACCCGGCTCGATCAGCCGACCGCCTACCATGCCCACCTCCTCGCCCTGGCGCAAGAGCTGGACTGCCCCTTCTGGACCGGCGACCACCGCCTCTATCGGGCGACAAGTGATACCCTGCCGGGAGTGAACCTTCTCCCCACCTCCTCATAACGCCGAGAGTGGCAGCTCGTCTGCAACAAGCGGATGTCCGTGTTGAGCGCGTCTTCAGCAGGCTGTAGGCTTACCGAAAGCTGGACGCGCTGCGCAAAAAAGAGCTACCGAAGGTGTGGCTGCACGTGGCGCTGAGTCTTCTGGCCATGAACGCGAGCGCATTCTCGAAGGTTCAGGCAGGCGAGCCGAGCGAACTGAGGGTGTGCACGAGGAAGGTGGCGTAACTCGGCTAAGTCTGCGTCATGCATGGAGGCAGGGCCATCTAGCGACGACCCTGCCTCCAGCTTCACCTTCGGCAGCGGTTAACTATAGACAGTTAGGGGCCGCAATCACCTATTGGCAGTTGTGGGATAGGATAGTGTCACCGTGGTCGGCCACGTGATCTAATGCAGCGCTATCGCGGATGCATATGTTGATTGTCCCCGCAGCGCCTCTGCTATGTTGAACTAGGTCCCTGTGCGCAGGCTGGGCAAGGGCAGTGCCGCCCCCACCGAACAAGGGCACCGCCATGGTGATCAGTAATGCCGCCGCGAACACGAAAGCTAGTATCTTCTTGCGCATCGTTGCACCTCCCGCATACAAGCGTTTCGGGTAGTGTAGCTGCCCTATATAACGGCTGCCAACTTCTACCCCTCTCGCTTGGGTGTGTCAACGAGGGAATCCCCAGTCCTACTTGAGAGTTCTGCACCACTCACGGGTATCGCGCTTCGCTCGACCGTATTATTGGCGAGTTTCGCAACAGGCTGCATACAACAGTACACGCAACCGTGTAACTCGCCCTGCAACAATATGCCCGTGAGCACCCCCACTCAAATCAAGGCTCAAGCAATCGCCTTATTGATCCTGGGCCGTTCCTGGCCAAGTGGGAGAGCTAATAGCCTAGCCCCGTTGACGGCCACCCCCGCCCAGGCGCACAATCGCGGCGGCGAGCGGAGAGATCGCCTTGAGAGGTCTCGCCCACCGAGATCTCGTGGCCCCCCTCTGAGTACTCGACGGCTCCTGGGCGCCTATCCCAGCTGTAATGGCCGCTGGCTTACCCCGTTAACCTTTGTGGGAACTGGAGCGGGACGGAGGCGAGCCCGCTCAGCTGCGGAAGAGGTGTCGCATGGCCAGTCCTGAGCTGGCGTAGGCACCTCTTCTGCTATACCGCGCAAGACTTCCAGCTGGCCGCTAGGCGAACGCGACAGGGGAGTGCTGGTTGCTGAGGCATTCGGTCGGGCTTCGAGTCGCAGGGTTGCACATCGCCGCCGGGACGCGCCCCGTTGACACCCGCCCGACCCGGGCGCACGATGGATGCGCGGCTGGGCCGCCGATTGAGAGGCTCCCTGATGAAGAAGGCAATACTTGTCCTGGCGATCTGCGGCGCCGTTGCGACCGTTCTCGCTGCGTGCGGAGGCCTGAGCGAAGCGGAGGAGCGCTTCAACGATGGTGTGGATGCGCAGGAGGCGGGCCGACTCGACGAGGCGGTGGCCCTCTACACAGAGGCTATCGAGCTGGATCCAGAGCTTGCTGCGGCGTACAACAACCGCTCGGGAGCCTACCTTGACTTGGGCCGCTTCGATGAGGCGTTGGCGGATGCGAACAAGGTTATCGAGCTGAATCCGGAGCTTGTGGAAGCGTACGTCATCCGCTCGGGAGCCTACCTTGAATTGGGCCGATTCGATGAGGCGTTGGCGGATGCGAACAAGGCAATCGAACTCGAGCCCGCCAATGTGAACGTCCTGGCTCAGGCTTACGTCATCCGCTCGGCAGCCTACGCAGGCCTGGGCCGGTTCGACGAGGCGCTAGAGGACGCCACCAAGGCAATCGAACTCGAGCCCGCCAATGTGAACGTCCTGGCTCAGGCTTACGCCAACCGCTCTTTCGCTCGGGGAGACCAATATGAGGAAGCGCTTGCCGATGACAATGCCGCGATCGAACTCAACCCGACAGATGTGAACGTCCTGGCAACGGCTTACGTGAATCGGGCCTTCGACCTCGCAGCTCTGGGCCGGTTCGACGAGGCGTTAGAGGACGCCACCAAGGCAATCGAACTCGAGCCGGCTAATATGAACGTCCTGGCTCAGGCTTACGCCAACCGCTCGGAGGTCTACGAGAGCCTGGGTCGCTTCGACGAGGCATTAGAGGACGCCACCAAGGCCTGCGACCTGGGTCTGGACGTGGCCTGCGAGTTCACGGCGGCGAATTAAAAAGAGGAACCGGAGGCCGTGTTTTCTGGAGAGCACGCACTGAACCCATCTGTGCCTATCTGTGGCTAATACAGAGGTGGGGGGCGTTCGGGGCCCTCAATCCAGCCCATCTGTGCTCATCCGTGGCCAGTGAGGGTGCGGTGGTGGCCGGGACTAGCCCCGCTTCGGCGTCCTCGTCTTGGGCCTCTCCTCCTCCGCCTCCTGCGGCCGCACCAGCGTCACCACCGGCGCCGTCGGAACTCCTAACTCCACTTCCCACGGCCACAGCGGACCGTGCCGCAGCCGCTGAAACGCCAGCCACCCCAGCGTGAGGTAGACATCGCCCAGCATAAGGATGCCCTGAGCTACGGAAGATTTCTTTGCCTGCCGGGACATGGGGCGCACCGTCCTTCTTAACCTGTCCTGAGCCTGCCTGCCGGTAGGCAGTCCCGTCGAAGGGCCACAAATCGCTATGCCGAGCCGCCGCCGCACCCCACGGCCAACCTATCCTACACCCGTTCTTACGCCCGTCAACCCCCGCCAGATCCGGCTGATCGGAATATGTGGGGCCTTTCCTTAGCTGCGAAAACGCCGAGGTCAGAGCTACGGGCAGCTGTTACCGAAGTAGCTTGCCAGCACGAATAGGTCGGAGCCGTCGATCTTGTCGAGGCTCGCCGCCGTGGGATAGACGTCAAACCGCACAATGTACGGTTGCTTGCCAATTGGCGGCGGTATGCCCGACTGCGTGCCGAACCGCTCGGCGAACAGGAACAGGTCGGAGCCGTCCACATCCTGGGAGTCGTCGAAGTCGGTTACTACGGCGTCGATCGCCTCATCGTCTTCCACGCTCGTCGCGGAGCAGGGAGAAAGGGGGTTAGTGCCTGTGAACACCTCAACGCCATCATCGAAGAAGAGGCCAAAAGGGTCGCCCAGGCCCAGCGAGTCGCCGTCGTGGTCAGCCAGCAGCGGATTCGTGAAGTACGTCGACACCTCTTCCCCGTCCAAGAGGCCGTCGCCGTCGGTGTCGGGGTTCAGGGGGTCAGTGTGGGTGAAAACCAACTCGTTGAAATCGGTTAGGCCATCGTTGTCGTCGTCGGGGTCGCAGATATTACCGAGGCCGTCGCCGTCGGTGTCCAATTGATCCGTGTTAGGGGTCAGCGGGCAGTTGTCGCTGCCGTTGGGTACGGTGTCGCTATCCTCATCGGCGGCTGGATCAAGGACCACGACCTGTCCTAGCATGAATGGGTGGACATTGCAGCGGTAAGAGAACGTCCCCGTGGTGTTGAAGGCGATGGGCCCGAAGCTACCGCTGGTCTTGGCGGGGCTGGAGTCCCAGATGGCGTTGGTCGCCGGGTCAAGGATATCCCCGCATACGCCGTCGGTGCCACATTCCGTTGTGGTGTGAAGGCCAATGTTCACCGGGCTCCAGTTCCACTCCACCGTGTTCCCAACGCCGATGATAGTAGTTGTGGCGGGGGAGAACGCCAATGTGTTCATCGGGCCCACGGTGACGTCGAAGTTAGCCGCCTGGGCCTCTTCCGCAGGGGATAGAAGGAACAGCAACCCCAGTGACGCGGCTACGACAATCCAGCGGATCCGCTTGCTAACCCTGGCCATATCAGCTGTTACCATTATTACGATCTAGCTCGATAGCCGGATTTGGTCGTCGTAGAAGGCGACAAACCCGGCGGGGGAGACTGTCATCGTACACGCTGGCGCGACCGGTCGCAAATTAGACGATCGACTGCGGGTCACGGACTGCGCCGCCCGGATCCACTTCGTATAGTCGAAGATGGAGCGCCCGTGGCCGTCTGCCTAGCGGCGCAGGCGCAACGTGAGGAGAGAGGCGGAGGCCATCAGAAGGCCCCCGCCGGCGATGAGCAGCCACCAGGGTATCGAGGTTCCAGCCTGGGCCGGTGGCGCCCCGCCACCGCCGGGGAGGGGCGGCATGCCGTCCTCGTTGGTTCCGTCATTCTCGCCCTGATCATCGCTGCCGCCGTTTTCCTGACTCGGCGGCTGAGGGGACGTCTCGGGAGACCCTTCGGGAGATGGTGTCGGCGCGGGACCCTGCTCGCCGGCCAAGACAACGACGACACCCAGCATCTCGATCGGGTGTGTCGCGCAGTGGTAGTGGAAGTTGCCGGCGGTGTCGAACGTGAGGGAAAAGGTTCCGGGGGTATCAACTTGACCCGAATCCCACACGTCACCTTCGCTGGAGGTGGTGGTGTGAGCATTAGCCCCGGTGCCCTCGACGAAATTCCAAGTTACGGTATCGCCGACACTGACGGTGGTGATGAGGTCGAGGACGTCAATGTCGGAAATCATGCAGGCGGAGTCTCCAGGATCACAGAACCAGTTGTTGCCCACCTCGATGGTCGCGGCTTGAACATCCTCGCTAGAGCCGCCGCGAGAGACGAATCCAGCGAGAGTGATCAACGATAGGACGGCGAAGGCCATGAGGACGGCTGTGCGAAAAGGCACCTCCGCGAGGAATGAGCGCCGACCCCGCCGGGTAAGACACGCCGGCAAAACCTGTCTTCGGCGTCCACGAGGCTGTCGCTGTCGTCGTCTCAGGCGTCGCCGGTACAGCATGCGACAATTATACGCCCATCCCGTCGCGGCTTTCGTTGATCAGCCTTCAGCTATCATCGAGATTCTCTTGGAGGGTCCAGGGGTCGCGAGGAGGTGGAGCCCGTATGGTAGCGTGATGATCCCAACGTCGTGAGCCTCGATGGGAGCTTGATTCGCTCGCAAAAGGGAGGGTGGTGAATTCCTAAGTTGCTCCTCTTTGGGGAAATTGACCTCATTCTGACATCTGCATCTGATTTCCCCGCCGCGAGGTGCGGACACCGTCAGCCAGCTCAGCGCTTGCTATATTCGCCAACAAGTGGTTATAATGGCCTTAATGGTCGGAAAGGTCACTAAGGAATGGGGTGTTGCAGTGATCGACCGCATCTCAATTACCCAGGCCAAGCAGAGTCTCGGTGAGCTGGTCAAACGGGTAGCCTACGGCCGGGAGCGAATTATCTTGCAGTTTCGTGGAAAGCCCCAGGCCGTGTTGGTGAGCTACGCCGACTATGAGCACCTCCGGAGGCTGGAGCGCCCCACAACCAGCCAGGAAAAAGCCTTGGATCGACTTCGCTCCCTGCGTGAGCGCATCGCCGCTCGTACTGGCGAGGCGTTCGACTCCGCCCGAGAAATAGATGAAGTAAGGAACAAGCGCCTTGACCGACTCACAGGTCTGCGTTGATAGCAACCTGGTGCTGAAGCTGGCTGTGCTGGAGGAAGATAGCAAGCGCGCTCAGGAGCGGTGGGAACATTGGGCTCGGCAAGGGACGGAAGTCGTGGCGCCTCCACTTCTCTGGTACGAAGTGACGTCCGTACTGAGAAACCGAGCCCATCGAGGCAGGCTCACCCTCGATGAATCGAGCGAGGCCTTAGAGGCGCTACTGAGCCTCAACGTATCTATCGTTTCGCCACCCCATCTCCACCAAACGGCATGGGAGCTCGCAACCCAGCTCGACCAGCCCACCGCCTACGACGCCCATTACCTCGCCCTGGCGCGGGAGCTGGATTGCCCATTCTGGACCGCCGACCACCGCCTCTATGAGGCGGCGAGGGGCACTCTGGCCGGGGTGAACCTGTTGGCCGCCTCCCAATAGGACATCGAAAAGAGCATGACCCCTTTGCGGCTGAATATCCGCGGCCAGGCTGAATAAGAGGGCCACCATTGCTCAGATAGAGAACGTTCATGTACAGCTGCGCCCCCGACTGTGAGGACGTTGGCCAAGGCACTTGGCGTGGCATCTTGGAACCTAGTTGATAGACTTCCATGCCAACGAACGAGAAGAGCTGATGATCCTGGCATCTAGCCGCCAACGCCCGGGACATATATTCTCAGATGTGACTGATCGTAAAGCAGTGGGCTCTCTATCGGTCCGGGCTGCAGGCGTAAAGGTGCCTATATCCGCTCTCGCTCCGGTGTGCTCACGGGCGCAGCGTGGTCAGATATCGCGAGGGTTGAGGTTAAGAGGTGGTGAAGACGAGTTCGGGGGAAGCGCTGACAGCCCGTCAGGCGCGTCAGGATGCCCAGGAGACGCCTGTAAAGCGTAAACCTATATCCGCATGCCACGCAGGCCCATAAGGCCGCGTAGGTGCTGGATCTCACCCAGGTGGGTGAAGCCGTGGGTAAGGCACATCGCGCCGATGGCGTTGCTGACAGGCATCTCGCCCACGGGTTTGACGGTGGTACGCTGTTCCAGCGCCTGGTCATCCAGGCCGGCCAGGTACTCGTCGGTAGCTTTGGCTACGGCGTCCATGTAGGTCAGGAAGTCCTGTTTGGAGTTGATCCGCAGGGCTTGGGCGTCCTCCTGGCTCATCCCGGTCCCCTGAGCGATGCGGTCCAGTTCGAACTTCTTGTCCCATCCCTCCTCCAGCCATACGGTAGGTCTGTGCTGGATCACAAACTGGATGACGTTATCCTGCGTGCGATAGTAGTGCCACAGGATGAAGGCGATGGGGCAGCCGTTGTCGTTGGCGCGCCAGTGGAGCTGCTCTTCTGAGAGGTCGGCGATGGCATCGTTGTAGGTGCTGTGGAGTTGGCGCAGGCTGGAGCGGATGAAGTCTACGAGGACGGGCATGGGGCTCTCCTTTCTCGCTTGGCTAATCTAGCCCAGTACTTCGGGCGCTGTCAAGCTGCTCGCGGGCCAAGGGCCGCTCCTTGACACTCACGTGCTCAGCAGCGAGAATGCCGACGATACCGGTGCGGGAGGAGGCAGTAGGCGAACCTGGTAGCCAGATGGACTCAGCCTATCGGCCGACGCCGCATTCTCCGCGGTGCCGGTTTCTTCGGCGCTGGTGCGGCTCTGGCCTGGATCTTGGGCTGTCGCGGTGGTGATAGCGAGTTTCTCACTACCCTGGATCGGACGATCATGCCGGACGAGGAGGGTGTACTTGGAGCCGGCCCCGGGGAGCCCTACGAGGTGCGCACAGAACTGGCGGAGGCCCGGGTCGGTCGCGAACGGCGCCGGCGCGCCCTCGTCGCCTTTCACCACTTCGCGGACCTGCAGCTCCTCGACGAGGAGTCGCCCCTACGCGGCGAGTGGCAGGACTCCTGCCCCACGCCGCTCTCGACGGCCGCGTTCCGGCCCCAGGAGGTGACAACTCTCCAGGTGGCCGCCTCCCTGATCCGGCAGGCGAACCGTGTCAACCGCAGCCCTCTGACCAATCGCGCGATCGACTTCGTCCTCCACACGGGCAACGCCGCTGACAACGCTCAGTTCAACGAGCTGCGTTGGTTCATCGATCTCATGGACGGCAAGCCGCTTCAACCCGACAGCGGCGGTCCGGGATACGAAGGCGTGCAGTCAGAGAGCCCGGACCTCCGCTACCCGGATCTGCTGATGACGGCGCAGCTCCCGTTCACCCCGGAGGGCATCCGCTACCCGTGGTACACGGCGTTAGGCAACCGCGACGTGTTGGCGCAGGGCAGCTTTCCGCCCGACAGCGCCTCGCGCCAGATCGCCGTGGGCGAAGAGAAGGTGATAGACCTCTCGCCCGTACGCAAGGAGGAGGTATGCGAGGACCCCTCTATTCTGCTAGACCCGGAGCTTACGCGGGAGATCCTCGCCGATGAGGAGACGGAGGTGCGGCAGGTGACGCCCGACGAGAACCGGCGTCTCCTCAGCCGCGAGGAGTGGATGCAGGCGCTGTTCGATGGCAACGAAAGCCCGGGTCCGCCGGGGCACGGACTCACTCAGCGGAATCTGGATGACTCCGTGGCCTACTACACCTTCGACCACGGCCCCCTTGCCTTCATCGTATTGGACACCGTTAACCCATCCGGGTTCTCAACCGGTAGCATCGACGGCGAGCAGTTCGAGTGGCTGGAGGAGGAGCTCAGTGCCCGCAACGGCCGCTACTACGGTCCTGAGGGCGATCTGGTCGAGGGTGGTGGTGAGGATCGCCTTATCGTCATCGTCAGCCATCATCCTTTGGACCTGCTGAACAATCCGCTGCCTGGCCCCTCGGGCGAGGCCCGGCTGGGCGGCTCCGAGCTAGAGGAGCTGCTCCACCGCTTCCCGAACGTGATCGCCCATATCGCCGGGCACAGCCACGAGAACAGGATCACGGCCCGGCCTGACCCGGAGGAGCGTCGCGGTGGCAGCTACTGGGAGATCAGCACCACATCTCCCGTGGCCTTCCCCATGCAGGCACGCCTGCTGGAGGTCACAGACAACGGTGACGAGACCATCTCCCTGTTCAGTACCATGTATGACCTGGCTGCCCCAATCGACCCAAAAGAGGCCGATGATCCGACGCCGGGCGATGACGTCAACGAAGAACAGCTAGCGGCCGTCGCCCGCAGCCTGGCGGCACAGGACCCCCAGCACGACCCGGAGGCCGCTGGTCTCGCTGTAAGCGACCGCAATGCTGAGATGCTCCTGGCGGCTCCCTTCGACCTGTCTGCGGTGGAGACGCCGGGACGACACCGTCCCACTCCCACGGGCGCGGCGCGGGCGATAGGGCGCCGCCAGCTGCTGGCGCTCCTCTTCCCGCCGTCCTGAGCGGCCCGGCGGCAAAGAACGGGGGCCGACAGCGTCGGCCCCCGTATATCGGTGCTGTTCTTTGTTAGGCTGTTGCGCCGCCTCCACCGCCGCCGCCGCTGCCACGGCGCATGAAGAGGAAAGCACCGCCTCCCCCGACGACCACCACCGCTATCACGACGATGATGATGATGAGGGTGCTGCTACCGCCATTGTCGTCGCCAGCGGAACCGCCGTCGCCGCCGACACCAAAGCAATTGGGGCAGGCATCGGCGCTGGGCGGCCCACCTTCGCCTTCACCGGTACCGATTTGGACCTCCTGCACTGACGTGACGATCATCAGCTCACCCTGGGCATCCGCGTCGTCAGGGTCCGGGTCGCAGGCGTCGCCGATCTGGTCGTTATCGGTGTCCCTGTTGCTGTCCTCGAGTTCGCCGTTGGCCACCAGGGGGCAGTTGTCCTGGCGGTTGAGGAAGCCGTCGAGGTCCTCGTCAGAGTTGGTGCGGTTGTCGTCGGGGTCGCAGGCGGCGTCCAGGCCGTCCTCGTCGAAGTCGCCGTCGCCCTTAATGCGGGGTTCGCCCTCGTTGGCGACGAAGGGGCAGGTGTCCAGGAGGTTCTCGTAACCGTCACCGTCGGCGTCGCGCAGGCCGGCGGAGATGCTGGTGAAGTTGTAAGTGCCGTCCTGGGGGTTGACGAAGAGCGTCAATCCCGACTCGTCGGGGGTGCTGGCGCCCTCCTCCAGCGAAATGGCGCCGATCACGGCACAGAGGGGGTCCAGCGTCTCCGGGGGGATGTCATCGGTGCATTCGTTGTCCTTGCTGACGCCCAAGGTGGTGTTTGAGGAGGTGAGGGGCGAGCAGAAGTCGGTGATGGGCCCCGGTACAGGATCCTGGTCAGGGTCCCCGAAGTTCTGGAGGAGGACTACGGTCGGGTAGCCCAGCGACTCGTCGTTGGGGATGTTCTCGTTGATGAAGGTGCCGGGCTCGAATGTCAGGAGCTGGAGGAGGACGTTAACCCCGGCGACGATGGAGATGCCCGCCGACCGGCGGATGGGCTGCAGCGGCTGGCCGACTTCGTCACCGGCTATGTCATCGAGCACCCTGATGATGAATTCCGGATATTTCTCGAACGCGTCGGGGAGTCCGCTGTTGTCCTTGTCCTCGACGAAGTCTTCGTCGCCGTTGTCATCGCTGTCCACGAACGGCACGGTGTCGGAGGGGTCGATGCTGGAGTTGAGGAAGGTGAACTCCACGAAGAGGGGGCTGTCGCAGGCGGAGTTTATCAGGCCCAGGGTGACCTCCGAGGATAGCGTGCCGACTACCGCACCGATGGGGATCTCGCCCCCCGGTACTATCCCCCAGTCTCCGGGGATGAAGGCGACGAGGCCGCCGAAGTTTACGTTCCCCTCGGCGAGGTTGAACCCGCCGACGAAGCCCGAGCTCACCTCCGGCTCCGGGTTGACGATTTCTATGCTGAGTTCGGGGTTGAAGGTCTGGGCGCGGACAGTGTCGGTTGTGCCCAGGAGCGTGACTAGGGCTAGGAGAGCAAAGGCGGCTCCCAACAGCAGCGACGGTTTCAACTTCCTCACCCTCCTTTTCCTGGATGCGTATAGGAATTCAGCTTACGTGAGGTTATCTCATTGACGGTGGCAGCGCAAGGTAGGAGTTGGGATGGTGTTTGCGTATTCGCTCCTCACATTGGGAACCTTGAGGGCGGAGGCGGCATCTGTGCCGCCCCCGCCCTGAATGCTGAGTGTAGCGCTAGCGGCGCCGGCGTAGGATACGGGCGACGAACGTCCCCATGCTGCCCAGCAGGCCGGTGAGGCCCAGGCCGGAGGCGATGGCCGCCCAGGTGGGGATGCTAGCGATAGCGGGGGCCAGGCTGCCGACACCGGTGTCGGGGCCACCGGCGCCTCCGCCCGTGGGGCCGGCGGTGTCGCCGGCCACGGTGGTGTCGGTGGTGTCGCCGCCGCCGCCGCCGCCGCCGCCACCGCCGCCACCACCACCGTCGGCCTCGAGGAAGTCACAGGAGCCGTTCCTGTTTACATCCAGGCAGGCCTTGTCCAGGGTGTCGGGGCACAGGTAGTCATCCTCTGTTGGCGCGCTGCCGCCGCCGCCAATGTCTACCTGCGAGATGCCGCACACCACGTGGAGGTGACCGGTCTCCGTGTTGGGATCAGGGTCGCAGGCGTCACCGATGAGGTCACCGTCGGTGTCTCTCTGACTGTCCGGTCCGATGATCGTCCCATCGAACGCTACGCCGTTCTGTACCAGGGGGCAGTTGTCCGCCGTGTTAGCGAAGCAGTCTCCATCCTCATCCTTGCCACCTTGGCTTTCGCATGGGTTATCCTTGCGAGTCGTCTCGATGTTCGGGCTGGGGGCGTTGGGGTTTGGGTCGCAGCTGCTGAAGAGGCCGTCCTGGTCCGGGTCCTGGGGATTGCTTAATGAGCGCGGGTCGGTGTCCGGCGGGTCGGCCATAAGGGCGCACGAATCGAGAAGGTTCTCGATGCCGTCATTGTCGGCGTCCCGCTGGCTCGACGCGGAAGCGACGAAGTTGAGGGTGCTGGCGCTGGCAGGGTTGGTGCGGTAGGCGGTGCCGCTCTCGTCCGGGTTCGTCGGCCCGACCACTTGCCTACAGCCCCCTTCTCCGTTCGGGATGCCGATAATGCAGGCACCTTGGTAATTAGCAGACTCGGGGTCGCATCTGTCCTCTGTAGTAGGAGCCTTGGGGGTACAGCCGTTGTCGCGGGTGAGGCCGAAGGCGGTGGTGCTGACCGTCAGGGGTGAGCAGAAGTCCGAGATGGTGTTGGCGGTGGGCTGCGAGAGGGGCACGGTGGGGTCCTGGAGGACGGTAACCGACGGGAAGCCCAGGGCGGGGTCTACAGTAGTCAGGTCGCCCAGGGGGGTGCCGGGTTCGAACAGGAGGAAGTTGAGGATGACGGTGATGCCGCTGACCCCGGCGACGCCGAACTGGCGCGCTATCGGCTGGGGCGGCTGCAACGGCCCGTTAACGTCGTCGGCGGTGCCGGGCAGCGCGTCGGGGCCTATGTCGTCGAAGTCGGGGTCCAACACCAGATTCAAGTAGATGGGGTAATGGTCCGCGCCGTCCGGTATGCCGTTTACGGGGCTGTTGTCCTCCGCTATCGGCGCCAGCTGGTCGCCCGTAGGGGCGGGCTTGATGATGTCGGACGTGTCGGTGGTGGCGTCGACCATAACGAACATCACGTTGACGGTCGTGTTGCAGGGGCCACCGAGGAGGCCTAGGGTGGCTATGGAGGCCAGTCGGGAGACGATGGCGCCGTTGGGAACGTCGGCGTCGCTGGGGGGGCTAAGCCCCGCCGGAACGAAGCCTATAGTGCCCCCGAAGTTGGAGTCGCCGGCGGGCAGAATGAAGGAGGTGGTGATATCGGAGCTGACGCCGGGCGTCGAGTCGCCGTCGCAGTCGTTGGCGTGAGCTCCGGCAGGGAAGGGGTCTAAAGTGTCGAAGTCATCCAGGCAGGCCGATCCCGCGGGATCGAAAGAGCTGGCGTAGGCGGTATCAGAGTTGGAGGCGACGAGAAACAAAAGCAGGAGGAGCCCCGCAATCAGGCTCCCCGCGATTATTCTGGCGAACGAAGCCGGCCGTCTGGTGGACAAACCGACGCCAATGTAAACGTGGTCCCCGCGCATGTCTCGCACCTCCCGCTCGTCTCCTAGTTGTATTCGAATACAATCATAGGCGCTGTTATTTGTCAAGTGAATATTCGGTCAACGCAACTAGGCTGTCCTATTAATGGGACTTCCCCGTACGATCAGTGCGGGGTATCCTTTTCTTATCGGGTCGCCATTAGGATGGATGGGAGCAGCCACAAGTGTCAGTCGGGACGAAGCTTCTGCCCTGGGGATTGTTGGGCGGTATCCTGATGGCGGCGCTGGTGCTAGCCTGCAACGGTAACGGCGGCGAGGAGCCGGCAGTGATCGGCACGCTTGATGTCTCCCGTTCCTGTCAACTTCTGAGAGAGGCCGATGCCTATCGCTATAGCTTTGAGTACCTTATCGAATCTCCGGAGCCCGCGGAACCCCTGGGGACAGCGGATGTGGGCGATCCGGCCTTCGGCCTCCCCGCCGGCGCGGGCGAATTCACGTTCGGTCAACAGATAGAGGGTTCGATCGTAAACCCCGATTCGGCTGAGATGGTCATCACTACTCTGACCACACCGGGCATTCTGCCACTCGTCTTCATCGCTGACCGCGAATGGACCAACCTGGGCGGCGAGTGGATCGAATCCCCATCCCGCGGCGCGCTCCCATTCCCGCCCACGGGCGTTTGCGACGCGATCGTCGGCGACCTGGACCTAAGCGGCGCTGTCCCCAGCCAGGACGAGATTAACGGAATCGAGGCGCTCCGCTTTAGCGTGGAGCAGGCAGACATCAACCCCATAGGCGCGCTGTTCGGCGGACCGACCGACCAGATCGGCGAGACGGAACTCTTCCAGACCCACTCGGTCCAGGCGTGGATCGGTGTAAAGGACGGTCGGCCGTTGCGTCTGGAGGCTGAGTCGGTCGGAGCATACCCTAGCGGGCGCGAAGTGCGCCTGGAGCTGGCCTTGGAGATCGAGGACTTTAACGATAAGGGCATCTCCATCCGGCCTCCGACCGAATAGGCGTGAGCAAGGGACTGGCCTAACCCGGGCAGGGGCGGCGCTCTGTCGCTCATCGCTCCAGCCGTCTAATTGGCGGCGGTATTCCGGCTCGGCCGAGCCCCGAACGCTGTCGCTTTCTTCACGCTCGGGGAGATTCTCTCGGATCGAACCGCACCTCGGCTAACCAGTCTACGGGGCGGCGCGCTTGCCCCGGTGGCGCCGAACTGCCAATCCGGCTCCGATTGCCAGGATTACGCCGCCTAGCGCCAGCAGTATCCAGGAGTTGTCTTGGCTACCGAAGGGGCCGCCGTGGCCGGCGGCTGGCAGCGCTGCGGGAAGCACGGCCGTATCGTCATCGTCGGAGTCTACCACGCCGTCGCCGTCGGAGTCGTCGCAGGCGTCGCCGGCGCCGTCGCCATCCTGGTCGGCCTGGTCGGCGTTGGCGACGTTGACGCAGTTGTCGGCGGTGTTGGCGACGCCGTCGCCGTCCTTGTCTGTGTCGCAGAGGTCGCCGGCGCCGTCCTTGTCCTGGTCGGCCTGGTCGAGGTTGAAGGCGTTGGGGCAGTTGTCGGCGGCGTTTAGGGCGCCGTCGCCGTCCTTGTCGTCGTCACAGGCATCGCCGAAGTCGTCGCCGTCCTGGTTCTCCTGGCCGGAGTTGGCGGTGTCGGGGCAGTTGTCTTCAGCGAAGTCTCGGAACCCGTCGCCGTCCCTGTCGTCGTCACAAGCGTCGCCGATGCCGTCGTTGTCGCCGTCCTTCTGGTCGGGGTTAGGGGTACCGGGGCAGTTGTCGGTGTCGTCAAAGACGCCGTCGCCCTCGGGGACGTCGGAGTCGTCACAGGCGTCGCCGATGCCGTCTCCGTCCCGGTCTTCCTGATTGGCGTCGTCGGGGCAGCTGTCGAACTCGTTGTCGGTGCCGTCGCCGTCCCTGTCTGGGTCGCAGGCGTCGCCGATGTTGTCGCCGTCCAGGTCCTCCTGGCCGGGGTTTTGGTCGTCGGGGCAGTTGTCGTCACAGTTGACGGTCTCGCCGCCGGTGCAGGGGCTGTCCCCGGGGGTGCCGCTGGCGTCTCCGTCGTCGTCGATTTCGTCGCTGTCCTTATCACCCTGACAGGCATCGCCGACGCCGTCGCTGTTGTCATCCTCCTGGAGGGGGTTGGCGGCGAAGGGGCAGTTGTCAGCGCCGTCTGTGATGCCGTCGCCGTCGGCGTCGCCGCACCCGGGTCCGCTGTCGGTCAGGCCGTCCTTGTCGTTGTCGACGTCGTCGCTGCAGGTTGCAGGATCGAACGCGGCGTCCTCCGGGGTGCTGCCGGGGTTGAAGGGGTCGGAGCCGAAGGCGATCTCGTCGGCGTCGGACACGCTGTCGTTGTCGTCGTTGTCGTCGCAGACGTCGCCGGAGTCGCTGACGGTCGGCGGCGTCGTGGTGGAGTAGCTGTCGAAGTCGTTGTCGGCCTGGTCGGGGTTGAAGGTGCCGGAGCAGTTGTCGACGGCATCGTCGATGCCGTCGCCGTCCGAGTCACTGGGGCAAGGTCCCCCATAGATTGCCCCGTTCGGGTCCTCAAAGGAGATCGCCCCCGGGACCATCGAGTTGGGGTTGTGCCGAGGGACGCCGCCGCCGGCGGTTGTGGTGCCGACGGTCTGGCCGCGCAGGATGTAGCTGCTGGGGTCTATGGAGATGACGGTATCGGTGCCTATGGCGATGGGGCCGGCAGTGCCTCCCAGCGTCTTGATGTCGAACTGGGCCACGGCGCCGTCGCCGTAGGGGCCGGTCTTATCGAGGTCGGAGATGAAGGTATTGTACCTGCCGTCGATATCGGGGGCGGCATCGGAGCCGTTGAAGGGGTTGGTGCTACCGTTCTTGGCCCAGAATTGGATCTGGGGGGCGGTTGCCAGGCCGGCGGGAGATGATATCTGTACGTAGTCTGGATTGTCCACCGCCGTGGTTGTGTCGCCGGCGTCGTAGAGCTGGTCGGCCTCACCGTAGGCCTCCAAGGGGACCGTGTTCTCGATTACGATATCGACTACCGGGAAGTCATCAAACGTATTGGCGGAGGCGGTCATACAGTCCTCTACGCCTGCCGTAATGACGCCGGTGCCGGTGTCTATGTCGATCGTGTTCATGTCGTGGCGGAGCATGATGCGGCAGGTGTCGTCGCCGGTGGTGGTGGCGGTGCCGACGTCGGTGAGGCCGTCGCCGTCGTTGTCGAGAGTGTCTAGGCAGACGTGAGTGGAGGTGGGCTTGACCAGCAGGTTCTCGGGGGTACTGTTGCCGTCGTTGGGGTCGGAGCCGTGTGCGACCTCTCGCGCGTTGCTGTGGCCGTCGGTGTCGTCGTCGAGGCAGCCCTGGTCGGGGTCGAGGGGAGGGCGAGCGTCGGGGTCGCCGTCAATATCCTGCGTGCCGTCGCCGTCGTTGTCTGCGCTGTCAGAGCAGGTGCCGGCGACTAAGAGGTCCTCGGGCTGGCTGACATTGCCTATTACTCCGTAGGGCCGGCTTTGGGCGTCGATCTCCGTGAGGTCGTCGATGCCGTCCTCGTCGCTGTCCAGGTCGCAGTCGGAATCGGACAGGTCGGTAGCGGCGTCGCCGTCGTTGTCCACGCCGTCGCCGCAGGTGAGGGGCAGCAAACCGTGCTCGGGGGTGCTGGTGGGGTCGAGCTTGTCGGAGCCCAGGGCGTCCTCAACGGTATCGTCGAAGCCGTCGCCGTCCCCATCGGCGGCGAACACGGGCTGGGCGCTGCTGAAGAGCATCGCCGCCATCAAAGCGGCGAGGAGAAGGGAGCCGGCGATAGCCAGCCCCGCGATACTGAGCAGCCTGTTGAGCAGCCTTGTCATGCCGCACCCTCCCTGTTCGTTTGCCGCGGGGCCCTATAGTTCTGTGGTCTCGGTGGTTCTGCTGGCGCAGGGCGAAGGTAGGACACGGTGCCCCCGCCGCCGGAGAAGCCAACCAGTGCTTATCGTAATTTGTAAACCATTGGAACCTGGTCTGTCAAGGCGGCGCCGGTGAAAAATGGTCGCCACTTTCTTCTCCGCTCGCACCTAGCTGCGGCTCACGCCGAAGTAGCCGGCGAGCACGATAAGGCCTGATCCGTCTCCCCGCTCTTCCCCTTCGCCGTAGATACGCCTCTCAGCCGGTCACCTTAACGGCCTCGAGAGTTGCGACGACGCCAACTAGGGCAGTGAGATAACCAGTGTTCGGTGACCGTGGAGTGAGCTGGGTCTTCGGCCCCTCCTATGGACACGGCTCCCCAAACTGCGCCAGCACGCGACGGAGGTCGATGACGTTAATTCCGCCATCCTGATTCAGATCGAACGCTGGATCGTAACGAGGGTCGCCGGTGGAGGTTCCCATCCGCCGGGCGACCTGGACCAGGTCACGTACGGTGACGACGCCGTCCCCATCGAAGTCTGGACAAGGCACCCCGGCACAGCCGGAGTCGGCGGTATCGGTGTCGCCGTCGCCGTCGTTGTCGACGCCGTCGGTGCAGTCGTCGGCGCCGGCGAGGCCGTTGGTGTTGGGGGAGGGTCCTTCGGTGTCGGAGGCGTCGGGGATGCCGTCGCCGTCGGCATCAGGGACGG
>CAZYOV010000024.1:0-25594 GCA_964649215.1 uncultured Dehalococcoidia bacterium
TGTATGTCCTCATGCGCATCGGCCTCGCCCAGCATATGAGCTCTATCGGCGAGCCCGTCCCCCTGGTCCTGGACGACCCGTTCGTGGACATCGATAGCCAACGCCTGCCCCGTCTCCTAGACTTCCTGGCCCGTTTATCGCAGGAAAGGGGCATCCAGATACTGCTCTTCTCCAAGGACGACCATATCCTTCGCTGGTTTGAAGACACTGCGCTGGCGCCTCAGCACCGCCTCTACCACCTCCCCCCCTTGAACGAGCCGCGGGCTACGGTTGCAACCGCCGTCCTCGATCATCGCCTTCTGTAGCCATTCCCGTTAGCACCGCCATCATCCGGGTGCTTATTCGACGTGATTACACGCGTATACAAGCACCAACCCCCGCAATTATGTCATTACCAAATACAAGCCATGCCCCTCACCTGTAACATGTGGCGTCCTCCATTCGTCCTCAACATTGGACAGCACTACGCCTGCCAGCCGGGCAGGATTCATTAACGGCCATGAAGACTACCCCAGCACAGGGAACAGTAACCACAACCGGACTGAGGACCGCTTACGTCCTCGCCGACCCGGACGTTTGGTCGTCCACCTTCCAGACGGCGCTACAGGCTGAAAACTTCAACATCTCCCCCTCCCGGGAGCTGCACGATCTGTTCGACCGAGCCTACGACGAGCCGCCTGATCTCCTCGTCCTGGCCAAACGGAAGGCGCGGTTCGCCGTGCGCGCCTGCCTCGCCGTGCGCGGGCTCCAGGACGTGCCAACCATCGTAGTGATCCCCAGCGAAAGCGACTTCGTGCCTGTGATGGACGCCGGCGCCGACGACGCCGTCACGGCATCAAGTGACGCCACTGTTTTCGCCGCTCGCGTCCGAGCTCTGCTCCGCAGGGCTCAAAACTGGCAGACCGGCCAGACCGCCGGCATCATCGCTATAAGAGACCTCTTCATCGACCTCGACAAGTGCGCAGTAGTGCTGAAGGAGCGTCCGGTCTCCCTGACGCCTACTGAATTCCGCATCCTGGCCGTCCTGGCAGAGAAGGCGGGCAAGGTGATTGACGCCCGTTCTCTCCTCTCCGCCATCCACGACCATGACTACGATGACCGCGAGGCTCAGAATCTGGTGAAGGTTCACATTGCCAACCTGCGCCGCAAGCTGGAGGACGGACGCGACGGCAACCCCTACATCCTCTGCGTCCGCGGCTTCGGCTACATGCTGGAGCGCCGCTCCCAACAGCGCGAGGACGACCCGCTCACGGCCTTGCTGGATGTACCCCTCGACCAGGCGAGCGGCTAGCGGCCCTTACCTGATCTGAACCCCTCCTTAACCGGACCTACACCGTATTTCTGTCACGGTCTGTCCCGTCTCTGCTAGCCTGAACCTGTAAGCAAACCCACAAATTGGGAGGCAGTGATAAGATTCGCATTCCTGCAGCGTGAGCAGAAGACGGAGGCCCCAGGCCCAACTGATATGGGTAGCACATCCGAACGCTACGAAACCTACTTCCCCAGTGTCTTCGCCTATGTGTACGCCTGCGTTGGTCGCGACATGCCCACGCAGGAGATCGTCGTCCAGGCCTTTCACCGTGCCTTTCAGCGAGCGGGAAGCAGCGATGAGGACCGGTTCCGAACTGTACTTTTTCGCTCTGCACGGCGTATGTGTAGATCTGTCATCAAGAACCGCAGTTCGAACGACGGCGGTTCTCTCGACCCTCGCGAGCACGAGGTGATGTCACTCGTGTTTGATGCCGGCCTGACCCGGGACCAGATCGCCCACGTATTCCACATCAGTGAGACATCCGTCAGCTCCCTGCTCATGACCGCCCTGCGCAAGCTCAAGGAGCAGACCTCGCCGGCGGCTGTAGCCGCCTACAACCACTTGGCCTGATCTCCTCCTGGGAAGCGCAACATGACAACGCCGGAGTTCACCGCCGTAACCGCTGTCGGTGGCACCGCTCTGATATTGCTCCTGCTATTCGCCTCGCTGGCCGTTGTAAAGGCCCGCCGCGCGCGCCTAGAGATGCAGGCGAAGATCGAGGAACTGGCCTGCCGCGCGGAGCAGCTCCGGCTGCTCAACCGCCTCACCTTCCTTCTGGCCCAGAAGACGAAGCGTCGCAGCGTCGTGCGCGCCGCAACTGAGTTCTTCGTCCGGTATATGGGCAGCGACCGCGCCGTCTTCTGGCGGCCGGACAGTGAAGGCGAGCCGGAGGCGCCCTGGCTTTCATTCCCGAAAGACGGCCGTCCTGGAGCGCCCGCGCTCCTGCCTGAGGCCCATCGCATCATCCTCGCGCGGGCCGCAGGCCGCGGCACGGTGCCCCTCATCCTTCTCAACGATTCACGTGACCAGCGTCCTCAGCCGCTCAACATAGAGGACGCTCCTGCCAGAGGCTTCACGCTATTCCTGACCCTCGGCGGCTCCCAGCGCGAGGGCGTGCTGGAGATCTACTCCGGCCCCGAGCCCTGGAGCCCTGACCGATGGGAGCTTCTCGCCCAACTGACCTTAGAGATCACCGGCGCCCTTCGGCGCGCTCGCCGCTACGAAGAGATGCGCGAGCAGGCCGATCTGGATTTCGTCACCGGCCTGTTCAACCATCGCTACATGCAGGTCTGCTTACAGCGGCTGGTCAGTACTGAGGCCGCTCGCGAGCGCCCCTTCGCCATGCTCCTCATGGACGTAGATAACTTCAAGGCGTTCAATGATACCTACGGCCACTTCGTCGGCGACCGTGTTCTCCAACTCATCGCCGACCAGCTCAAACTGATGGCGGACGGAGAGGGTATCGTGGGCCGGTTCGGCGGCGATGAGTTCATCGTCATCCTCCCCGGTCACTCGGGTGAGGAGGCCCGCGCGTTTGCCCAGGCCTTCCAGGACTGGCTCACCAACTATGCTTTCAAGACGCCCACAGGACAGTCGGTGCCGATCGTCGTCTCCTTGGGTCTCGCCGCCTTCCCCGAGGACGGTCAACAGCGGCAGGAGCTCCTGGCGCTGGCCGACGCCCGCCTCTACCAGAAAAAGCGCTCCCGCTCACACGCCGCCGACGGCGATCATCGCGGCCAGGAGCGGAGCTCGGAGCTGGGTATCTTCGGCCTTCTGGACGGCTTGTTGACCTCTATTGACAGCATAGACCACTACACCCGCGCTCACTGCGAGAGCACCGCCGAGTACGCTGTGACGCTGGCCCAAGAGATCGGCCTCTCACCCTCCGCTCAGCGGACCCTCCGCCTCGCCGCGCTTCTCCACGATGTCGGCAAGATCTGCATCCCTGACGCTATCCTCCGCAAGCCCGGCCGGCTCACCAGGGAGGAGTTCGCCGTCATTAAGCACCACGTCTCCATAGCCGAGAACCTTATCGTAGATGTACCCAACGCGGAAGAGGTGCGGAAGATCGCTCGCCACCACCACGAGCACTTTGACGGCAGCGGCTACCCGGACGGCCTGCGGGGGGAGGAGATCCCCTTCCTGGCGCGCCTACTGGCCCTTTCCGACGCCTTCTCAGCCATGACCCTCAACCGTCCCTACCGTAAGAGCCTCCCCCGCGACGAGGCGTATGCGGAGCTACAGCGTGTCGCCGGTGCGCAGCTCGATCCTGAGCTGGTGAAAGCGTTCGGCCGCGTCATAGCCGCGCCGGAAGGCGCGACGGCCGCAGCGATCCCCCCAATTTAAGACGCTAGCCGGCCAGGTCCGACAGGAAATCCAGCAACAGCCGGTTCACCTCCTCCGGCTTCTCCTGTTGCGTCCAGTGGCCGCAGTCGCTGACGATCTCCTTACGAAGGCGCGGCAGCCAGCGCTCCATCCCTTCGGCGAACTCCGGACGGAGGACGGGGTCTTTGTCCGCCAGCACAACGAGGCATGGGCACCCCACAACCCGGTCAGCCAGGTCGCTCGTCGTCTCCCAGTTCCGGTCGATGTTGCGGTAGAAGTTGAGAGGGCCGCTCATCCCACCCTCGCGGAAAGCTTCCAGGTACACCCGGAACTCCTCCTGCGATAGGAACGCAGGATCGGCGGCAGCGCCATCGTAGAAGCGACGGAGAGCGGCCGTGAGGTCGGAGGAGAAGCGGGCCTCAGCGCGGCCCGGCTCCTGGAAGAAGAGGACGTAGGCGAACCGATTGCCCATCTCCTTGAGCACCTGCGTGGGAGGGAAGGTTACGGAGCGTCCCCGGTAGGGGACGTTGAGGCTCACCACCCTCTCCACCCTCTCCGGATGCATGACCGCCGCGCTCCAGACCACGATGCCGCCCCAGTCGTGCCCGACGAGCACAGCCTTATCCAGTTTGAGAGCGTCCAACACACCGATCAGATCGCCGACGAGGTGCTGGATGTCGTACTCCTGCAGCGCCTCAGGTTTGTCCGTTTCGCCGTATCCGCGTAGGTCAAGGGCTATCGGCCGCAGCCCGGCGGCGGCCAGCGCCGGTATCTGATTCCGCCAGGAGTACCACAGCTCAGGAAAGCCGTGACAGAACACCACCGGGAACCCATCCCCCTCCTCCACCAGATGCAGCCGTATTCCATTGCTCTCTACCGTGAGGTGGCGCCAGCTCTCCACGCGCATACTCTCCTCCCGTCCCTTCGGGATAGGATAGCGCACGGCTCCACCTGTGGCGAGCCGGCACGCTAAGGACCGGAAGGTTACCGCTTAGGAGCGCTGTACACCCGCCGCCCGCGAACGAAGAGAGTCGGAAGGGGCATCTTTCGATGCCCCTTCGAGCCGAGTCCTAAAGAGAGACCTACTCCTCGATGATGATCGTCCCCACCATCCCGGCTTCCCTGTGGCCCGGGACCGAGCAGTAGAAGACATACTCGTCGGGCTCAGTCGCCTCGAAGAGCAACTCCCCGTGCTCTTCGCCTTCGGCCGCGATGTGGAGCGGCTGGAGGCTGACCTGCGCCTCGGGGTCCATGTCGTGGTCGTCCATGTCCTGGTCGTCGTCATCGTGAGACGCCGCCACGACTTCGTGGTCATCGTGCGCGGCCCCGTCGGCATCCAAGACGATGAACTCAGCCTCATCTGTGGTGTAGTCGTGTAGAACCGGGTCGTGGTTGTCCAATCGCAGCCGCACCGTCTGCCCCACCTTGATGGTGAAGGTATCTGGAACGAACTTGAAATCCTCAGTGCGCATTGTGATGACCAGCTCGTCGCCGCCATCCACGATCCCACCATCGCTATGGCCTGCGGCGCCGTCGCTCCCATCGTCGACGTGCTCGACCACCTGATCGGTTCCGCCGCTCGTGGCGGCGCCGTCGCTGCCGCCGGTGGAGGTGGGATCCCAGATGAGAACGGCCAGCCCCACCGCAAGCAGGCCAACCGCGGTAACCCACAGCACTTTCGTCATATCAATCCTCATGTCGCACCTCTTTCCATGTTTTCTTCCTGTCTCCATTGTTCCCCCAACGGCCCCTACCCTTGATCCAGGCGATGGCGTAGTACAACTAAGCAAATTCGCTTAGAGGCGGTCGTCCAAGGAAGGAGGCTGATAGAATTAGGCTGTGGGAATGGATACGGGCAAACCCATAAGGATCGTCATCGCTGATGACCACGCCCTGGTGCGCGAGGGGACGCGGCAGATTCTGGAGGACCAGCCGGGGCTCGAGGTGGTGGGGGAGGCCCAGGATGGCGAGGAGGCGGTGGCGATCGTCTCCCGCCTGCAGCCGGATGTAGTGCTGATGGACATCGCTATGCCCAAGCTGAACGGAATCGAGGCCACCCGCCTCATAAAGAAAGAATCGCCAGCGACCAGCGTCCTCATCCTAACCGCCTACGACGACGATCAGTACATCTTCGCTCTTCTGGACGCCGGCGCGGCGGGGTACCTGCTCAAGAACGTGCGGGGCGAGGAGCTGGCGCAGGCGGTGCGGGCGGTGGCCGAGGGCGAATCCGTGCTCCACCCCGCCATCGCCTCAAAGGTGTTCAAGCGCTACACCAGCCCCGGCCGGGCGCCCGCTCAAGAGCAGGTCGATCGCCTCAGCGACCGTGAATCCGAGGTGCTGGCGATGGCCGCCAGGGGGCTCAGCAACAAGATGATCGCGCGCGAGCTCAGCCTGAGTGATCGTACAGTCCAGGTGCACCTCAGCAACATCTTCGGCAAGCTGGGTGTGGCCTCCCGGACGGAGGCGGTGATCACCGCCCTCCAGCGCGGCTTGCTGCAGCTAGAGGAGATTCCGTGAGGGGCACCCAGTCTCCCGCCGCCGCCCAGGAGTGGCCCTGGCGCCAGGGGCCATCGGCAGTGCTGGCCAGCTTCCGCCGCCGCTGGTATGAAGCCCGCTTCTGGCTCATCCAGGCGATGATCCTGACGGTCACCGTCGTCCACTACACGGTGGAAGCTTTCCCCGTCGATGACTCCATCTCCACCGTCCATCACATCCCGGTGATCCTCTACTTGATCCCTGTGGTATACGCCAGCCTCCACTACGGCTGGGAGGGCGGCGTGCTGACGGCGCTGTGGGCCGGCCTGCTGACCGTTCCCAGCATGGCGATATCGCATGGGTCAGACTTCCACTGGGCGGGGGAGCTGGGCCAGGTAGCCGCCACTCTGGCGGTAGGCGCGGTGCTGGCCTGGCGCGTCAAGCTGGAGGCGGAGCAGCGGCAGCGCGCGGAACGCACCAGCGTGGAACTGGCCATCTCCGAGGAGAAATACCGCAGCATCTTCGAGCATGCGGGGGACCCCATCCTGGTGTGTGACGCCGACGGCCGGATCACGGCCGCTAACGAGGCAGCGGCCCTGATGTGCGGCTATTCCCCTGCCAAACTGCCGGGGACGCCGGTCGAGACGCTGTTCGGCCCCGAGGGGCGCCGACGCTTGCTCGACACCTCCCAGCAGGAACCCCAGGAGCGCCTGCGCCTGGTGCTAACCAGGAAGGACGGCTCCACGGTATTGGTGGACGCCGCCCGCACCGCCCTGCGCGGCGACGGTGAGGAGTCCGCAATTCAGGCGATCCTGCGCGACGTCACGGAGCAGGAGCGCCGTCACGAGGAGATGCGCACCTACGTCCGTGAGGTGACGCGGGCTCAGGAGGAGGAGCGCACCCGCATCGCCCGCGAGCTGCACGACGATACCGCCCAGTCGCTGGTCCTCCTCGGTCGCGGTTTGGACGCCATCTCCCGAGAAGGCGGCCCAAGCGAGAAGCTGGATGAGATGCGCAATGCGGCGGATTCCGTCTTGGAGAACGTGCGGCGGTTCAGTCGTGACCTTCGCCCCTCAATACTGGATGATCTTGGGCTACTGCCCGCCATCGAATGGGTAGCCGCAGAGATGACGCAAAGGGGCGCGGCCAACGCCGCAGTCAAAGTGGAAGGGAACCCTCGGCGGTTGCCGGCCGAATCGGAGCTGGTACTGTTCAGGATCGCCCAGGAGGCGCTGCGCAACGTGGAGAAGCACGCCGGGCCCTGCTCCGCCAGCGTTGAGGTCAACTTCGGCCCAGAGGACGTGACGCTCTCCATCACCGATAACGGCCTTGGATTTGATCTCCCGGAGCTAGACGGCCGGCTGGCCCGGCTGGGAAAGCTCGGCCTTCTGGGCATGCAGGAGCGGGCTCAGCTACTGGGAGCTGAGTTCAGCATCGAATCACGCGCCGGACAGGGAACGACCGTGCGGGTAAGGCTTCCCACAGACAGTGAGAAGCACTCCAGCCAAGCGGGGTAGGCGCCGAGCAACGGCAGGCCTACTTGGAGCGATTGTGGGAGCGGGCGGCCTTGGCGGCGTACATCCGGCCATCGGCCTGACGCAGGAGCATGCTGGCGTCGTCGGCATCCTCGGGAAAAGAGGCGCAGCCGCAGGACACGCGAAGGCGCAGCTCACGGCCCTTCCCGACCAGGAGAACGTCACCCTCGACGCAGCTCTGCAGACGCTTAGCGAGATCGGCGGCGCCAGCGGAGTCGGTACGCGGCAGGATCACGGCGAACTCGTCGCCTCCTAGGCGGGCCACGATATCGGGGGCACGAGAGTATCGCACCAAGCGCTGAGCGAGGCTGCGAAGGGCCTCATCACCAAGGCCGTGACCGAAGTTATCATTGAGATTCTTCAAGCCGTCCAGGTCCAACGTGAGGACGGAGACCGACATGGCGTAGCGGCGCGAGGCGGCGATCTCATGGTCGAGCTGATCGAAGAAGTAGCGGCGGTTGTAGACCTTTGTGAGGTCATCGATCGTGGCCAGAGTCCGCAACTCGTCTCGCTGGCGCAAACTCTCAAGCGATACGCCAATGGCAGTGCCCAACGAGGAGAGCAGCTCCCGATCACGCATATCGGAGTTGGATTCGTCCGCCAGCAGTCCCAGAACGCCGGCCACCTTCTGGAAGGACTGAACGGGGACGAACACGACCTGTTTCCCCGGCCTCACGATCGCTTCGGCAAGAAGGTCTCTGTCGGGGTGAAGGACAACAGGCTCCTCGCTGGAGAGCACCTGTTTGACGCTGGCGGCACCCAGGCGGAGGTAGCGATCCGCATCGGCACGACTGAGGTTGCTGAGGGCAGCCAAGCTCAGGCTCCCGCTCTTGTTCTGGAGCGTCAAAAACGAGCCTTTCAGATGCAGGAGTTTATCCATAATAGATACCGTCGCCTGACAGGCCACATCAAACGTAGGCAGGGCGCCCAGTTGAAGAGCAACGGCCCCCGGATAGGCGCTGCGCTTGCGCAGCTTGAAGATCTCCGCGAAGGCACCCTCGATGGCGACAGTGGCAATAACAAGACCGACGCCGAAACCTACTAAGAGCTGCAGCAGGGAGAAGCTAAGCACGAAGTAGTACACTGGCTCTGTGACGAGGATGCCGGAATAGACCCCTATCTGGGTCAGCCGCTTTACCCGGCGGACGTCTTTCAAGAAGTCGCCGATGGCGATGTCGTATGGGGGCGGCCCTTCAGTTAGAAGGTCATCCCGATGGTCCATCAGGTCTACGTCTGTACTCATCACGGAATCGGCAATGCCGGTAGGAGACGTCTTACACGTAGCAAGACGTGAGGGCGACCTCCGCGTTACCGTATTATGTCGAAGCACGCCGGTAGAGATGAATTTGGTACCGCCGCAGAAAGACGAATTGAAAATGACGAACGACCGTTCCCGTTGACAGATTCGCAATTACCGAATATTATTACGACTCGGACGGCGACCACAAGAGGCCGAATCCCCCGCCTATGGCGGGGGAACGGGGGAACCGAACATCGGGGTGAATCCCGACCAAGGTCGAGAAGAGCAGCTCTTTCAGCTCTAACCCGTCAGCTAACCTCGTAGGCCACTGAAAGAGGCCATAGCGCCCCGCAGAGCCGGGCGGAGGCTATGTCCTCTAACCCGGTTTTCGCTTTGGTACTCCGGAACGGAGGTGTAGATCATGCAGCGATTATCCTTTCGCTGTCCCCGCTGTGACTTACCTCTAGGGATCTCTTGTGACATGTGGGGTAAATACTACCTGTGTGGCGGCTGCGGCTTCACAGCGGAGGACGACGACGAACTGCACGCTAATGGCGTGAAGGCGCTGCCACCCCTGATGCCGGAGCTGACCCAGGTTGAGGCCTTCCGCCATCGGCAGGCCGCAACCAGGCAGTAGGATGGCAGGCGCTGCCAGGTTCCTCTACGGCCTAGCCCTGGGAATAAGTCTGGGGATCATCGGATCGAGGCTTGTGGGCGCTGTCTCGCCCGGGCCACAGAGGCGCCCGCGGCGCATCGGCCGTATCCAGACGACGCCGAGGGCCGCGAGCAAGGAGAGAGCGCAGCGCACAGCTACCCCCCGCTAGACCAACGCACAGCTCGCTAAGCCGCCCCGACGAGTCAGGGCGGCTTTTACGCTCTAAAGCACCTTGAGCATCAAGAGCCACGTGTAGAAGATCAGCTTCACCAGGTCGGCCAGGGAAGAGATGGGGTTGCTGGGGTTCTTGAGCTCCACGTGGTTCAAGAAGTCGAACTCGGCAAAGTAGACCTGATGACCGTTGTCGGCGGTAGCATCGCGTAGGCGACGGGATTCCACGTAGGGGATGTACGGGTCGGAGCGGTCGTGCATGATGAAGAGGTCGGTGTCCAGGGCGGCGACGGCGCTGGAAGGGGACACCGCGTGCAGGGTGGCGATATCCTGAGGCGAGACCTCCCCCCAAAAAGCGAGGATGCGTTCGACGTCTCTATCCTGTAAGGCATCGTAGATATCCCGCGCCCGGGGAGACAGCCGGCCTACGCGGGCTCTAGCGCCGGGATCCTCGTCCACAAAGATACGGGTGAGGATGTCGCGGTCTTCAGCCTCCGGCAGGTAGGAGATGACGCTGTTGTAGAGGACGCGGACGCTCTTCAGCCAGGGCTCCCAGGGCTCACTGCGACCGTCATACTGTATGGACTGCGTGGTGATGGCGCTTACGAGGTCAACGAGGTCGTAGTAGGTACCCAGGGAGGCGAAAAAGTCGACCTCATGGCTTATGCGCGGGTCGGAGGCGGAGACCAGGGCGATGCCGGCACCGGCCGAGGCGCCGAAGATGCCCGTGCGATCAGGGTCCGTGTACGGCTGCTCACGCAACCACTCGAACGAGGCGATTACCTCCTCGACGTTGGTGCCGAAGGCGCTGACCAACCCCTGGACGTCCTCCGGCAGGACGTTCTCCTCGAACGGGTAGTATAGCTGGGGGATCATCACCACCATGCCGGCGCGAGCAGCCGTGGTGCTCAGGCGGACGACGCCGGGGTGGTCGCGGATTTGGGGGGCGGCCCCAACAGCGATGAGCATCGCTCCGTGGACATCGCCGTCCTTCGGCCGGTAGACGTCCGCCACCAGGAGGCCTCGCCCCTCAGGCACTTCCAGCCACACCTCCTCACGGATCGGATCCTCGCCCACGATTTTGAGGATGCTCACCGGCGAGCCAAACAGGTCGGGGGCGATGAGGACGGTGGTGATCGCCACGTGGCTGTAGCGGATACTCCAGAGCGCGCCCCACATCATCACGAAGACGATGACGATGGCGAAGGCCAGCCAGTAGCGGCGGAGGAAGCGAATAGTACGCTCTTCCATGGTCTGCTACCATTCTACTGCCCGCTCGTCGTGTATGAAAACGAAAGTCGTCAAGGATTAAGGATGGACTCGCGAAAAGCGGCAGTGAGAATGAGGCTGCGCGGCCTGTACGTAATTATAGACCCGTCGCTGGCAGAGGGCCGGGAAGAGGTGGAGATCGGGCGGAAGGCGCTCGCCGGAGGCGCGCGGCTCCTCCAACTGCGCGACAAGACGCGGGAGAAGGGGCTCCAGCTCCCCATCGCGCGGGCGTTGCGCGCGATGTGCCGGGAGCGAGGAGCGCCCTTCATCGTGAATGACCACGTGGACCTGGCGCTGGCCGTAGACGCGGACGGCGTGCACGTTGGCCAGAAGGACCTGCCGGTGAGCGCTGTGCGGCGGCTGGTGCCGCGGAAGATGATCGTTGGCTGCTCCACGAACAACCCGGAGGAGGCGCGGCGGGCGGAGGCGGACGGCGCCGACTACGTCTCCGTGGGACGGCTCTTCGCCACCGGCTCCAAGCAGGACACCCGACCGGCGACGACGGAGGCGCTGCGGGCAGTGAAGGCGGCTGTGTCGGTGCCGGTGTGCGCTATCGGCGGTATCACCGAGGCGAATATCGATGAGGCGCTGGCGGCGGGCGCGGACATGGCCGCGGTCATCGCGGCGGTCATCGCGGCGCCGGACGTGACGGCGGCGGCGCGGCGTCTGGCGGCGCGGTTCGGCTAGGGACCGACGAGCCACTTGGCGCCGGACGGCGCCTCCAGCTCGCCGCTCACCTCGCCCGAGGCGAGGTCGACGAGATAGATAGTGCCGGTCTCCTCAAGTAGCGCTACCGTGCCGCTCTCCACCAACGCGAAGTCCACGATGCCTTCGCGCAGATCGAGAGTCTGCACATCTTCAGAATTCGTCCCGCTGTAGACCAGGAGACGATTCAGAGTATTGTCCTCGCCCCCGCTTCTCTGCGCCAGCAGCCGCCGTCCGTCGTCCAGACGGCAGGGGGCTGTGAGTCCGGGGCCGAAGCAGCCCGTGACGACGGCAGGCTCCGACGCCCAGCTCGGCAGCCCCGCCGCCGACACCTCAGAGACGGCGCTGTCCGCGCTCACAGTAACCGTCCGGTCCGGCGGGCAGAAGACCTCGGCGCCGCTGGTCTCGATCGCGGTGAGGGTCTTGTAGCCGCCGCAGCCCAGGGGCAGCTCGACCCTGTCGATCTCGCGGCGTGCATCGAGATCGATTATCCCGATTAGACGGGCATATCCCGCCGCCGGTTCTCCCCGCTCGTCCCGCGTGTGGATGGCATAGTACAGATAGCGTTCGTCGTTCGAAAGGGCCATGGCCTGTGCGTAGACGGTGGCGGCGCCGCGATCGCGCATCGGCAGCGTCCACTTGGGCGAGCCAATGTCCGCGATGTCGTAGACGCGGAGGCGACCCTGGAAGTCATCGCCCTCAAAGTCCGACACCAGCAGCTCGCCGGCAGAAGGGCGAAACAGGGCCCACGTGTGACGGTTAACGCCGACGCGGACATTGGCGACCGTTTCGCCACTGGACACATCGATGAGCGACAGCGAACCGATAGCTGGGTCTAAGGCGATCAAGTTGCCCTCTGGCGAGGACGCCTCCCGGGGCGCACGCTGCCCTTCCCCGCAGGCCAGCGCGGCTAAGAGAAGAAGCAACGGAACGGTGGCGAGCAGTAAGCGGCCAATCACATCGTTTATTCTACAACGGGCGCTGCCCCGCGGTTTCCTTACCCGAACCTAGCCGCGCTGAACGGCGCCAGTGGCGTCTCCGTCTTCCCCTCAGTGATGAGCTGAGCGATGAGCTTCCCGGTGATGGGGCCCAGCAGGATGCCGTTGCGGAAGTGGCCGCTGGCCACGTAGACGTTATCTTTGCCGGGTAGCCGACCGATTATCGGGTGACCATCGGGGGAGCCGGGACGCAGGCCGGCCCAGGCGCTAGCTACCTCAGCGTAGCGCAGCGCCGGCGCCATCGCCGCCGCCATCCGCTGCAGTCCGGCCAGTCCACGGCGGGTGGTTCTGGGGCGGAAGCCAACGTCCTCCACCGTGGCTCCGGCGTAGAGGAAGCCACCGGCCTTGGGTACCAGGTAGCCTTCGTGTCCCCAGATGATGTGCCGCACCGCCCCAGAGCGGTAGGCCAGCATCTGGCCGCGCATGGGACGTGTTGGCACGTCCACGCCCAGCTTGCGGCCCAGGCGCCGCGTCCAGGGCCCGGCGGCCAAGACTACGTGATCGGCGGCGATAACATCGCCATCGCTGGTTCGCACAGCCGCTACGCGCGAGTCAGAGACCAGAAAGCGTGATACGGCGGCGCCCTGCCTGAGTACCGCGCCGCGGGAAGCAGCCGCGCGGGCCAGGGCCTGCGTGAGCAGACCGGGGTTGACCTGGTGCTCCCGCGGCGAATAGGCGGCGCCCAGCACACTGTCCGATAGGGCGGGTTCCAACCGGCGCAAGGGCTCGCCCTCCACCCACTCGAGACTTGGCCCCGAGCGCCGCTGCCCGCGGCCGAGGTCCCGCAGCGCCTCGGCCCAGCCCTCCGTCTGGGCCGGCAGGAGCATGCCGGAGGCGATGTACTGGACGTCGATGCCCATCTCGTTCTGGAGAGCGTCAACTAGAGATGGGTACAGCCCCAGGCCGGTCAGGCCGAGGTCGCACAAGGGTCCTGAAGGTAGCGCTTCGCCCCGCTTGACGGCAACCTGGGCGTCCTCTCGCAGAAGGTAGATCGCGGGCGGAATCAGCATACCGGCGGCCGCCCCCGAGGCCTGACCGCCCACCTCGCCCTGCTCCAGAAGCGTGACGCTGGCGCCCGCTTTTGTCAGGTAGTAGGCGGCCGCGCAGCCGATGATGCCGCCGCCGACGATGGCGACGTCCGCCATCAGAACCCGCGCACGAGGACGACGCCGCCGACGATGAGAAGCGCGCCGGTGACTTTGACCGCGTCGATAGGGTCCTTGGCTTGACCTATGAGCGCCAGGTGGTCGAACAGGATGGCACCCAGCATCTGGCCGGCAATGAGTGCAGCGCTGGTGGTGGCGATGCCGACGCGGGGCCCGGCGAACGCCACCGTCCACACTATGAGCGCCCCTGCCAGCCCGCCCAGGAAGTAGTACCACTCCAGACCGCGCATCAGGCCCAGGAACGCCAGTAGAGCGATGATGGCCAGCGGCAGCAGGTAGAGCAGCGGGCTGCCCGGCGTATTCAGGTTCAGATCACCCACGATGGCGAAGCGAAACAGCATGAAGACGACGACCGAGCCGTAGGTCACGGTTACGGACACCAGGAGCGCCTCCGACACGCCCCGCTCCTCGCCCATGGCGCCGTTCACCAGGACCTGCGTAGCGGCGGCCAGTCCGGCAGCGAAGACGAGCAGGAGGATTAACGCATCCATGGCTAACGGCTCCTTCTTGGTGATTGTGTCAGCGCCACCGCCCACTGCTCGCACGACCTCGACAGTGTCGCCTTCGTTGATCGTTACGCGCGGCCACTCGCTGCGCAGCACCACCTCACCGCCGATGGCGACAGCAACCTGGCGAGCGTTTATGTCGAGCGTTTCTAGGAAGGCGGTGACGCTCAGAGGGCCCTCCAGCTCCCGCGGCTTGCCGTTGACGGTGACGCTGATCATGGGTCGGGCTCAGGATAGATGCGATAACCGGGGAACTCCTGATGCTCGAACGAGCGATAGAAAGCGTCTGCGCCCTCAGTGGAGAGTAGGTCAACGCGCTGACCGCCACAGCGAACGAAGGCTTCACGGACGAGCTGCGCTCCGATCCCCCGCCTCCGCAGGTCTCGATCAACGACGATCAGAGTGAGGTGGGCCTGGATCAGACCATCGCTCTGCATCTGGGCAAAGCCGACCACCCGGCCGTCCTGGACCGCGACCACAGTGCATACGCCGGGAGCGGTCAGCGCCCGCCACGTCCGTTCGGCGTCCTGGATGTAGGAGGGGTACTGCTCTATCTCGCAAAGGCGGATCACACCATCGAGGTGCTCGCGGGCTATCGGGGCGTAATCGATGGCTTGTCGGCTCATCGTCGTGCGGCTCCTGCAGCGACCCAGGCGGCGTCTAACGCGTGGCGAATCTCCGTAGTGGCGGCCTGCCTGTCCCGCTGGGCGAGGATGGCGGAGATGACGGCAACCCCGGACGCCCCCGCCCGCACCACCTCGTCCACCCGCTCCGCCGTGACGCCGCCGATGGCGAGCACATGGACGCGCACACTGCCCGTAATCTCCTCGATCAGCGCGAGGCCAGCGGGCTCCCAGCCCGGGTGGGAGCGGGACTCGTAGACGGGCCCGGCGATGAGATAGTCGACGCCCTCCGCTTCGGCGCGGCGGGCGGCCTTCAGAGAATGGACCGACCGCCCTACCAGAAAGCCCTCCCGTGGCCGATGTACAGGCGGCGCGTCCTCCGGCAGGTGGACGCCATCGGCCTCGGCGGCGAGAGCCACCGCCAGCGGGCCGTTGACCAGCAACAGCGCCTGCCTGCCGGTAGGCACGGCCCGGGCCCGCCCCTCCGTCGCCTGGCGAAGACGTCGGGCCAGCGGTAGGAGCTCTTCGGATGGCATATCCTTCTCGCGGAGCTGTACGGCGTCAACCCCGCCTGTCACGGCGGCCTCAACGGCGGCCACTAGGCCGTCCAGACCGGCGCACAAGGAGCGGTCGCTGACCAGCATCAGGCAGGGGCGGGACAGGGCCATCTAGGACGCGGTGGGGCGGGCCACGCCCTCGACTGGGCTGGAGGCCTGGGCGAGATCTTTGCGGGGGATGCGGCCGGCCAAGTAGGCCTGGCGACCGGCCTCCACGCCCTTGCGAAACGCCTCCGCCATAGCTACGGGGTCGCTGGCCTGGGCGATTGCGGTGTTCACCAGAACCGCGTCGGCGCCGACCTCCATAGCCAGGGAGGCGTCGGATGGGGCACCCAGCCCGGCGTCGACGACGACGGGCACGCCGGCGTTCCCGACGATGATCTGTATCTCCTCCAGGGTGAAGATGCCACGCCCAGAGCCGATGGGGGAGCCGAGGGGCATCACGGTGGCGCAGCCGATCTCCTCCAGCCGCGTCGCCAGGACTGGGTCGGCGTGGATGTAGGGGAGGACGGTGAACCCCTCGTCGATGAGGGTGCGAGCCGCCTCCAGCGTCCCCACGGGGTCGGGCAGAAGGTAGCTGGGGTCCGGGATCACCTCCAGCTTCAGCCAGTCGGAGCCCGTCACCTCGCGGGCCAGCCGGGCCGTGAACAGCGCCTCGTCCACCGTGCGGCAGCCGGCGGTGTTGGGGAGGATCGTGTAGCGCTGCCAGTCCAGGTAGTCCATCAGGTTAGGCTCGTCCTGCTTGACTCGCCCGTCTGGGTCAAGGGGCAGGCGACGGATCGCCACGGTGACGATCTCGGCGCCGGAGGCGTCGATGGCGTCCCGCATCTCCTCCATGCTGCGGTACTTGCCGGTACCGGCGATAAGGCGTGAGCGGAACTTCTTGCCGGCGATGGTCAGGAGGTCGCTGGTCATCTTGTGGCCTGCTTCCTGCGGGTTGTCTTCCTAGGGGTGCTCCCATCCGGCCCCGGCGCGCCCGCCTTGGACGTAATCATCGGCCGCGCGTCTGTATGGACGATCAGCTCGAACACGTCTGGACGCGCGTAGTGCCCGGCGACGTCCAGCATCCACTTGGGGCCGCTCATCTGGGCGCGGTCGATCTCCGCGTACAGGATGCCTTCCTCGTTATGCAGCGGGCCGGCGATGATCTCGCCGTCAGGGTTCACGATGGCGCTGTCGCCGCCGTTGATCCACTCGCCGAGGCCCTTATAGAACGGCTGCACGGAATCGGCTTTCTCTGCCACATCCGCTCTTCGAAGGGCCATGCAGCAGCCGATGACGAACGCGCGTCCCTCTTTAGCGATGTGCCTCAGCGTGGAGAGCCAGGGCTCGCCCTGGTCCCAAGTCGCCGCGACATAGACCTGCGTACCCCATGCGTACATCGCGTAGCGCGCCAGGGGCATGTAGTTCTCCCAGCAGATCAGCCCGCCCAGCTTCCCGAACGGCGTATCGTACACCTCCAGCGTGCTGCCATCGCCCTGCGCCCACACCAGACGTTCGCCGCCCGTGGGCACGAGCTTGCGGTGCTTGCCGAGGATATTCCCCTGGGCGTCTATGTAGAGCAACGTGTTGTAGAGGCTGCCCCCGCTCGCCTCAGTGTTGCGCTCGGTCATGCCCATGACCACGTGCGCCTTGGCGCGCTTGGCAGCCTGGCACAGCCGCTGCGTGGCGGCGCTGGGGATCTCGACAGCGTTGTCCAGCAGCCGAGCGTACATCTCGTTGAGCAGACCTACTTGGCCCGGCGGAACCGCCCACACCCAATCGGGATAAGCGGGGACGAACGACTCGGGGAACACGATGAGGCAAGCGCCGTTGCGCCCCGCCTCCGCGATCAATCCGCAGGCCTTGTCGATGGTGGCGTCCCGATCCAGATACACGGGCGTCGCCTGGACGGCGGCGATCTTGAAGCTGTCACTGGCGGCCGGCATCTGTCACTTCTTCTTGTCTATCAGGTCCAGCGCTTCGGCGTGGATACGCTTCGGGCGCTCCTCACCAAGATGGCGAGATATCTGCATGGAGCAGAACTTCGGACCGCACATGGAGCAGAACTCGGCGTGTTTGAACACGTCGTGGCCCAGCGTCTCGTCGTGCATCCGGCGGGCGGTATCGGGATCCAGGGATAGCTCGAACTGCTTCTCCCAGTCGAAGTCGTAGCGCGCCTTCGACAGCTCATCGTCCCGCTGACGGGCGCCGGGGTGGCCGCGGGCGATATCGGCTGCGTGGGCGGCGATCTTGTAGGCGATGACCCCCTGCTTGACGTCCTCAAGGTCGGGAAGGCCCAGGTGCTCCTTGGGGGTGACGTAGCAGAGCAAAGAGGCGCCGTACCAGCCGATCATCGCCGCGCCTATGGCCGAGGTGATGTGGTCGTAGCCGGGGGCGATGTCCGTCACCAGCGGACCGAGGGTGTAGAACGGAGCCTCCTGACACCACTCCTGCTGCTTCTGGACGTTCATCTCAAGCTGGTCCATGGGGACGTGGCCCGGCCCTTCGATCATCACCTGGCAGCCGCGCTCCCGCGCCCTCTGAGTCAGCTCGCCCAGGGTGCGCAGCTCCGCGAACTGGGCCTTATCGGAGGCGTCGGCGAGGCAGCCGGGGCGGAGGCCGTCGCCCAGGGAGAACGTCACGTCGTAGCGGCGAAAGATGTCGCAGATGTCGTCGAAGCGCTCGTACATCGGGTTCTGCTTGTGGTGATAGAACATCCACTGGGCCATGAGGGAGCCGCCGCGGGAGACGATGCCGGTGATGCGCTCCGTGGTCAACGGCAGGTACTCCAGGAGGACGCCGGCGTGGATCGTCTGGTAGTCCGTGCCCTGCTTGGCCTGGTGCTCGATCATCTCCACGAAGTCGTCCGGGGTTAGGTCCTCGACACGGTCAACCCGGGTGACGACCTGGTAGATGGGGACCGTTCCGATGGGGACGGTGGAGCTGTCGATGATCGCCTGGCGGATACGGTCAATGTCGCCGCCGGTGGAGAGGTCCATGACGGTATCGGCGCCGTGATGGACGGCGTTGTGGAGCTTCTCCACCTCCTGGTCGATGTTGGAGGTAACGGCGGAGTTGCCGATGTTGGCGTTGATCTTGACGGTGCAGGCCTTGCCGATGCCCATCGGGTCGAGGCGCCCATCGAGGTGACCGACGCTGGCGGGAATCACCATACGGCCGCGGGCCACCTCCTCGCGGACCACCTCGGGAAGGAGATTCTCCTTCTCTGCCACGCGGCGCATGGCGTCCGTGATGACGCCCTGGCCGGCGTAATATATCTGCGTTGCGGGCTTGCTGCCGTTGCCGCCCATGCCTGTGCTCCCTTCTAGGCCTGCCTACCGGCAGGCAGGCCCGCCTAAGGCGGGCAGAAACGAAAACGCCGCCGGCCTTGCCAGCGACGCGCGGTCAGATCGTGTCCCTTCGCTGGCATTACCCAGGTCAGGTTCTTGCGGTCGCCCCGAGCGGTCGGGGCCTCTCAGCCCGGCCTGCCCCGATCGATCCGGGGCTCCCGAGCTCCCGCTGTGCGGTATTCGGTTCAGGCTCAGGGTAGCATCGCCCAGGGGGAGCGTCAACCGGAGGCCCGGGTGTGGCCCACGCCCGCGTTAACCGAACCTCAACCCTGTGTTCGTTAAGAAACGGTTGACCCCTTACAGACGAGGGGATAGCCTGGAATTGAACCTGAAGGGAGGGTTTGAGATGAACGCAACAATGACTGCTCTGATCATCCTCGCGGCGCTCATGGTGAGCAGCCTCGTCATCGCCAACGGTGGAACGGGGATTACCTGGCTTTGAGAATCCTCGTGTCCGATACCCGTTAGCAATAGCGGATACAAGCAGAGCGGCGCCCACCTGGATGGGCGCCGCTCTCGTTTCAGCGCTTACCCGCAGCGTCGTTAACCGAATCTCAACCTTGTGTTCGCAAAGATACGGTTGACCCCCTTTGGAGGTCTGGACTACGCTGGTATACGGAAAGTATCGCTTCCTCCAGCTGCAACAGCAGCGCAGCAGCGATGAGACCGGCGCTCCGATATGATCGGGGCGCCGTTTTCTTTGTGCGGCCGTCAGCAGCTCCCGACCCCGGTCAGATGTCGTAAGTAGTGACCTCAAGCCGATGACCATCGGGATCCGAGATGTAGATGGAGTGACTTATACTATGATCTTCGAAATCGAAATTGATGCCCAGCTGTTGAAAGCGCGCTTGAGCCTGCTGGAAATTCGCGCGATCCACACTAAATGCAATGTGTCGCACAGCGATGGCACCGCGGCCCGGCGGCGGCTCAGGGTCACTCGTGGCAGCCGGGAAGAGAGCCAAACAGGTCACTCCGGCACAGACCACCGCCGGATTATCGCCCCAGGCCTCCTCGTATCGCCTCTCTAAGCCAAGCACTTCCTTGTACCAGGCGATCGAACGCTTCACATCCCTAACAGTGAGCGCTACATGATCGATATGGTCAAGCTTGAACGTCGACATGTCCTTCACCCTTCGATTATGGCTATTACTCTTCCCAGAAACGGTGGAAGTGATGGACGGGGCCGTGGCCGCCGCCGATGGGGTAGGCGCGGCGCAGCGCCTCCGTCAAGTACTCTTTTGCCTGTCCCACGGCCTTGGCGAGCGGCTCTCCGCGGGCGAGGTAGGCGGCGATAGCGGAGGCGAAGGTGCAGCCGGTGCCGTGCGTGGACGTCGTATCGATGCGGGGTGCGGAGTAGTCGCGGAAGGTGATCCCATCGTACAGAACATCCACGGCCTCGGCGGCCTCCCGGTGACCGCCCTTCACCACGACTGCGCGCGCGCCCAGGCCCACGATCTCCTTCGCGGCCCTGCGCACGTCCTCGTCGGAATCGATAGCGAAGCCGGCCAGCACCTCGGCCTCCGGCAGGTTGGGCGTCACAACGGCGGCCAGCGGCAGCAGTAGGTCGCGCAGGACGGTCACCGCATCGTCACGCAGCAGACGGTCGCCGCTCTTGGCGACCATCACTGGATCGACGACCAGGTTCGGCAGGCCGTGCTCCCGCACCTTGGCGACGACGACCTCGATGATGGGGGCGCTGGCCAGCATCCCGGTCTTGATGGCGTCCGGGCGAATATCCGCCGCCACGGCATCGATCTGCGCGGCCACGATGTCCGGCGGCATCTCCAGGACGGCGGTGACGCCGCGGGTGTTCTGGGCGGTAATAGCGGTGATGGCGCAGCTGCCGTATACGCCCAGAGCGGCGAACGTCTTCAGGTCGGCCTGAATGCCGGCGCCGGCGCTGGAGTCGGAGCCGGCGATGGTGAGGACGCTGGGCATGGTACTACCCAACCTAGCCCCGCCAGGCGCCGGAGGTCAAGCCTAGTTGAAGCGGGGCTGCCAGCCCCCGCCGGACTGGCTATAATGGGTCGGCGAAGGCCTGTCCTGAGCCCGCCGAAGGGCCTGCGCTGAGCCTGCCGAAGGGAGGTAGCCCAGATGGAGGAGATACGCGTGCGCACCCGGTCCACCCAATGCCTGGAGGACGTCACGGAGCAGATCGCCGAGGCCGTGCGACGGTCGGGGGTGGAGGAGGGCGTCTGCCACCTGTTCGCGCCGCACACCACAGCGGGGCTGGTGATCAACGAGAACGCCGACCCCGACGTGGGGCGCGACCTGCTGGAGAAACTGGCGGCGCTGGTGCCCAGCGACGCCTCCTACCACCACCTTGAGGGGAACGCCCATGCCCATATCAAGTCCAGCCTCGTCGGCCAGTCAGCGTCGGTGCCGGTGACCGCGGGGCGGCTGGCGCTGGGTCGTTGGCAGGGCGTGTTCCTGGCGGAGTTCGACGGCCCGCGCGAGCGGGAGCTGCGGGTGACGGTGGTGGCGGCGGGTGTGGAGACGCAGGCGGAGGCGGCTTCTAAGGGAAAGGGACTGACAGACTCATGAGCGACGCCGACCCTTCGACAGGCTCAGGTCAGGCTCTCGAGCAGGCCGTGCAGGAGGCGGCGGGGCTCATTCACCGCGCCAACCACGTGGTCGCGTTGGTGGGCGCGGGCCTCTCGGTGGAGAGCGGCATTCCGCCCTTCCGCGGCCCGGGCGGCCTCTGGACCAAGTACGGCGAGCCGGACATGCGGGGCTACGAGCGCTTCGTGGAGGACCCCAAGGAGTGGTGGGAGCAGCGGATCAGCCGCACCGGTTCGTACCAGGAGCTGATGGACGCGCTGGCCCAGGCGAAGCCCAACGCCGGACACGCGGCCCTCAAGGAGATGGAGGAGCTGGGATACCTGAATCACATCATCACCCAGAACATCGATAATCTGCACCAGGAGGCGGGCAGCCGCGCCATCACGGAGATCCACGGCAACCGCACCAAGCTGCGCTGCCTGGGCTGTAGCCAGCGCTGGCCCCTGGACGGATTCCCCATCGACGAGTTGCCGCCGAAGTGCCCTGAATGCGCCGGCATAGTCAAGAGCGATACAGTGATGTTCGGGGAGCCGATACCGCGCGACGCCCTGGACGAGTGCATCCGGCAGGCGCAGGCGTGCGATTGCATGCTGCTGGTGGGGACATCAGCGCAGGTGTACCCGGCGGCGGGGTTCCCGCTGGACGTCAAGCGCAGCGGCGGCAGCCTCATCGAAGTGAACCCGAATGAGACGCCGCTCACGGAGATCGCGGACGTAGTGCTGCGTGCGCCTTCGGGGGAATCTCTGCCGCTGGTGGTGACGCGCCTACAGGAGCTGGCGGAGGCGTGAGCGACGACGACACGTTTATGAGATTCGCCCTGGCGGAGGCTCGGGCCGGGCTGGTGACATCCCCGCACGAGTACGCCTTCTCGGGAGGAATCTTGCTCGCGGGCTTGCGGGCTACCTAGGGCGGGCGACCTGAAGGTCGTCCCTACATGTTGGCGACATACGGAGGAGCCGATGACACAAGCGCTGGAAGGTATACGCGTCCTGGACCTGACGATATGGCAGCAGGGGCCGATGACCACCGCGATGCTCGCCGACTGGGGCGCGGACGTGATCAAGATCGAGGGGCCGGACTCGCCCGACCCGGGCCGCTCTCTGATCCGCTACGAGCTCACGCCCGGCGGCGTCAACGCCTACTTCGAGACGCACAATCGCAACAAGCGCGGCATCGTCCTCGACCTCAAGGCCGAGCGCGGGCGGGAGGTGTTCTACCGTCTGGTGGAGGACGCCGACGTAATGGTGCAGAACTTCCGGCCGGGGGTGAACAAGCGCCTGGGCATCGACTACGAGACGCTGTCGAAGATGAACCCCAAGCTGATCTACTGCTCCGCGTCTGGGTTCGGTCTGAAGGGGCCGGATGCGAACAACCCGGCCCTGGACCCGCTGGCCCAGGCGCGGGGTGGCCTGATGAGCGTCACGGGAGAGCCGGAGACGCCGCCCACGCGCACGTTCAACGGCTTCGCGGACCAGATCAGCGCCTTCCTGCTCTCTTACGGAATCGCCGTGGCTTTGTTTCACCGCGAGCGCACCGGTGAGGGGCAGTCGCTGGACGGATCGCTCCTCCAGGGGACGCTAGCCTCGCAGGCTTTCAACATCACCAGCTTTCTCACCAGCGGCACCTACGCCGGCCAGCCGCTGGCGCGCATATCGCGGAAGCTGACGAGCCCCATATGGAACCACTATAAGGCGAAGGACGGCAAGTGGGTTATCCTGGCGATGGCCCAGGTGGGCCGCTACTGGCCCGTCTTCCGAAAGGCGATGGAGGAGGCGACGGGCACCCTGCTGGACCCGGACGAGCTGAGCATCGACTGGATGCGCACGCACGCCACCGACCTTATGGGCCTGATCGCCAAGCTGGACGAGCTGTTCGCCGCCAAGACGGCGCGGGAGTGGGTGGAGCTGCTGCGACGCCACGACATGATCGTTGAGGTGGTGCAGGACTACGGCGAGCTGGCGGCCGACCCTCAGATAGCGGCGAACGAGATGGTGACCACCTTCGAGCACCCGTCCCACGGGCCGATCAAGATGGTGGGCCCGGCGGTGAACCTGCACGGCACGCCGGGCAGCATTCGGGGGCCGGCGCCGGAGTTCGGGCAGCACACGGAGGAGGTGCTGCTGGAGACGGGGTTCTCCTGGGAGGAGATCGAGGCGCTGCGTTCGGAGGGGGTTATCGGGCCGCGGTCGGCGGAGGCGAAGAAGGCGTAGGCGAAAGACTTGACACAGATGGTCACAGGCAGGTTTGAATCCGGTGGGTCAGCCTTTAGGCTGACGCCGACAGGCTGAAGCCTGTCCCACCGGACCTTAGTGGTGCAGCCAGTGCCTGCGGGCGACCTGAAGGTCGCCTCTATTCGCCGGAGCCGCCGCTGAACTTCATCCTCTCTCGCAGCTTGCGCAAAGTGCGGAAGATGATGACGCGGACGTTGGCCTCGCTCAGGCTCATTATCCCTGCGATCTGGCTGTTAGATAGCTCGGCGTCGAACTTCAGCGAGACGATATCCTGCTCGCGCTGGGGAAACGTCTTCAGGCATTCGATCACCGCCGCCACCTCCTCACGGACCAGCACCTCGTTCTCGACTGAGACGTTGGTGGCGACTACGGACTTCATGACATCGGGATCAACGATGGATTCGCGGCCACGCTTGCGGGCGTGGCTGGTGACCAGGTTGCGGGCGATAGTGAACAGCCAGGTGGAGAACGCCTCGTCGTTGCGCAGAGAGCTCATCTTGACGAAGGCCCGCTCGAACACCTCTGAACAGAGGTCCTCCGCCTGATGAACGTTGTGCACACGGCCGTAGACGTAGGCGAAGACGCGGGGGAAGAACTGCTGGTACTTCTCGGCGAACTGGTCGAGGCGGCGGGCCGCCTCATTGACGCTGTCCGCGGCAGAGGAGCGGAAGAGCTTAGGTAGTGAGGGCATTGGTTCGGGGTGCGTCTCCGAAAAACTGAACGGTTGCTAAGCGGGTGCTAGACTTTAGCCTTTATTATGTGCATAATATCACTTGAATTTCGTATCCGTATAAACTAAAGTAGTTTCCAGGTTCTTGACATTAGTATCTTAATATCGCATTTTGGCGAATTAATACGGAATCTGAATTCTTCATTGGTAAGATCAGGATAAGGTGGGCCGGATGGGGGTGTCAAGGCACTTCATGACAATAACCGGGGAATATCTAAGCGAAACTGGCGGCGAGGGGCAGCCCGCCGGACACGGCGGCAGCCCCCACGCGAGCAGCGGGGGTGAATAATGCCTAAGAAGTGGAACTTCCTGAGCAACTACGGACTGGTGCTGACCCATCTCTTCCAGAACCCTCGCGCTACCCTGCGCGAGATCGCGCTGGGCACGACCCTCACCGAGCGGGCCGTGTACCAGATAGTGCGCGACCTAGAAGAGGGCGGCTTCATCGAGAAGAAGCGTGTGGGCCGCCGCAACATCTACACGATCAACGAGGGTCAGCTATTCGACTACCCCGTATACGGCGATCTGAACATCGCTCAGATGACCACGGCCCTTCGTCGGATCCTCGAGGAACGCCGGGCCGGCACCCCCGCCTAAACGTCTACCCGACGATCTGGGTGGGGGGAATGCCGTAGCGCCTGCTGCCCCCAGGCACCATGAACTCCACGATGCCGTAGCCGGTCTCGCCGTTCATCTGAAACCGGCAGTGCTGGTCGAAGCCGAAGGCGTTGGCGTCGGCTGCGGCCAGGGCCTCGGCGTCGGCGTCGGACCAAGCGTTGGCAGCGCGGCCCAGGAAGATCGTACCGATCTCGTCCGCCTCCAGCGACAGCCGCTCCCCGTCCGCCGTCGTGAGGGTGAACCGGCTCGCTTTGGGCCGCTTGCTGCCCGGCCACAGCTCCAGCTCGTGCTCGATGCCGGTCACCGACCGCACCTCCCCCTCCTCCGGTATGATGCCGCCGTCGCAGTGGATCACTTCACCCTCGGGAGTCTCCCACAGCCAAGCGGAGACGCAGAAGTTCGAGAACTGGGCGGATATCCAGTACCAGACCGGCACGTTCGCCATGTCGCGTACGCCCCAGGAGCGGTCGCGCATGCCCAGAAGGCCGCTGAACGTCTCGCCGTCCACGGTCAACGAGCCTTCGTAGATTCCGGCCTGCGTGTAGTGCAACTGGTTAGCGACCAGCTTATCGCCGTCCTGCCAG
>CAZYOV010000025.1:0-25540 GCA_964649215.1 uncultured Dehalococcoidia bacterium
CGTCGTATTCCACATCACTCATCGCTGGCCTCCTTACGTTCAGCCTGTCCGACGCGCTGCTTCGCCTGTCACAGCCCAGCCGTGACAATGAATATCCGCGAGGCATAGACGGCGAAACTGGCCACCACCGCCGCCCCTGAGATGAACCAAGTCCAGCCCGGAAGCGTAAAGGACTCATTTATCACGAACAAGACAAACAGAGACACCCATGCTCCCAGAAACACCACTGCGCTTATCGCTATCGGTTCCATGGGCCTCTAAGCCTTCTCGCCCCGCTCCTGCAGGTAGCGCATGAGCACGATGCGCGCAAGGGCTGATCGATAGAGCCCCTGCTCATCGGCGGCCTGGTTCAACGCGGCCATCGCCGACTTCGGGAGCATCGTCGCGACGCACTCCTCGAACGCAACGCGGCTGTGGCCTGAGGTCTTCAGCACATAAGTTGCCATCGCTGGCCCCCCCTTCTATAGCTTCGGCCGGCGCCGCAGGTAGTCCAGCACGGCGATGCGGATCATGGCGGACCGCGGGATGGTGAGCTGCCCGACAGCTCGTAAGGTTATCGTTACCATCACGCTACGCCTCTTCCTGGGCATCTCGCCCTAGTCATCTGTGCTGTTCGTCGCGTCCTCTAGCCCGCCGACGATGTAGTCCTCGACGAGGCGGCGAGCCCCGTTAATTGCCAGCCGCAGCCTCGCGGTTGACTCTTTCCCCGTCTGTAGCGCCCACACGTGCACGGCGAATACCTGTCGGACCAAATCCACGGTGGGGGCGTTCGCAATTGCCACAATGAGCTCTCGGGTCAGTTCATACTCGGACGGCCCCTCCTCAACATCGCTAGTCAGAATGTCAACAACTCGCTCTTTTGTCCCTATCTGCTGAATGCCCTCGATGTTGGCATCGTAAGCAGCAGCGGCCGCTTCCTCTCCGAACCGTCTCGCACTTGCCCTCGCCGCTCGGTCAAGAAAATCTCTAGTCGGCGCGACCGCTCGGCGACGTTCGTCGACACGCGTCAGTCGACGTTCGTTTGCAACGGCCGCCTGCCTTGTCCAACGTTGAGTGGCGTAGGCTGTGGCGAGCGTCCCCAGACTTCCAACGAATACGCCCAGAATAATCCAGCCTTCGGCCATGCTGTCTCCTGTTTCGGTCCGACAGGGGGATTATAGCCCATCGGCGTTGACACCCGCGCCCGCCCACCGCCCCCTGCTCCGTTGACACCCGCCCCGCCCAGGGGCACACTCGCAGCGGCGGCGAGTCACGCGTAAGAGAGGAGGAGCGCGAGGTGCTAATCCCCAGTCTGGTTATCTTTGCTCTGGCGCTTCTGATTGTCCTGCCGGTGCCGCGGCTGCCGCCAAGCCGGAAATGGACGGAGCCGATCATGTACGAAAGTGGTCACATAGAACCGGCGAGGCCACCTGGACACAGCATGAGTGAGCAGGAATGGAAAGAGTTTCGTGCCGTCGTCCTCGGCCTCATGATTGCGATTGTCTCAGGAATCATGGCGCTTGACGCTATGGGATTCCTTTAGCCTACCCATCACCATGACCGCACTGGTTTGCCAAGGGCAACGAGAGAACCATAGGGGTAGCTACGCCCCGCCCCGTTGACACCCGCCCAGCCCGGGCGCACAATCGCGGCGGATGTCGGCGGCTATGGTCGAGACCGCAGATGGAGGTGCCAATAGAAGGCGCCTATGGCGGCCACCAGTAACAGGCCGCCGATAACAACTTCCATAATGGCTCCAGCAGGAGCCACGCCTGCCGGGGGAACCCCACCTGTCGAAGGAACCTCACCGGCCGGCTCACATACGTCGCCCACTCCGTCGCCGTCGCTGTCTGTTTGGTCGCTATTAGACGTGTCCGGGCAGTTGTCGTCGATGTCCTCGATGCCGTCGGCGTCGGCGTCATCAACGATGACGGAGACGGTGGCGTCATCTTGGTTGGACACGTAGACGCGGTCGGTGCTGGGGTTCACCGCAACGCCAGTGGGCCCATCGCCTACGGGGATGGTGGCGACGACCGCGTTGGTCGCCCCGTCGATGACGGAGACGGTGGCGCTACCGGCGTTGGCCACGTAGACGCGGTCGGTGCTGGGGTTCACGCCAACGCCAGTGGGCCCAGCGCCCACGGGGATGTTGGCGATGACGGCGTTGCTGGCCCCGTCGATGACCGAGACGGGCCCGCCACTGAGGTTAGCCACGTAGACGCGGTTGGTGGTGGGGTTCACCCCAACGCCAATGGGAAAACGGCCCACAGGGACGGTGGCGATGATGGCGTTGCTGGCCCCGTCGATGACCGAGACGGTGTCGTCAACGACGTTGGCCACGTAGACGCGGTCGGTGCTGGGGTTCACCCCAACGCTTCGGGGCTCATCGCCCACGGAGACGGTGGCGATGACGGCGTTGATGGCCCCGTCGATCACCGAGACGGTGTCGTCACCGTGGTTGGGCACGTAGACGCGGTTGGTGGTGGGGTTCACGCCAACGCCAGTGGGCATATCGCCCACGGGGACGGTGGCGATGACGGCGTTGGTGGCACCGTCGATGACGGAGACGGTGCGGTCAACGAAGTTGGCCACGTAGACGCGGTTGGTGGTGGGGTTTACGCCAGCGTCAACGGGCCGATTGCCCACGGGGACGGTGGCGACCACGGCGTTGCTGGCCCCGTCGATGACCGAGACGGTGTCGTCAGCGTTGTTGGCCACGTAGACGCGGTCGGTGCTGGGGTTCACCCCAACGCCAAGGGGCGCAGCGCCCACGGGGACGGCGGCGATGACTGTGGAATTTATGTGGGCGCCGTGGCTCAGCGTCGCCGGCGCCAGCGCCGCCAGTGCAAGGAGAGTGAATATCGCAAGTCGCAGGTAGTTCGTGGTCCCTCTCAATCCTCGCCGCTATCCCCCTCATGTAAACGCCCTCGCGCCATCCCGGTTAGAGCCAGCGCCTATTAGCGTACCTGCCGCGGGAGTCAAGGAGCTAGAGTCGGGCACCCCGTTGACACCCGCCCAGCCCAGGCGCACAATCGCGGCGGCGAGGCCCCGACTGCGGCCAGTCGACTCCTCGCTGGCAGCGGTGTGTTGCACGGATCCGTCTAGCGCACCTCTGACGCCCCTTCGACGTTTCTAATAGTGTCCATAGGATGTTGGCTATGTCACTGAAATGGCTACCCCTCCTGATCGTCCCCGCCCTCCTGGCCATCGCCTGCGGTGGCGACGGTTCCTCTCCTACACCCACTCCGACGCCCGCTCCGACAGCGGCCGCCTCTCCCACCGCCATCGCGACGCCCGTGGCCGGCGCCCCCGCCGAGGTCCAGGCGATAGTGGACGCCGCCCTCTCCGGCGACGCCGAGGCGCTGCGCCCGCTCCTGGGTTATGCTGCTGTCCCCTGCGGCCCTCCTGTACGCATGCTGGGCGGGCCGCCCTTGTGCCGCGAGGGTGAAGCCGACGGCACGCCTGTTGACGTGTTCACCACTGCTGCCTGTGAGGGTGGGTACCTCCGCCCTGACGAGATCGACCGGACGTTGGACACGCTCTCGGACATCGACTTCTACGCAGTCTATCGATGGCCGGAGGAGTTCAACACGCCGTTCTTCGCCTATGAGTATGCGGCGATATTCTCGCGGACTTTCGAGGGGGAAGGGAGGGTCGTGGGGCTGATGATCAATGAGGGCAAGCTGGTCCACGTCGCGTTCGGTTGTTTCCAGACGCCGGAGCAGTTCGTCGAGGCTCGGCAGCTGGAGGATGTCGTTGTTGCGCCGGAAGCAACAGATGTCAATTGTCGGCTTCTTCTTCTCGCCCCTGGCTGCGCGGCCGAGGTGACCATCGTAGAGCCAAGTCGGTTAAACGTGCGGGCGAGTCCTGGGACTGGCCAAGTGATCATCGGCAAGCTTGCCGAGAACGATATCGTCTGCTTGTTAGGCTTCCCTGCCATCAAGGACAACATTCGGTGGTGGCGCCTGCGCACAACCGAGGGGACAGAGGGCTGGGCGGCTGCGTTCGATCCCGAGGGGCCCGCCGAGCCCTGGCTGACAGCCACAGGGCGCACGTGTCAGGAGGAACAGCTTGAGTAGCTGTTTTCTCCACAGCATTGTTCTCTGGAGGCCAGCTGTGTCACCTAGATGGCTGCTCCTCATGATCGCCCCCGCCCTCCTGGCGATTGCCTGCGGCGGCGACGGACAGCCCAACACGCCTTCACCATCGCCGGCCGTCGCCCAGTTCTCACCCACACCCCAGCCCACCTCCGAACCGACACCCGCGCCTACCGCAACGGCCACGGCGAAGGTCCGCCAACTCGCGTACATTGGCACAGACGGGGCGATCTGGTTGGTCAACGCCGACGGCAGCGGGCAGACCCGGTTCGCCGACGTCTGCGGCGCCGAGCACCGGAGAGAGTCTACGGGCCTCGTCTGGTCCCCCGGCGGCGACAAGCTGGCTGTAGCCTGTGCGAATCGAACGGACTCCACCAAACACTCCCTGGTCGTGCTGGATGGGGAAGGGCGTACCCTCACCCGCCTGGAGGGCCCGCCCTTCCTCTTCCGCTGGTCCCCCGACGGCGAGCGTCTCGCCTTTCAGACCAATCACCCCACCACGTCCCAGCCGCCCTGCTGCCGAGTGCGGACGCTCGACCTGGCGACGCTGGATGAGGAGGGGGTCTCGGAGGATGCCCTGCTTCTGGAATGGCCCCTGCTGGACCGGTTGCTGGTCGGCCTCAACGTGGAGCAGAGCGTTAGTGGATTTCCCCTCTATAGCTACGATGTCCACTGGCTGGACTTGAACAGCGGCCAGACACAGCCCATACCGCGCTTCGACGACGCCCAGTTCTGGTTGGCCCCGGAAGCCAGAAAGGCAGTGGTGCACCCAGCCGCCGCAGAGGGGTCGGCCCTGGCGATCTACAACCTGGAAAGCGGCATGGAGCAGCCGATCCCGCGCAGCAGCATGGGCTATCCAGGCGAGGGGATACCTCCCCGGCAGCTCGTCATCTCCGCCGACGGCACGAAATTCTACTGGGCGGACGCCGCGGAGTCAACTACGATCTATCGCGCCAACATGGACGGCTCCGGCCTGACGAGGCTTGGTACGGTGCCAGGTCCCTCCGTGACGATGGCGGGAGATGGAAGAATCGCCTATCTGGCCGGCAAGGTGCCAGGGACGATCGTCGTGGAGGATCTGGAGGTTGGCACAAGGGTGGAGGCCGGCGAGGGCTTCGCGTCGATGGCCTGGCGCCCAACTCCCTAGGCCAAGCCGTGATGAACAAGCTCGCGACACTCACCGGCGTCACTCTCGCAGCCCTGCTGCTGGCCATCGCCTGCGACGGCGGCGATTCCTCTCCCACGCCTAGCCCAGCGCCGTCTCCCGCCGTCGCCCTGCCCTCCCCTACGCCGACGACCACGCCCATACCGACTCCTGCGCCCGCTCCTCGCATTTTGCTTGTCGAGTGGGACGACATCCTCGGACCGACAACCGCTCCGCCGGGATGGAGTGTCAGTGGAGACAGTTCATGCCTCGGCGTCCTTGCTGACAAAGAGTATCTCGGCGCCGCCGAGCTGGGTGTGGATCCCCTCGAGAGCCTGCCCGATTTTCGCGCATTGCTTGACACCTCACCCGATGAACTTTCGGCCCTGAAGGCGCTCGTAACCGACCACTACCGGGTGATCGAAGAAGACCGGCGGATCGGATTCGGCGAGGGCTATATGTTCCGACCGCTGGAGCCCGAGGAGGTCTCCGTCGGTGGCCTGCGCGGACTCCGCTCCGACTTCTCCGGCCTCGACGCGAGTGGCCGCCTCCTTGAGCGGTCCGTCGCTTACTGGGCATTTGACGGCGATTTAATGTACTTGATTGTGGCCAACGCGGTCGATGTCCCGCACGACTGCGGATTCACCCACGAGAGCCTAGAGATCTTCGAGCCGTTCCTGGCGGAGATCGTCGAGAACCTGCGGCTTCCTGCGTCAACCACTACACCTTGACGACATTAGGAGCGGTGCCAGACCTCTCGAATGAACCGGCGGACGGGCCAATTGAGACACAGCCCATAGTGGTGCAAGGGTGACCGTTGACACCCGCCCCGCCCAGGCGCACAGTCGCGGCTACCGCAGCCAGCGCCTCCTTGCGTACCAGCCACCCGCCTGCTGATGGTGCGAGCCATACAGTGACACCGAGACAGGGATAGTCCAGAGGCGTACAATATCCCCACAGAGGTCGGGGCGCCCGCCCCCCGAGCATTCCCCCCAAAGCGTCGAACATCCTAGATGTGCCGCGCCCACCGTGGCGCGGTCCTCCCAGCTTACGCTACCGCGCCACCCGCTCCAGGAAATCACGTACCGACGCTTCGTAGGCGGCGGGGTCCGCGTTCCAGCTCCGGACATGACCCGCGTCCACGACACGTACGTACGTCACGATATCCGGCCGTGCTTCCGCCAGAGCGTCGCTCGTCGCCACGGGCGCGGTGGGGTCATCGTCGCCGTGGAACAGCAGCATGGGCACGGTCAGTTCATCGGCCCGTTTCAGGTAGTTCAGATCATCGAAGTCGAAGTCGAACCGGGACTCCGCGATGATCTTGCCGGTTGTGATGACGACGCCGGGGACGATATTGTTGCGGACGCCCCAGTCAACGGCAGCCCCGAAGTCAAGCAGCGGCGCATCGAAGATGACGGCCCGTACGCGCTCCGCCAGCGGGGACTTATAGAGGAAGCTCGTAGCGATCGCCCCTCCCATGCTGTAGCCCACCAGCACCAACTCCTTCGCTCCGTGTTGCAGGGCGTAGTCCGCCGCGGCCTCCAGGTCCTCCCACTCCGTCTTGCCGAACCGATAGAAGCCGTCGGGACTAGCTGGCGCCTCCACATCGTTCCGGTAGGTGATGATCAACGAAGGGAACTCCAACTCGACTACAGTGGGGAGCATACGCAGCGCCTCCCGCCGGCTGGCCCCCCTGCCATGGACGAAGATGACCCACGTGTCACGGGACCCCTCAACGAACCAGGCAGGAAAATCGCCCAGTTCGGAGGTGATAGTCACCTCCTCAAAGCCGATACCACGCGCCTGCTCAGGATCACCGGGAAAGGCGAAGCTGTCCAGACGTGCCAGCTCCCCGATTTCGGGCGCCCCGTGTATGACGGAGAACTCACGCACCACATGTTCGTCGTCTATCCTCAGAATCGAGCCCACTTGCCCGTAGCCCCCCTCCCACTCCAAACCGAAGAGGCCGTCTTCCGTCCAATCACCGTCGTCGCTGGCTTTCTCTGTCGCCCGCAGGGTCACCCGGTCCTCTCCCAGGGAAACCACCTGGAGGTCCATTTCATCGGGGTCCCGGTCCGGCAGCAAGGCCTCCCCTTTCAGCCGGTCCGAGAAGTACCAACCACCAACCACTACTCCCCCAAGCACCACCAGCACAACCGCGGAGACCGCCAGGAGGGCGACTCTCCATCGCACCACGAAACCCTTGGCTCGAACGACGAGCGGAGCATCTTCGGACTTCATATGGACACGCTCCTGCCTGAACGCAGTCTGGCCGCCGCGCCCGATGAGCGGAGGCCCTCATTGTAGTCAACTACAGGGAGAAGTCAATGACGAACGATCACGAAGAGCCCCCCATTGACACCCGCCCCGCCCAGGCGCACAATCGCGGCGGCGGCAAGGGCGGTCCGCCCCACAGCACCGTTCACTTCTTAGGGCGGCGGAACGGCCTCTGCCTTCAAGCGTCGCCTTGAGGGCGCCGGACGCCGCGTGCAACGGCGCCTATCTCGAACGAAGGGCGGGCCAGCGCTGGTCCGCCCTTACATGCGGTTCGCTACAGTCAGCGTGTCTAAGGGAGAGGGAAGATATCGACGGTGATCCAGACGCCGTTGGCGGGGGTGCAGTTGGGGTGGTCAGGCTTCTTTTCGCAGGGCGGGCCGCCGCCGCCGCCACCGCCACCTTCGCTGCTGCCAGAGGCGTCGGTGTGCCCGTCGTAGATGATGTTTAGCTGCACGGTGTCGTGGCTGTTCGGTGTGGTGTACTCACCCAGGTGTCCTTGGTCGTTCATGCACGTAGTGTCCGGAGTCCCGCCTGTGTCCCCGTCCCTATTGTGGCCGAGGCCGAGGACGTGGCCGAGCTCCTGGCACAGCACGTGATCGGCGATGCCCGGGTAGCCGTTGCTCTCATAATAGGCCAGGTACGTAGTGTTGAGTTTAACTTCACCCTTGGTGATGTGGCCGTCTTCCAGGAAGATGCGGGCCAGGCCCAGCCAGAACTGGCTGGTTTGTTCGCTGACCGTGATGTTGCCTTTCTTCGCCGTTGTCAGCGTGGGCTGAATGGGAGTGCCCAGGTTCGCCCATTCGGTGACACCGGCGGGAACGTCGTACAGAGAGGACGATGTCTTGTTCTTCACGGAGGGTGACACGGTGTCTCCGGTCTTCTCCCAGTGGTAGCCGTTCCAGGAGTGGTCGGCGGAGGCCACTGTGACAGCAGCCAATAGGACTGCCAGGGCGACCGCTGCTGCTAGTACTTTCTTCATCATTGCCAAACCTCCACCGAGCGATGGGTAACACCTACCGGCATCGCCCTGCGTAGGGTGATACGATGAATCGATTATCGCCGCCAATTACGCGCCTGTCAATGGATTCCGGAAATGGTGAACGCTTATTAACCGAGGCCGCGCTCGGCCAGGACGCGCTCATCACGGCGCAATTATACCTCATCCCCATTGACACCCGCCCAGTCCAAGCGCACAATCGCAGGCGGCGGGCAGTGGCGCCACCATCCTCACAATCGACTTCTTCGACGGCGTCCTTGCAAGTGTCCCCAGACCGCTCACGGGTCACGGTGGCAGGGATGATGCTGGGCACCGTCGCCTACATGCCACCGGAGCAGGCGCTGGGTCGTGAGGCGGACGCCCGCTCCGACCTATACTCGTGGGGTTGCGTCTTCTACGAGATGGTGACCGGTCGCCCGCCGTTCCTGGGCGACGACACCGTGGCGATCATCAGCCAGCACATCAACACCGCCCCCGTGGCGCCCTCATGGCACAACCCGGAGGTGCCCCGTGCCCTGGAGGCGCTGATCATGCGCTGCCTGGCAAAGGACCCCAGTGAGCGCCCGGAGAGCGCGGCGGCAATTCCGGAGGCCCTCGGCGCCATAGCGGAGACTTCCTCGACGGTCGCACAGCAGGCCGTGCAGGCGGAGGCGAACCCGTTGGACCGGCTGGCCGGCGGCGTCTTCGTGGGTCACGAGAAGGAGATGGACGAGCTGCGAGCCGGCTTAGAAGACGCCCTCTCCGGTCGCGGCCGCCTGCTGATGCTCGTCGGCGAGCCGGGGATCGGCAAGACCCGCACGTCGGAGGAGTTCGCCACATACGCCGGGCTGCGCAACGCCCAGGTGCTGTGGGGCCGCTGCTACGAGGGCGAGGGCGCCCCCGCCTACTGGCCCTGGGTGCAGGTCGTCCGCTCCTACGTCCACGACCGCGACCCGCAGGAGCTGATGTCAGAGATGGGGCCCGGCGCCGCCGACATCGCACAGGTTGTGTCGGAGGTACGAGAGCGACTGCCAGGCCTGCGCCCTAGCGCCCGTTCTTGTTGTCCAAAATACCCGGTTACTCGGATGGCGGGCGTTCTCCTTTTAGGATAGCCTGATTCGTGGAAGACGAACAAAGGAGGTTATACGATGAGCAACGCACGTGCGAATGAAATGGCGAGGAAGCTGACCGAGAGCGGCGGCTTGCTGGAGTACGGACCGGACCGCCTGCGTCTCCTCATCCAGGTCTGGCAGTCGCTGGCGACAGGTCGCCCTGTCACCGGCGAGCAGGTGGACCGGATCGTCGCCGACATCGGGACCGATCGAGACGAGGCGGACCAGTTCCTAAGGGGGATAAGCGAACGCGACGCTGACGACAACATCGTCGGCATCATGGGGCTGTCGCTGAACGACCACCCGCACCGGGTCAACGTCAACGGTACGTGGATGTCGATGTGGTGCGCAGAGGACACCCTGGTCCTGCCTGCCAAGCTGAAGCAGACCGTCACCGTCGAGTCCGAGTCGCCCCTGACCAAGGAGAAGATCCGCCTGACCGTGAGCCCGGACGGGATTGTGGAGTCCGAGCCGGCCGGCGCGGTCCTCTCCTTTCCGGTCGGCGAGCCGGACATGGCCTCCGTGGCGTCCATCTGGGCGACGCTCTGCCACCACAGCTTCTTCTTCGCCTCCCGCGAGAAGGCGGAGCAGTGGGCCACCGGCAGGGACGACATCGAAATCCTCTCCCTGGATGAGGGGTTCGAGCTTGGGCAGCAGTTCGCGGCCGCGTTCCGGGAGGGGGTCGAGGGGCTGCAGCCATCGTGATCCTTGTGAGGTTCGGTTTCCGCCACCCCGGAGGGTTCGCGATGGCAGCCATCGCGATCGCGGCGTGGGGGGGGCGCGCTGTGAGTTCGTTAGCAGGAGGAGCGCCATTAGCGAAGCATTCCGCATCCGGGATATCTGGCCGGGGAGCGCACCTTCCACGGCCCCTCTCCCCCCCGGGCAGGGGGCCATCAAGGGCTTCCCTCGATTCGGAGACCGCTTCGGAGCCCCACCACTTCCTACGATCCCGGCCGAGCCCTTCCTGACCATCCGAGGAGCGGTCGAGACGGACCACACCGTCTCCCTGGCGGCGCTCGACGAACTTCCTAGACACCAATTGGTGAGCGACTTCCATTGCGTCACAACCTGGACCAAACGAGGCCTACGGTGGGGCGGCGTATCGTTTCGAGATTTCTACCAGCGAGTCGTCACCCCCGCGACCAGTCCACGCCCTAACGTCAGCCACCTCGTGCTCGTCGGATTGGACGGCTACCAGTCAACCATGCTGTTGGAGGACGCCCTCGCGGATGATGTCCTCCTGGCCGACCAGCTCGATGGACAAGCCCTGCCGCCCGAACATGGCGCGCCGCTGCGGCTCGTGAGCCCCCGCCAGTACGGCTACAAGAGCACCAAGCACCTCTGCTGTATCGAGCTGTGGACCGAGCCCCCGCCGAGCAAGAGCAGGCTCAAAAGGCCACATCCACGGGCACGGGTCGAGCTCGAGGAACGCCATGCGATCATCCCAGGCCGCCTGCTCCGCTGGCCCTACCGCCTCGCCATGCCCTTGGTGGCCTACGGCTATCACCGCGGAGCCCGCCGCAGCGTCAAGGAGTGATCACACGAGACGATTGTCGTTCAAGCTCCACCCAGCCGCAGTTGCTGTGCCATCAAGGACCGCAACGACATCGAGGGTGCCTTCATCGCCCTCTGTCGTGTGACCCAGAGCAGTATTGCCGTGAATGGATGAAAGTGCACCTGCCGACACGGATGGGCGACGCCAGTGCGGTCGCTCAGATGCGTAGCGACGCGCCCAGCGAAGGTGGGTGGCGTATCCACACTAAGCAGACTTAGTGTGCAGTCCGTTCAGCTGCAGTAGGAGGTTCGCCCGAGCGTTGCCCAACCTCGTCTTCATCTGCACCCGAATCCGCCCCCGAAGCGCAGAACGCTCTTCTTGACAGAGCTGCTACAATAAGAAACTGCCCCGCATGAAGATCCTGCAGGTCGCCCCGCTGTGGGAGAGAGTTCCCCCTCCAGGCTACGGCGGCACCGAGGCCGTGGTCAGTGTGCTGACGGACGCCCTGGTGCGGGCCGGACACGACGTAACCCTATGGGCCTCCGGAGATTCCCTGACCCTGGCCGAGTTGCGCTCCGTCTACCCCCGTAGCCTGCGGACGGCGAAGGGGGTCAAGGATGGCACGCCTTATGACTGGGTACATGTCACCGCGGCCGTCGCCGACGGCGAGGAGTTCGACATTATCCACAACCACGCCGGAGAGCCCGTGATGGCGCTCGCTGGCCTGGTAAACGTGCCCATGCTGACTACCATGCACTGCCTAATCACGTCAGACACAAGGATCGTCTGGCAACACTACAGTGGCTACTACAATACTGTCAGCCGCGCCCAATTCAGCACCGTGCCGCCCCTGGAGAGGCCGCAGCACGCGGGCGTAGTGTACAACGCCGTAGACGTTGCCAGCTTCCCCTTCTCCACCCAGAAAGACGACTATCTGCTCTGCCTGAACAGGGTGGCACCCGAGAAAGGCACCCACATTGCGATCGAGGTGGCGCGCCGGGCAGGCCGCAAGCTAATCATCGCCGGCAAGGTGGACCACGTCGACCGTGATTACTATGAGGCTGCGGTCAAGCCGCGGGTGGACGGACGGGACGTGGTGTTCCTGGGCGAAGCCGACCATCGCCTCAAGAGGGAGCTCTACGCCCGGGCGGCCTGCCTGCTGATGCCCATCTGCTGGGAGGAGCCGTTCGGGCTGGTGATGGTGGAGGCGATGGCCTGCGGAACGCCGGTGATCGCCTTTGCCCGTGGGGCGGCACCGGAGCTCATCGTGGACGGACAGACCGGCTTCCTAGTTGACGACGTCGATTCGATGCTGGAGGCGTTGGGAAAGATCGACACGATCGAACCAGAGTGTTGCCGCCAGCACGTCGAGGCCAATTTCGACGTCCCGGTCATGGTCGAGGGCTATCTTCGGTTGTACCGCGAGATCGTGGGCGCTCCCGCCACCCTAGCTGAGATGCCACCGGTGGCCCCGGTGCCAACCTTCTACGCGAAAGAGGCGAAGACGGCGGGTGGGAAGACCATAGAGGAGGCAATGTGAGATGAAGGTTCTGCGTCTGGCTGGCGAATCTGACAGCCCGCTTGCACGAGAGGAGGAACTTCTCCGGAGGCTCCAAGCAGCGGGAGCCTGCTGCACGGACCTTCTCCGCCTAACCATCGCTGGCAACCGGTTGTTCCTAGATGGGTTCGTGCCAAGCCTCGACCAGAAGCTCCAGGCAGAGCGGATCTGCCAGGAGCTCGCTCTGGGAAGCACGGTCGTGAACCGGCTGCGGGTTGCCGCTGCTGAGGAAAGACAAGTATCCTAGCGGTGTGAGACCTAGGGCCGAGACGTAGGTTCCTCCGTGGCCACAACCCGACAGTCGCGGGGCATCCGCACAGCCTGGCGCATGCTTCCTGAAGGGGAGCCGCGTGTTATCGAGGACATCCGGGACGCCCTCATCATTCGAGAGGGCGGCCTTTTTCTACTCACGGACACGGACGGTAGCATCCCGCTGAACAACGACAGCGGTTTTGGCCTGTACCACAACGACACCCGCTACCTCTCGGGCTGGGACCTCTCCCTCATCGGCGTAGAGCCCATCGTCCTTCTCTCGACCGCTGAGATGGGCTTCGGCGAGGAACAGGTAATGACCAACCCCGAGCTCGTCAACGAGCAGGGGGAGAGCCTGCCCAGCGGCAGCCTGGAGATCCGACGCCAGCGTGTCCTCGATGAAATGCTCATGGAGAGCGTACAGCTCACCAACTTTGCTCCTGTTCCGCTGGCGTTTACACTGCAGTACCAGTTCGATGCTGATTTCGTGGATCTCTTCGAACTGCGAGGCATCCGCTGCAAGCAGCGGGGTCAGCTTCTGAGGCCGCGCCTCCACCCCGCCGCGGTCACCTTCACGTACCGCGGCCGTGACGACGTGGTACGCGAACTCTTGGTGCAGTTCCGTCGCAGACCAAATCTCCTGCGGCGTCACCAAGCCCTGTTCCACCTGAACATCGAGCCGGGAAAGGCCGAGGAGATCGGTGTCGCGATAGCCGTGGACCGACCAGCCGGACCGGGAAGGAGCTCAACCCAGCAGTCTATGTTGTCCGTGGGGGAGAGCCATAGCCGTTGGAAGCAATCGGGCACTCACGTGCTCACTGGCAACGAGCTGTTCAATGCAGCCCTGGATCGCTCCATCGCGGACCTACGGGTGCTCTGGACCGATCGCGGACCAGGCCTCAGCTACATCTCCGCGGGCGTCCCCTGGTTCGATACCCTCTTTGGTCGGGACTCAGCCCTGGCGGCGATGATGTCGCTAGCGGTGAGGCCCGAGTTGGCCCGGGATGTCCTTCGCTGCCTGACGCGCCTCCAGGGGAAGGTGGTAGACCCAACGCGTGAGGAAGAGCCCGGGAAGATCGTGCACGAAGTCCGCCGGAGCGAGATGGCGAACACGGGAGACGTAATCTTCGGCCGCTACTACGGCAGCATCGACTCCACACCTCTGTTCGTCCTGCTGGCGGCGGAATACTACCGATGGACGGCTGATTTGGAACTCATGCGGGAGCTGCAGTCTTCCATCGACGCTTCGCTGGTCTGGATGGAGCGCTTCGGCGACCTGGACGGCGATGGTTACCTGGAATACATCAAGAAGGCGCCCCGCGGGCTGGACAACCAGGGCTGGAAGGACTCGGTAGACGGGATCGTGGACGAGGACGGCAATCTCCTTGAGCCGCCCATCGCTCTCGTGGAGGTCCAGGGCTACGTGTACGCCGCCAAGCAGAAGATCGCCGATGTCTACGAAAGTCTCGGTGATCCAGCGCGGGCAAACCAGCTTAGAGAGGAAGCTGCCGCCTTACGAAGGCGGATCAACGCCGACTTCTGGATGCCCGAGGGGTACTATGCTCTCGCCCTGGACGCAGACAAGAAGCCCGCGAGGGTTGTGACCTCCAACGCGGGGCAGCTCCTTTGGAGCGGAGTGCCCTCGCAGGCGAAAGCGCGGAGCCAGATCGAACGCTTCAAGCGAAACGACATGTTCAGCGGCTGGGGCATACGGACCCTCAGCAGCAGCGCCCGGCGTTACAACCCTTTGGGCTACCACCTGGGGACGATCTGGCCGCATGACAACGCTTTAATCATGGCCGGACTGAAACGCTACGGGGCAGAGGCGGAACTGAACGAGGTCGCAACTGGCATCTCCGATGCCGCCTTCGCTTTTCCTTACTTCCGCCTTCCGGAGCTGTTTAGCGGCTCCCCCCGATCGGCGCACCACGAGCCTGTGCCCTATCCTGTTGCCAACCGGCCGCAGGCTTTCGCGGCGGCAGCGCTGCCCTCCATACTTACGTCGATCCTCGGTCTGGTGCCGGATGCCCCCCACGGTAAGCTTTATGTTGTGCGTCCCCGGCTTCCCTTCTGGCTGGACTTCGTGCGCTTAGCGGGCCTTCGGGTAGGTGAAGGGACGGTGGACCTGATCTATCGTCGGCGAGGGTCGCGTACGGTGGTGGAGGTCATCGGGAAGACATCGCCGGTGGAGTTGGTTCAGACGCGTCGCTGGCCCTGGCGCTGACGATCTCTGAAAGGCACCGGGGGAGTGCCGGCATCCAGGACATCAAGCATTCTGTCCTGTGGAATAGGGCGCCGTCGTGGCCAATCACAGCTATATAGCGGCCGGTTTCCCCCGGCCGAAAGCTATGCGTCCGCAGTCGTCTCCTCCTCTTCGCAGTAGACCTCGGTTCCTTGGTCGATCTCGGCGAGGAGGGTCTCGATCTCCGGGCGCTCCAGTGTCTCTTGTTCCAGCAGGGCCGCAGCCAACCGAGCCACCGTGCCCCAGCGTTCCTTAAGAACGGCCTTCGCTCGTTCATGGGCGCGCTCCAGGATGCCGTTTATCTCGGTATCGATCCTTAGGGCCGTACCTTCGGCGTACTCGCGCTGCTGCTGGGGCCAGCCGGGGAGTGACGCGTCGCCGTCGGCGAAGATGCGCAGGCCCAGCTCGTCGCTCATCCCGTACTGGGTGACCATGGCCCTCGCCAGCGTCGTCGCCCGCTGCAGGTCGTTGGCGGCGCCCGTGGTGACGCTGCAACGCAACAGCTCCTCGGCCGCGCGGCCCCCCATAAGGCCGGCGATCTCGTCCTCAAGCGCCTCCTTTGAGCGGAGCACCCTGTCCCGCTCGGGCAGCGGCATCGTGTAACCTAGGGCTGCGCCACGGGACACGATGCTGATCTTATGTACGGGATCGGCGTTGGGCATGGAATCCATCGCGATGGCGTGGCCCGCCTCGTGGTACGCCACCACGCGGCGTTCCTCCGGGCTGAGGAGCTTCTTGCTCCGCTCCGGCCCGGCGATGATCCGCTCGAACGCCTCGTTCAGCTCGGTGGGGCCTATGGCGAGCTTTACCTTGCGCGCGGCGAGAATCGCCGCCTCGTTCATCAGGTTCTCCAGGTCGGCGCCGGTGAAGCCAGCGGTGAGCTTGGCTATGTCTGCCAGCTTGACCTCTGGTGCCAACGGCTTACCCTGCGCGTGCACCTGAAGGATCGCCTCCCGTCCCTCGATGTCGGGGCGGTCTACCACCACCCGGCGGTCGAAGCGGCCGGGTCTGAGCAGAGCTGCGTCCAGCACGTCCGCGCGGTTGGTGGCGGCGATGACGATGACGTTGGTGCCGGTCTCGAACCCGTCCATCTCCACGAGGATCTGGTTGAGCGTCTGCTCCCGCTCATCGTTGCCGCCGCCGAGGCCGACGCCCCGGCGTCGACCAACGGCGTCGATCTCATCGACGAAGATGATGGAGGGAGCTGCCGCCTTCGCCTTCTCGAACAGGTCGCGCACCCGCGAGGCGCCAGCGCCAACGAACATCTCCACGAACTCAGAGGCGGAGATGCTAAAGAACGGGACGCCGGCCTCTCCGGCGACCGCCCTGGCCAGCAGGGTCTTGCCCGTGCCCGGCGGTCCGACCAGTAGCGCTCCCTTTGGGACGTGGGCGCCTAAGCGGACGAATTTCTCGGGAGACTTCAGGAACTCGACGACCTCCTGAAGCTCAAGCTTAGCCGACTCCACGCCGGCGACGTCGGCAAACGTGACGTTCGGGCGGCGCCCATCAACACCTGTGACCCGCGGCTTGCTCTTGCCGAAGCCGAAAATGCCGCCGGCGCCCCGGAGCTGCCGGAAGATGAAGAACCCTATGACCACGAAGAAGAGGAGAGGAGCGAGGCTAAGGAGGATGGAGCCGATATTCGTGCCTTCCTTCTTCACCTCAATCTCGACCGCCTGAAGGGCCTCATCGGAGACGCCCAAGCGCTGGAGTGTCTCTATGGCGCTGATACCCTCTTCTTTCCGGCTCTCGATCTCCGTTCCATCCTGCCGCTCAAGGGTGAGCTTGTCACCCTTGACAACGATGCGCTCCGCCTCCCCGGCCTCAACCTCCTGAGCGAACGTCTGGAGGGAGACCTCCTCCTTCTCCTCGCCACTTCCGCCACGAAGCAGTGGAACGAACAGCAGCACAGCGATCAGCGCGAAGCCAAGGATGAGCCACGGCGGGAGCCGGCGGCGGGGCTTATCTTCCTTCCCCTCTTCCATTTCAGTTTCCTCCGCCATCTGGGCTGGAGATGGCGAAGAGGATTATCCCTCGACCGGAAGAGGGCGTCAAGTTGACTAACCGGCCCGCCCTGAAATGTAGCTGATGCCGCTTCTAGGGTCGAGTGCCCAGATGAGACGGAGTGAACTCTCCATCTACAACTCCCTTTCGAGGAAGCAGGAGCGTGTAGAGGCCGACCCGTCCATTGGTCTCTACGTGTGCGGCATCACGCCTTACGACACGACGCACCTCGGGCACGCCTTCACCTACACTGCGTTCGACGTCTTAGTACGGTACTTGCGGTTCCTTGGGCATCGGGTGACCTACGTCCGGCGACATCGCCTTCGGGGAAGGACGAGAAGTGGAGCTGAAGGGGCTGGCAGGAACCCACCGGGTGCATCAGAATACTGTGGGGATAGGTGGCCTCTAACGCACACTACGAAGTCTTAGTGTGCGTTCGGGCCGCCTGCTTAGAGCGGGCGATGAGGATCGAACCCACGGCCCTCTGCTTGGGAAGATTAGGGATGCCCAGTCATATCCATTCGAAGCCGAAACAGCGATGTTCGGCCCGTCTTGACCCTTTGTCTCCGGACGGGCTCCACCGTACCAACCCGCTGAGGCTGTCGCTAAGGGACAGTGGCACGCGGCTCGTGCCGTCATCACCCCCTGGCGATGGCGGCACTCCCCTGCGCTTGTCGAGGATGCACCCGTCCTCGCGTTAGGTGCGACCCTCGATGTATACTGCCACCATCAGCCCACCGGAAGCTGCCCATGAAGGACGCAACCGCCGCCCCAGCCGCCGCTATTGAAGAGCTCCGCCAGAAGCTCCGCGGCCCCGTAGTGACGCGGGACGACTCTGCCTACGATGAGGCTCGAGCCATCTGGAACGCCATGATCGATAAGCGGCCGCTAGCCATCGCCCGCTGCACCGGCACCGCCGACATCATCGAGGCCCTCAACTTCGTCCGCGAGTCCGGCCTGCCGCTATCCATCCGCGCCGGCGGGCACAACATCGGCGGTACCTCCCTCTGCGACGACGGCGTCGTCATTGACCTCTCCGGGATGAAGGGGATTCACCTGGACCTCGCCTCGGAAACCGCCCGCGTACAGCCCGGGGTTCTCCTCGGCGACATTGACCGCGAGACCCAGGCGTTCGGCTACGTCGTGCCCTGCGGCTTCGTTTCCCAGACCGGCCTCTCCGGCCTCACCCTTGGCGGCGGCTTCGGCTGGCTCACCCGCAAGTGGGGCCTCACGTCGGATCACCTCATCTCCGCCGACGTCGTTACTGCCAGCGGCGAGCTAGTGAAGGCCAGCGTGGATGAGAACTCCGACCTCTTCTGGGGCCTAAGGGGGGGCGGCGGCAACTTCGGCATCGTCGCTTCCTACGAGTACCGCATGCGCAAGCTTGGCCCTACCGTCATGGCCGGCCTCATCGTCCACCCGATGGCCAAAGCGCCGGAGCTGACCTCTTTCTTCCGCGAGTTCAGCGAAGGGGCGCCGGACGAGCTTACCTGCGTCCTCCTCCTTCGGATCGCGCCGCCCGCGCCCTTCCTGCCGGAGGAAGTCCACGGTCAACCCATAGCGATAGCAGCCGTCTGCTACGCGGGCGCTGTCGAGGAGGCCGAGAAGGTCGTCAAGCCCCTCAAGGATTTCGGCTCGCCGGTCGTCGATCTCGTCGAACCCAAGCCGTTCACCGCTCACCAGTCCATGCTTGACGCCACTCAACCGCCCGGCCGCTACTACTACTGGAAGTCCGACTACCTGCCGGAGGTGAGCGACGGCGCCCAGGAGACGATACTGGAGCACACGAAGGAGTTCCCCTCTCCGGAGTCGGCGATGATCGTGTTCCAGCTCGGCGGCGCGGCAGCCCGTATCGACGACGACGTCTCGGCGGCCGCGCACCGCGACGCTGCCTACGTCCTGAACATCGCCTCGTCCTGTATCGACCCCGGCAGGACCGACGCCTGCAGGGACTGGGCTCGCGGCTTCTGGTCCGCCATGCGGCCTCACTCCACTGGCGGCGCGTACGTGAACTTCCTGACCGCGGACGAAGGCGACGATCGGACGCTCGAGGCCTACGGCCGTGAGAAGTACGAGCGCCTGGCCGCCCTGAAGGCCAAGTACGACCCGGCCAATCTTTTCCGAGTCAACCGCAACATCACGCCGGCGGCCTAATCCGCTTCGGGGCCCATCACCCACGCCGACCCACAGGTACAGCATGTCCAGATATGCCGCCGCTGGGTCGTTCATACGGCGTCGGATACTGGATGCTCCGCTCCATAATGCAGTTACTCTACAATGACGGGCGCAGAGACTAGGTACATTCGTGACGATTGCTAGGTAGGCGCCTCCCTCCGTTGAAGACGTCTGCTAGCGGCGTAAACGGAGCTGGCCCAGCTGCCCAGCCTTTCCCCGTTGACACCCACAGCGCCCAGGCGCACAATCGCGGGCCTACCGCAGCCAGCGCGTCCCGGCAGTGGGGTCGGCCTGTGGCGGATTTGACGCTTGGACCCTGACATACCAGAGTCTGGAGGCTCGCGGTCTAATTAGTGTGGATCGGCGACCGTTACTGCGGCCCGGCCCAGCGGCGAACATAGCGCAAGCGTTATGCGGCCGTCGACATGGAAGCTAGCCAGCGCCGGGCTACTCGACGGTGAAGGCGGCGCGCATGCCCAAGTCGTAGTGGCCGGGAACGTTGCAGATGAGCACGTAGCTGCTCGCCTCCAGGTCGACGCTCACCGAAGGTGTGGGACCGGCGGCAAACTCCGGGATAGAGGCGACGACGTCCAACTGCGCTTCGTCAACCAGCGCGTCAGTCTTGGGAAGCGCGTCCAGCGCGAGGTCTGTCTTGATCACCCGAAAGGTGTGGACTTCGGTGCCGTTATTTGAGACGTTGAAGGTCACCGGGCCCGCGTCTGCGGTGTCTTGCGCCGGGTTGACCGCGAACTCTATCAACTCGACATCCACGGTGGTGGCAGCCGCAGGCGTCTCGCCAACGGCAGGCGTCTCGCCAACGGCAGGCGTCTCGCCAACGGCGTTGATGGGGGTCTCCCCTGTGGCGGGGGCCTCATCGCCGTCGTCATCGTCACCGCAGGCGGCCGCCACAACCAGGGCCACGCCCAGCACCAGCAGCGCGATGAAGATTCGGCTACGGACAAGGGACAAGATGGACATGAAGGGCACCTCCTGCTTCTAGGGTCTTAATCGAATACAACGAACGATATTACCATTTGGACGGCAGGTGCGCTACATCGTCGCCGGAAGCCATTGCCGGAGCAGAGCCCGCGGACCGTGTCGGCGACGAGGATTTCGCCGCCCTCCGCCTTCGCAGCGATTGGTGAAGCAAGGATCACGGTCACGCCGAAGAGGTCGCCGTCTTCTTCGATGGGTTCGCCGGACGTAGGCGGCATCGGTACTCCCACCTGCGCTACAGGGTGTCCCCTCTGTGAGAGCCTGATGTAACATTGGCGTATCTGCACAACGAAACTATTTATCAAAGAGAACAAAATGAAAAATGAGATCTTGGTCATTGGAGGTACCGGCACCATCGGAATAACGCTGGTAGAGCTACTTCGAGAAAACGATATCAATTATCGCTTGCTTGTCCGAAGCAAAACGACCGAGGAACAACTAAAGTTGGAAGATGTTCCCTGCGTACGAGGAGCTCTCGGGGATTGGAGGACTATGGAAGCTGCACTCACGAATGTGGATGCAATTTTCCTTTTGACGAGCTCTTCACCGGAAATGTTCGAGCTGCACCAGGGTTTGATCGACCGAGCTGTGAAGGCTAGTGTCCGAAAAATCGTGCGACTTTCTGCAGAGCCGGCCCACGCTGGTTCTGACATGCCAATGTATGATTTGCACGGACGGGCGGACGACTACTTGAAGCGAAGTGACATCGAATACGTCATTTTGCGACCACACTATTTCATGCAGAACATACTAATGATGCATGCGCCGTTTATCAAAGAGAGCAGCACGTTTGCCCAGTATCTGGGAGACGCTCGTATCCCTATGGTCGATTCGAGAGATATTGCCAGGGCAGCGTTTCATTGTCTCACGACAGATGAGTTCAACAACGAGACTTATATCATCACGGGACCGCGAGCGATCAGCTTCACTGATGTTGCTAAGGCTTTGTCCAAATCTCTAGGCCGCGACATTCAGTACGTGAGCCTCTCGTACGAGGACCAAGAGAAGGGGTTCAAAGCCGCGGGGATACCAGAGTGGATAGTTGAGAGCACTTTAAAACTGTTCCGAACTTGGGTTGAGACACCTGAGCATAAAGTAAGTCCGGATTTCGAGAAGATCACGAAGACTAGGCCGACTGACATCGAGAAATTTGCCGCCGATTTCGCCGATTCATTTGAGGGCGAGCATTGTGCCTTTATCTGATACTGGCTGCTGGCAAGCAGTTCTTGTTCTCTGACCTCGGTGAGACTGAGCTACGTGGCTTCGAAGACCCGGTCCGGCTATACGAGGTGAGGTGGCAGAAGTAGTCTTGGCCCGTTAACAAATAATCACCCTTATTCTCAAGTGTGGTGGCAGGGGGCTTCAAACCTCGCCTTCGGCAACTCGGGGACGTCAAGAGCCTCCCGACCGCGTTGTCGCACTAACGGCACTTAGTGATAGTGGCCGGGGAAACGGTGCGACGGAGTCCCCAAGTACGTTTCGCCCGGCTGCGCGCAGCGGCCTCGGCTTCGCAAGCCCAACGCCGTGCGCGAGGGTCGCCGCGTTCGACGCCGAGGCGGCGATGGGCTTGTCGGCCAACCCGGACCTAGAAGAGGTGACGCGACAGGTAAAGGCCCGTCTCAGGGGGCCCTGGAGCGCCTATAGCTTCGCTATCGCCGGGTTGACAAGGTAGGGTTAGACCGACGATACTGTCGGTTACCGACGGCTATGTCGATAGGATCCGGGAGAATGACTGAACGACGGACACTGCCAAGACAGAGGGCGGATGAAACGCGGCGATCAATCATCGCTGCAGCGGAGCGGGTGTTCGGGCGCAAGGGGTACGGCGAGGGGACGGTCGACGACATCATTGCGGAGGCCGGGATATCCCGTGGCGCTTTCTACCACCACTTCGCGAACAAGGAGGAATTGTTTCGCGAGCTCCTGCGCGATCACGTCAAGGACGAGCTTGTGGAGGTAAGCGCGCTCGCGCCCGGTGCTTCCTTGCACGAGGTGGTCCGAGGGTTCGTCGAGTTTCAGGCTCATCATCTTCTGTCCGAGCGCGAGTCGGGGGCGCTCTCGCTGGAGTTCTGGGCATACGCGAGCCGAGAGGCGAGCGCACGAGAATCCGTGGCGGAGTTCCACGTTGGCATTCGCGAAACCCTGGGGCGAGTGGTGCGGGCGGGCAAGGAGGCGGGCGTGGTGCGGAGCGACATGGACCCCGACGTTGGCGCCTATCTGCTGCTGGCGCTGTACGAGGGGATCGCCGTGCTACAGGCGCTGGACAAAGAGAGCATGGACGTCGAGAGGCTGAGCGGCGCCTGGGCGGATCTGATCGAGCGATTCCTGACCTCTGAAGGCGAAGGGGTGCAAGAATAGAAGGGGGGTGACGGCTGGATGGCTCCAAATCATGCACTGACGAGGCGCATGTACGAGCGGTTGGCTCCCGGCTACGACCGGCGGGTGCGCGCCGTCGAAGGCGTGCGTAGGGAGGCTGTAAGTCTGCTGGGGTTGAAGGCGGGCGACACCGTCCTGGACATCGGTTGCGGGACGGGGCTCAGCTTTCCGCTGCTGGAAGAGAGCGTGGGGCCGGAGGGGAGGATCTTCGGGGTGGACCTGAGCGGCGAGATGCTGGGGAAGGCGCGGGAGCGGGTGGACGCGGCTGGTTGGGACAACGTCACGCTTGTACAGTCAGCGATCGAGGATGCGGAGATCCCGGTCGAGGCTGACGCTGTGCTATTCCACTTCACGCACGACATCATGCGGATGCCCGCCGCGCTGGACAACGTTTTTCGGCATGTAAGGCCGGGCGGTGGAGTAGTGAGCGCCGGTGGAAAGTGGGCGCCGTGGTGGCTGGGACCGGTGAATCTGGTGTGGTGGCGGATTTCGCGCCGATATGTGACGACGTTCGAAGGATATCGTAAGCCGTGGAGCCACCTGACGACGTGGGTGGCGGACTTGGAGGTACGGCCGCGAATGCTGGGAGGGGTGTACGTGGCGTGGGGGCGGCGTAGATGAGACGCGAGGCGATTGAGGTTCTGCGTTGTCCGGCGTGCCACGGCGATCTGCGTCCCGACGACACCGACAAGCCGGAGCTAACGGGCGGCGAACTCGCGTGCACCAGTTGCGGGCGAGGATGGTCGATCGACGGTGGAGTACCGGACCTGGTGTTTCCAGCGGCGGATGATCGGCCGTGCGGAGCGGAAGCTCATAAAGGCGGGGATTTCGGTAACCCTCGTGCTGGGCAACGCCGTGCGTCTCCCGTTCCGCGACAGCGCGTTCGACGCGGTGCTGGACGGTTTCGGGATGAAGTACTACTCGGATAAGCCGAGGGCGGTACGCGAGATGCTGAGAGTCGTCAAGCCGGGCGGGAAGGTAGTAATCGCGGAGCTGGGCGTGCATGTCGGCTGCCGACGCGGCCCGTTGTAGATGGATCTGGTCACTGGCGAAGGTGTCGCCTGATGAACTGCAGGCGCTCTACAGCCGCAAGATGGAGGAGGGGCTGGCGCCCCGCACCGTGGGCCACCTACACCGCGTCCTCCATCGCGCCCTAGCCGACGCTGTGCGCTGGGGCCGTGTCGGCCGCAATGTCTGCGACGTCGTGCGGCCACCAAAGGTCCAGGCCCAGGAAGTGCGGGCGCTGTCGCCGGATGAAACGCGTCAGCTTCTCACCGCCGCCGCGGGCGACCCCTTGGAGGCGCTGTACGTCCTGGCCGTCACCGTTGGGCTGCGCCAGGGCGAGCTCCTGGGGCTGAAATGGCAGGACGTAGATCTGGACGGCCGCAGGCTGCAGGTACGGCGCTCTATCGCTCGCCTCAACGGCCACGGCTGGCTGGAGCAAGAGCCCAAGTCGGCGGGTAGCCGACGTAGCGTGAGCTTGACGCCTCTAGCCGTCGCCGTGTTGCAGAGGCACCGCCAGCGGCAACTGGAGCGCCGGGTGAAGGCCCTCGCCTGGGAGGATAATGGCTTCGTGTTCGCCAATGAGGTAGGGCGGCCGATGACGCCACAGAATCTTACCCAGCGGTCGTTTCAGCCGCTGCTGGAGCGGGCCGGGCTACCACGGATGCGCTTCCACGATCTCCGCCATACCGCCGCCACCTTGCTGCTGGCCCAGGGCGTCCACCCCAAGGTGGTCCAGGAGATGCTAGGGCACGCGAGCATTGCGCTAACGCTCGATACGTATAGCCACGTGGTGCCGGGTCTTCAGGCAGAGGCGGCTACGAAGATGGAGGCCTTGCTGGCGAGCCGCTGAGTCACTGCGCTGCCCAGCCGGGAGGCCAGTCGACGTCTGGGGCCCTGCCAAAGATAACTTGGAATGGAGGCGACAGCATGCCCGCCAATAGCTTGCCCCCGCGCCTAACCTGCGATGTCATAAATTTGTTGCTCTCGCTGTCCGTGGGGCAGTAAAGTCTAAGGGTCTTGCCGTCCTCAGATTCGGGAAAGCTGCCGCCGAGGTAGATTGCCACGGCGGGGCGCCCCTCCGGCACCTCCTTCATGACGACCAGCCCGTGCTTGATCTTGTTGAGGCAGCGGATCAGCCAACCGTGCTCGAGGTTCGCCTGCCGGGCCTCGAGGTTGCTGAGGAAGTCAACCAGCGATTCCTGCTGTCTCGTCGCCAGGGTCTTGAAGCGCTTCCAACCCGCAGGCGATATCCCTACACGGTCCCTCTCCTGCGCGTTGTTTGGGACCTTTAGCAGAGTCCTGTATGCCGAGAGAGACATCCCGCGCAGCTCGTCGAGGGCCGCCTGCCGGGAAGCGGGGTTCAGTCGCTGAGCGTCGAGCATGTCCATCAGGTTCTGGGACTGGTCGCTGGGGTCCCACGCCTTCAGGACGTAGAACCACATCAGGATGTCTTCCACGGTGAAGAACAGGCTCGTCGTGATTTCTAGGGTCAGGGAGTGGCGCTCACCCGCCTCCTCGTCGAACCCGGTCAGACTCTCAAGACACGCCTCCGCCACCCTCCAGCGGTGGAACACCGCGAACTGGAGGTAGTTCTCCAGGAATTCCTCGTTGGAGACGCGCTCAGTCATGACGGCCCTATTGTAGTCGAGCGAGCGAATTGACAGCCAAGTTGACAGCCAAGCGGGCGGATATTAGCGGTTGATGGCGGCTCCCAACGGACGGAAGTAGATACGAAATGGACGCCTACGGACGCCCACGGCCCCTATGGTTCGGATTAGGAAACCGTTGCTCTATCCACTGAGCTACCGGGGCGCCAAGCAACTGGTGGAGATAGCGGGACTCGAACCCGCAA
>CAZYOV010000026.1:0-25318 GCA_964649215.1 uncultured Dehalococcoidia bacterium
TCATTGCCCAGTTCATTAACTTCACCATCCTCCTGATATTGGTTGGGTGGGCGTCCAAGCGCTTCCTGTTCCCGCTGCTGGACGAGCGGCGGAAGCGCATCCAGGAGGGGTTAGAGGCCTCCGAGGAGGCGAAGCAACGCCTCGCCCAGACCGAAACCGAGACAGCGGCTGAGCTGGAGAAGGCGCGTCAGGACGGCCAGGGGCTCATTGGACAGGCGCAGCAGATGTCCGCTCGAATCCAGGAGGAGGCGCGTCAGTCGGCCCGCGCGGAGGGGGAGACGCTGCTGGAGCGGGCGCGCAGCGAGATACAGCTGGAGCGAGATGCGGCCATCGCCGACCTGAGACGGGAGTTCGCCGATCTCACCATCACGGCTGCCGAGCGGGTGATCCGGCGTAGCCTGGACCGGAAGGCGCACCGGGAGCTGATCGAGGAGGTGCTGGCGGAGGCGCCTCAGGGTGGCGATGGGAAGGACGGCCAGACGTGATCCGTGAGATCGCGGCCCGCCGCTACGGCGAGGCGGCGTTCCAGATCGCCGGCGATGGCGGCACGGAGGAGCGCTGGTCGGAGGGGCTGTCCCTTATGGCCGCCGTCTTCTCCGACTCTGAGATAGCGGCGCTGATGCAGGAGGCGCGCATCTCCACCGCCGATAAGATGGGGCTTGCGGAGAAGGCGCTTGCGGGCGTCGATCCGCTAGTGCTGAACCTGGCGCGGCTGCTGGTGCACCGAGGCCGTACGGCGCTGGCGGACCAGATAGCGGAGGCGTTCCAGGAGCTGGTGGACGCGGAACGGGGCATCGCGCACGCGCTGGTGACCACCGCCGTCCCGCTATCTGATGAGGAAACGAAGGCGGTGGCCGAGAAGCTGAGCGAGATCAGCGATCTGCAGGTGGTGGTTGAGACGCAGGTGGACGAGAGGATCATCGGCGGCCTCGTCGCCCGCATCGGCGACAAGCTCATCGACGGCTCCACGCGCAGCCGGCTGCTGGCGCTGAAGCGCCGGCTCCAGGAGGCGCGGGCATGACCGCTACCGTCACGAAGGCCGACGTTGAGCGAGAGCTGCTGGAGGCATGGGAGGCGCTGGCTTCCGCGGTGGACTCCTTCTCCGATATGGAGCTGGAGCAGCCCGGGGTGCTGACAGGCTGGACGGTGAAGGAGCTGCTGGGGCACATCGCCTTCTGGGCTAACAAGGCCGCGGCCGACCTCGGGCACATCGCCGGCGGCAGGCCGCAGGACGTGGAGGTGCCGGGGAGCGAGGAGACCGTGGACGAGTGGAACGAAAGGGAGCGCAAGACGCGCCAGGGACGGCCGCTTGCTGAGGTAAGGGAGGAGTGGCTGGAGAGCTTCCAGCAGGCGATGGAGGCGCTGGCGGCCTTCCCCGCCGAGCCGCTCCAGGAGAACGTGAAGGGACTCACCGTGCTGACGCGCTTCGCCGGCGACACCTATGAGCACTATCGGGAGCACCTGGCGCATCTGGTCGCCTGGCGGCGGGAGCTGGAGACCACGGAGACGTAGGAGGACGATATGGCGGTTCGCCCTGAAGAGATAGCGTCCATAATCCGGCAGCAGATCGAGCATTTCGGCGGCGCGATCACGGCCGTGGACGTGGGGACGGTGCTGGAGGCCGGGGACGGCATTGCGCGCGTGCACGGCCTGCGCGGCGCTATGTACAGCGAGATGCTGGAGTTCCCCAACAACGTGATGGGGATGGCCCTCAACCTGGAGGAAGAGACCGTCGGCGCCATCATCCTCGGCGACCACCAGGGGATCAGAGAGCACGACGAGGTCCGCACTACGGGGCGTATGGTGGAGGTCCCCGTAGGCGAAGGGCTCATAGGTCGCGTGGTTGACCCGTTGGGGCAGCCGCTGGACGGCAAGGGGCCGGTCAATTCGGAAAAGAGGCGGGAGGTGGAGCGCATCGCCCCCAACGTGGTGATGCGCCAGAGCGTCGACACGCCGGTTCACACGGGCATCAAGGCCGTGGACGCCATGATCCCTATCGGCCGCGGCCAGCGCGAGCTGATCATCGGCGACCGGTTTACGGGCAAGACGGCGATCTGCCTGGACACCATGATCGCGCAGAAGGGTGGCGACCTGGTCTGCATCTACGTGGCTATCGGACAGCAGGCGTCCAAGGTGGCGCAGGTGGTGGCCACGCTGGAGGAGCACGGCGCCATGGAGCACTCTGTGGTGGTGGCGGCCAACGCCGCCGACCCGGCCACGCTCCAGTACCTGGCCCCCTACGCCGGCTGCGCCGTGGGCGAGGAGTTCATGGAGCAGGGCGTCGTACTTGGTGGGCGCGTCGTCAACGACGCCCTGGTCATCTACGACGACCTTACCAAGCACGCCTGGGCCTACCGGCAGATGTCGCTTCTGCTGCGGCGCCCACCCGGCCGCGAGGCGTATCCCGGCGACGTCTTCTACCTGCACAGCCGCCTGCTGGAGCGGGCCGCCAAGCTCTCGGAGGAGCACGGCGGTGGCTCGCTGACCGCTCTCCCCATCATCGAGACGCAGGCGGGCGACGTCTCCGCCTACATCCCCACCAACGTCATCTCCATCACCGACGGTCAGATCTACCTGGAGGCGGACCTGTTCAACGCCGGCATCCGCCCCGCCATCAACGTCGGCCTGTCCGTCTCCCGCGTGGGCGGCGCCGCCCAGACGGGGGCGATGCGCAAGGTGGCGGGCCGCCTGCGGCTGGACTTGGCGCAGTACCGGGAGCTGGCCGCGTTCGCCCAGTTCGGAGCGGCGGAGCTGGACGCCGCCACCCGCCGCCAGCTGGAGCGCGGCCAGCGCCTTACGGAGGTGCTGAAGCAGCTCCAGTTCCAGCCGCTTACTCCGGGCCAGAAGGTGAGCATCCTCTACGCGGGGGTGAACGGCTATCTGGACGACGTTGAGCTGGGCAAGGTGCCCGCCTTTGAGGAGGCGTTCCACAACCACATGCAGGGAAGCCACTCGGACACGCTCAAGGAGATCGACGAGAAGGCGGAGCTGACGCCGGAGATAGAGGAGAAGATCAAGACGGCGATCAAGCAGTTCAAGGAGTCAGTGCCGTACTAATGGAGAGCGTCCGGAGCGTCGGCCCCAGACCGCAGCCTGAGGGCTGCGGTATCGACGGGCAGTTCTACGCCCCGGGCATCAGCCTGGGGTCATGGGAGCCATAGTCATGGCGACTCTACGTGAGATAAAGCGCCGCATTCGCGGCATCGAGAGCACGGCCAAGATCACGCGCGCCATGGAGCTGGTCGCTGCCTCCAAGATGCGCCGCACCCAGATGCGCGCTCTGGCTGCCCGCCCTTACGCCGAGAAGATTAGCTGGGTGCTTGCCGACTTGGCGGAGACGCTCCCCTTTATTGATCCGGAAGCGCTGCACCCTCTCCTGCGCCGTCACGAAGAGGTCAAGGCCGTAGAGGTGGTGTTCATCACCCCGGACCGCGGGCTCGCCGGCGGCCTGCCTTCTACCCTCAACCGCCGCATGGCATCGTTCATCCTGGAGCTGGAGAAGCCGGTGCGCGCCGTCGCCGTGGGGCGCAAGGGGCGTGACTTCCTGGGGCGTACGGGACAGAACGTCGTCGCCGAGTTCATCGATATCGGCGACAAGCCCGGCTACGAGGAGTGCCGGCCCATCGCCCAAGTCGTCATGGAGGACTTCATCGCCGGCCGCGCGGACGAGGTGTACATCATCTACGGCCAGTTCGTGAGTACGCTGATGCAGCGGCCGGAGGTGTACAAGCTGTTGCCGGTGGAGCCGCCGGCAGAGGCAGCCACCGTGGGCGTCGACTACATTTATGAGCCGACCCGCGAGGAGGTGCTGGCCGAGCTTCTTCCGCGCTACGTGGAGCGGCTGGTCTACGAGGCCACCCTGGAGGCGATCGCCAGCGAGCAATCGGCGCGCATGGTCGCCATGCGCAACGCCACAGACAACGCCAACGAGATTACAAGCGACCTGACGCTGGTGTACAACAAGGCCCGCCAGGAGTCCATCACCAGCCAGCTGCTGGAGATCACGGGCGGCGTGGAGGCGTTACAGGCAGAATGAAGCTCAATAGGGAGGTAGGCGATGGCCAAGGACACTAAGGCTAAGGGCGAGGTGGTCCAGATCATCGGCACGGTGGTGGACGCGAAGTTCCCGGCTGAGGAGCTGCCGTACGTCTACAACGCTATCGAGATCAAGCGACGCGACGGCTATAAGCTGACCGCTGAGGTGCAGCAGCACCTGGGCAACAACCGGGTACGCTGCCTGGCGATGGACACCACCGACCGCCTACGGCGCGGCGACGAGTGCGTGGACACCGGCGCTCGCATCACCGTCCCGGTGGGACGCGCCTGCCTGGGGCGGCTGTTCAACGTCTTCGGCGAGCCCCTGGATGACCTGGGGAAGGTCGATGCGGACGAGCACTGGTCGATCCACCGCCCATCGCCCCCCATGGAGCAGCTTGAGACGACGCCGCGGGTGCTGGAGACCGGCATCAAGGTTCTGGACCTGGTGTCGCCGTTCAGCAGGGGTGGCAAGGTAGGCGCCTACGGAGGCGCCGGCGTGGGCAAGACGGTGATAATCATGGAGCTGATCCGGAACATCGCGACGGAGCACGGCGGCTTCTCCGTGTTCGCCGGCGTGGGCGAGCGCTCCCGCGAGGGGAACGACCTCTGGCACGACATGCGCGCCTCCCGCGTGATCGACAAGACGGTGCTGGTGTTCGGCCAGATGAACGAACCGCCGGGCGTGCGGGCCCGCGTGGGCCTAACCGGCGTGACGATGGCGGAGTACTTCCGCGACGAGGAGGGCCAGGACGTCCTCCTGTTCATCGACAACGTGTACCGCTACATCCTGGCCAACATGGAGGTGTCGGCGCTATTGGGCCGCATGCCTTCCGCCGTGGGCTACCAGCCCACCCTGGCTACGGACATGGGCGCACTGGAGGAGCGCATCACCTCGACCAAGAGCGGCTCCATCACCTCCTTCCAGGCGATCTACGTGCCCGCCGACGACTACACCGACCCGGGCATCGTTACCACCTTCGGCCATCTGGACGCGGTGATCGCCCTTGAGCGGTCGCTTGTTGAGCAGGGGCTCTACCCCGCCGTGGACCCGCTGACGTCGTTCTCACGCATCCTGGACCCGCGCGTCGTGGGCGAGGAGCACTATCAGACGGCGCGGGGGGTGCAGGTGGTGCTCCAGCGGTACAAGGACCTGCAGGACATTATCGCCATCCTGGGGGTAGAGGAGCTATCGGAGGAGGACAAGCAGGCGGTGGCGCGGGCGCGTCGCATCCAGCGGTTTCTGTCGCAGCCGATGTTCGTGGCGGAGACGTTTACGGGGCGGCCCGGCCGCTACGTGCCGGTGAAGGAGACGGTGCGCGGGTTCCGTGAGATTCTGGAAGGGAAGTGGGACCACCTGCCGGAGCAGGCGTTCTACATGGTGGGCGGCATCGAGGAGGCGGCGGAGCAGGCGGAGAAGATGGAGAAGGAAGCAGCGGCGTAGGAATAGGGTGATGGCAAAACAGAGAGCCCGTACCCTGCCGCGGCCGTTCAGCCTGCACTGGGGGAGCGGGCGCATCGTGGAGGAGGCGACCTACGCCGGCCAGCATCACGAGCCGTCTCTGCAACTCCTGGAGTTTGACGACGGCTCTCTATCGGTACGATTCTGCTATTATGACCACGCCGGCCGGTTCCAGCGCAGCCCGCTCATCGTCAGTGACGACGAGGTCGCTGGTCTCCAGAAGGCTCTGGCCGGGGCGCCCAAGCTTCGAGCGCTGTTGCGGGAGATGGTGAGATGAAACCGTTCTGGCCTGGGAAAGGGGATGGGCCATGCCCCTGAAGGTCGAGATCGTCACGGCGGAGCAGCTGGTCTACTCCGAGGAGGACGTGGACCGTATGATCGTGCCCGGTGTGGAGGGCGAGCTGGGCGTCCTCACGCTGCACGCCCCTCTATTGACGATGATCCAGCCGGGAGTGCTGCGCATAGTCAAAGGCGACGATGAAGTGGAGATGGCGATCACGGGCGGCTTCATCGAGGTGCGCGACAACCGAATAACGATCCTGGCCGACGCGGCGGAGCGGGCCGAAGAGATCGATGAGGTGCGAGCGGAGGAGGCGCGCCGCAGCGCCCAGCGCCGTCTGGAGGAGCGGGAGACGGAAGTGGACCTGGCGCAGATGCAGGCGGAGCTAGCGCGGGCGCTGGCCCGCATCAAGGCTGTCACGCGACGGCGCCGGCGAAGGGGCGGCGTGCCGCCGGGCCCGCCGGGACCTTAGTTAGGATTCGCCTTTGAAAGAGCAGACGGCGCCGCTTATCTTCACCAACAGCCGCGACGGTACCAAGCTGGTTATCGACGGTGGGATACCGCTGCACGGCAGCGTCGACGTTAGCGGCTCCAAGAACGCGGCGATGGGCGCCATGGCGGCAGCCCTTCTCGTAGCGGAAGACTGCTATTTGGAGAACGTCCCCGCTATCGGCGACGTGGGGCACATGGCAGAGGTACTGCGCAGCCTGGGCGCTACCGTGGAGCCGACGTCCGAGCATGGTCTGCGTATCAACACCGCCAAGCTGACAAGCTCCTCGCCTCCAACGGAGCTCGTAGGGAATCTGCGCGCCAGCTTCCTGGTCATGGGGGCGCTGCTGGCGCGGCTGGGCTCGGCCGGCTGCTCGCCGCCGGGGGGCGACGTCATCGGCCAGCGTCCCATCGACGTGCACCTGGCTGGGTTTGAGGCGATGGGCAGCCGCGTCGATCGTGAGGGGGAGAAGTACGTCGCGGAGACCGATGGGCTCAGAGGGGCGCGCGTGTTCGCTGACTACCCGAGCGTGCTGGGCACACAGAACCTGATGCTGGCCGCGGCCACCGCCGCCGGCACAACAACTATCGTGAACGCGGCCTCGGAGCCGGAGGTGCAGAGCCTGGCCGCGATGCTGAACTCCATGGGGGCGCGAATCAGCGGCGCCGGTAGCCACACTGTCACCATCGCCGGCGTGGAGGCGCTGCGCGGGACAACATACCGCATCATCCCGGATCGCCTGGAGGCGGGCACCTTCGCTATCGCCGCCGCTATCACCGGCGGTCGAGTGGAGATTCGGGGCGTTCACCTAGGCCACCTGTTCTCACTTATCGCCAAGATGCGGGAGGCCGGCGTAGTGGTGGAGGAAGATGAGGATACGTTAAGGGTTTGGCGGGACGACGATCTGCGGGCGGTCACTATTCAGGCGCTCCCCTATCCCGGCCTCGCCACCGACCTCCAGGCGCCGATGGCCGTGCTCCTAACTCAGGCCCGCGGCGTAAGCTACGTACACGAGCGGGTGTTCGATAACCGCCTGTTGTATGTGAGCGAGTTGCGCAAGATGGGTGCGGAGGTAGTGACGACTGGCACCACCACTGCTATTATTAGCGGGCCGACCCCACTCCTCGGCTCCAGCGTAAGGGCGCTGGACGTGCGGGCGGGCGCGGCGTTGATACTGGCCGGTCTGGCTGCCAGTGGCCGAACTGAGGTGGCGGACGTGTATCATGTGGACCGGGGCTATGAGCGCATCGCCTCCAAGCTGCGCAGCCTCGGGGCGGCGATCGAGAGGGTGTAGTTTGTTCGGTAAGCACATCGGCGTTGACCTGGGCACGGCCAACGTCCTGGTCTACGTAAAAGGCAAGGGGATCGTTAGCTCAGAGCCCTCTGTCGTGGCGGTGGCTCAGCGGGACAACAGCATCGTGGCGGTGGGGAGCGAGGCGCGCGACATGCTGGGCCGGACGCCGAGCGCCATCCAGGTGATCCGTCCTATGCGCGACGGCGTTATCGCCGATTATCTGACCACGGAAGCGATGCTCCGCTACTTCATCGGCAAGGTGAACGGGCGGTTCTCCATGGTGAAGCCTGAAGTGATGGTCTGTGTGCCCGCGGGCGTGACCGGGGTGGAGCAGCGAGCCGTGCAGGACGCCTGCGAGGCGGCGGGAGCGCGGCGGCCCGCCTACGTCGTTTCGGAGCCGCTGGCTGCGGCCATCGGGGCCCGCATCCCCATCAGCACGCCCCAGGGCCACATGGTAGTGGACATTGGCGGCGGCCGCGCCGAGGCGGCGGTCATCTCTATGTACGGCATCGTCGTCAGCGAATCGGTGCGGGTGGCGGGTGATCGGCTGGATGACGCCATAGCCGCGCACATAAAGCGCCGCTATAACCTAAACATCGGCGATCGCACGGCTGAGGATGTGAAGATCGCCATCGGCAGTGCCCTGCCGCTTGACGAGCAGCTCACGTACGACGTACGTGGACGGGACCAGATCAGCGGCCTTCCTAAGACGGTAACCGTCACCGCGGATGATGTTTGCCAGGCTCTCCACGATGCACTCCAGGCCATTCTGGGCAGTGTTCGCTCGGTCCTGGAGCGGACGCCTCCTGAGCTGGCTTCGGACATAATTGATCGGGGTATAGTGCTCACCGGCGGGACGGCGCTTCTGCGCAATCTGGACCGGCTGGTCACGCAGGAGGTCGGCATCCCGTGCTATGTGGCGGATAACCCGATGGACTGCGTGGCTATAGGGGCTGGGATTGCCCTAGAGCATCTGGAGCTGATCCAGCGGGCGCAGCCACCCGAGGGAGAGTGGATGGTCAGCTTCTAGCGGCCGCTGCTGTGGAGCGAGGAGAGTTTTTCAGGTAGTAGGCCATGCTCTGGAGTGCCAGCACCGGCTCGATGCGCTTCAGGTAGACTCCCGGCGGCACACGGGCGGGAATGGGCGCATAGCTGAGGATGGCGCGGACTCCGCACTTAACCAGGGTATCGATGACGTTCTGGGCGATCTCAGCGGGGACTGCGACGATCCCAACGTCCACGGGGTTTTTCAATAGGGTCTTCTCCAAGTCGTCGGCGCCTTTTATCGTCACGTTCTCGATCCGCTGGCCTATCCTCTTGGGGTCGGCGTCGAACGCCTCGACGATGCGAAACCCTTGCGGTCCGAAACCTTCGTAGCCGAGGATGGCGCGGCCCAGTTTGCCTACGCCTATTACGGCCATGCGCCACTGCCTGTCCAGACCGAGGATGTGGTGCAATTCGTCCAGCAGCTTGCGGACGTTGTAGCCGCGCCCTTGCTTGCCGAAGCGGCCGAAGTAGCTGAGGTCCTTGCGGATCTGGGCGGGGGTTACGCCGAGAAGAGTGCCCAACTCCTGGGAGCTGACAACGTCTCGGCCTTCCTCCTCAAGCGTAGACAGGGCACGTGTGTAGAGGGGGAGCCGGTCGATGACTACAGGCGGAATCTCCATGAAGGTTTGTCTCCGTTGTTATTCGTTATCTCAATAGACGTCTTCGTCTGCGTCTATTGGAATCGGAAGGGCTGAGCATCTTATAGCATTCGCAGCGCGCTCCAGTCAAGGGTTTGTGCTCACAAATACAAACCTTCGGCCCCGCGGCTGACCCTCCCGGGCAGCGGGCGGCGATCAACGCGGCGGCGAATCTATCAGCTTCCTGCTTTGCGCTCGTGATGCGCCAGGTCGTATCTCAAGATGAGACCTGATGGGTCGCCCAGCCGTCCCCTATCGAGGTAACGTAACCGACGTAGGTGGCGTCTTAACCTGATGACGGCGATTAGCCAACGTCAGGAGAGTATCTAATATGGAGCGCAGGTACGAGTCCGCTGAGGAAGTCACTGAAGGCGGAGCCACTGAACAAGCGGACGAGACACAGCGGCGGTCGGCGGTCTTCCATAGCGAGGACGAAGACAGCCGGGACGGTCAGGACTCGTTGCCTGACAGTGATTCAGCCCAGAACGAAGCCGGGGATTCAATAGCTCAGACGCTGAGCGACGCCGCCGCGACCCTAGAGGCCGACTCGCCCGCGCCGGCGGGAGGGCCGGAGAGTTCGGTCTTTCCCAAGCAGCCGAGCACGCTGGCGGAGGTCGGCCTTTCAAAGGCGTTTCTAACGGATCTGACGCTTAAGATAATGCACTACTCCGGCACCCCCTCCTCAGGACAGCTGATGCGTAGGATGGGGCTTGGCCAGACGATGGTGAAGCAGATACTGACGGTTCTCCAGGAAGAGCGCCTGTGTGAGGTGTTGAGCCAGTCCGACCTGTTCACAGGGAACTATCGCTACCGTCTTTCGGAACGAGGAACGGCAAGAGCGTCGGAGGCGCTAGAGCGTACTCGCTACGCCGGGCCTGTGCCCGTGACCGCGGAGCAGTATGCGGAGGTCATTCGGGGGCAGCAGGCGAAAAGGCAGATGCCGTCACCGGCGCGCATCAAGGCGATTCTTGAGGGGTTTTCCCTGGCGCCGGAAGTTGCCGACTCGGTGGCGCGCGCACTCTACTCCGGCAAGACTACGATGTTCTACGGCCCTTCTGGCAACGGTAAGACGAGCATCCTGGAGCTGTTCGCCAACAACATCGACGGCGTGGCCCTTATGCCCTATGCCCTGTATGTCTACGGTCAGGTGATCCGGGTGTTCGACCCCTCCGTTCATGAGGCGATCGATGATGTTGACGGCGAAGAGGCAGTGAAGAACGACGCGAAGCTGGATCGTCGCTGGGTAATGGTGCGCCGGCCGGCCGTGGTCCTCGGATCGGAGCTGGGGCTGGATTCACTGAACTTGGCCTATGATCCACAGGCCCGCTTCTACCAGGCCCCTCCGCACATCAAGGCCCAGGGCGGCGTCCTGATCGCTGATGATTTGGGACGTCAGAAGACGGACGCCCGGGACATGATGACCCGCTGGCTTATCTCCGTGGAGCGCGGCTGGGACAGCCTGAGCCTCATCACGGGCGAGAAGCTGAGAGTCCCATTTGATGTTCAGCTCTTGTTCGCGACCAATCAGCCGATGGAGCAGTTGGCCGACGAGGCTCTCCTGAGGCGGATTCTGTATAAGGTTGAGATACCCAGCCCCGGTCCGGTGGAGTTCACGGAGATACTACGCCAACACTGCCAGCAGAGGGGGATAGAGACGCCGGAGGGCGCGATTGAGCGCGTAGTGGAGCGGCTATACGGTCCGGCGGGAGAAAAGCCGAAAGCCACCTTCGCCCGCGATCTCCTGGAAGTTATCACAGAGGGCGCGGCCTTTGATGGGCGCGAGCCCGTGCTGGACGATGAGTCGTTCGAGCGGGCGTTCCGGCTAATGAAGAGCCAGCGCTCGGCCGGCGAAGCGGCCTAGGCTAACCCCTCAAGAAATCCGTCGATAGCCTCCATAAGCTCGCGCGGCCGCTGCAGCGGCACGTCGTGGATCGTGTCCTCCATCCATACGACCCTTACCGCCGGCGCGTGTTGTTCCGCCAGGGCTATGGACTTCCGCTTGTGCTCCATCCAGATCGTGGTGCGTGAGTCCTGATGATCGCTTGCGGCAGGGATCAGGAGGGCGGGGCAGCGGAGGCGGGGCCACAGCGCTGAAGGCTTCTGCTCCCACAGGGAGCGGAGTATCTTCAGGTGGTTTTCGCGGCTCAAGTGCGGGTGGATCGTCTCGTCTTCGTCAACGCGAAAGTTAGCCAGGACTATCTCTTGGACTTCGTCGTTCCAGACTGAGCCCAGGCCGGGCCAGTTGCGAGCTCCCTGGAGAAAGGCCTTCAGCTTCAGCCCCGCCAGGGGCGGCGGCGACATCATCTCCAGCGTCCGTTCCCAGGTCATCCCGGGGAAGGCGGATATCTCTAGGAAGCCGCCGTCCACCAGGACCAGCCAGGATACGGCGTCCGGCATCTCGGCGGCGAACTGAAGGGCAACGTTGGCGCCCCAGGAGTGGCCCACCAGCGCGGGTCGCTCCAGGCTCAGGGCATCTATGAAGGCCTGGAGGTCGCCGGTGATGGCTTGGAAGTCGTAGCCGTTGTCGGGCTTGTCGCTAGGGCCGTGGCCGCGCTGATCCAGAGCCAGGACGCGAAAGCGCCGGGCCAGCAGCGGGGCGACGAGCTTCCAGATAAGCGAATTGGAAGCCAGGCCGTGCAGGAGAACGAGCGGCTGTCCCGAGCCGCCCCAATCGCGATAGTGGAAGCGGAGGCCACGCAGGTCTACGAACTGATTCTTGAGCGTCACGGTTCGCCTTCCAGCGGTACCTTGTGCTTTTCGACATGTCCCGGCACTCCGTTGCGCCAGGAGAGGACGAACATCTCCAATCGGTGGGCGCGGAAGCAGCCGATGTCCGTGTCACGCTCTGTCTGGATCAGCTCCACTATCTCTCCCAGCCGGTCTTCCCGTCCGTACTGGGCTAGCGAGATGTGAGGCAGTGGCTCGTGTCCGTCCGGGTAGCGTTCTGGGAGCTCCGGTATGGTGGAGCGGAGAAGGCGGCCCAGCTCCAGGCCCCGGCCGCCGTCGTAAGGGACAGCGACGAGCACATCGCGGAAGGCGTTGAGGCCGCGGACCGCTATATCGAACGGGGCCAGACTCTGCGCGACCTTTCGTCCCTTTTCCAGCGCCTCCTCTATGAAGGAGATCGGCAGCAGGCCCGCCTGACCGGCAGTCGGGCGCGGGGGTGTGGGGTCGCCGCTGGTAAGCGTGACCGGCGGTACGATTGTGATGTGCCAGTAGTCCGGCGGGAAGGCGTTGACGCAGCCGGTGGCCTCCAGCCGCGAAACGATCTCCTGCAACCTGCCGCTGACCGCCGCATCGTCAACGGGTATCACGAAGCCGGCTGTCGCGGTGACCTCAGGTGGCAGGGGCAGCCGGCCCGTCCAGGCGGAGACTGTGGGGCGCCGGTAGAACTCCTCCCAGAGCGCCTGGTGGCGCTTAGCCGTCTCTCGGTCGGCTTCGTTCATGCGGGAGGCGCTAGAGCTGCTTCAGCTCGTGTATGATCCAGCGCAGGCGCTCCTCCTGCCCCGCGGTGATGGTCGAATAGCCGAAGCCGAGGGTGTTCACCACGCCGGAGTAGCGCTCCTTGATCTTGGGCACTATCTCATCGTAGGTGCCGACGACGGCGAACTCGTTGAGCATCTCGTCGGTGATCTCGTTGGTCATCTCCGCCCACTTGCCCTCCATGGAGAGGCGGTGGAGTCGCATGCCCACCTCGCCCCAGCCGTGGCACTCCAACACCGGATGGTAGGAGCGGGTGGAGCCGTAGAAAGCTATCTGCTGCTTGAAGGGCGCTTTGACCCTCTCCACCTCCTCCTCGTTCTCGCCGGTGACGAGGAAGCCGCCGCCGACGACATCGATGTCTGAGAGGTTGCGGCCGGCCTTCTTGGCGCCCTCCTCGATGCTGGGGATGATCACATCGCGGGTGTACTTCGGGGTGTTAAACGGGTGCATGCGAATACCGTCGCAGATCTCGCCGACGAGACGGCAGTGGTACTTGTTGATGGCGGAGATGTAGATGGGGACGCCACCGTTAGGGTTGGGGCCGGGGTTGAAGAACGGGGAGATGAGGGTGAACTGGTACGATTCGCCCTTGAAGTTGGGGCGTTCGTTGGTCTGGAAGGTGTTGAAGATCGCCTTGAGACATAGGATGTACTCGCGCAGGCGGGGCCCGGGCGGCGCCGGCCAGGGTGTGGAGTAGCGACGCTCGTTGTGGCCCTTGACCTGGGTGCCCAGCCCGAGCAGAAAGCGGCCGCCGGAGTAGCGCTGGAGGTCCCAGGCCATCTGAGCGACGACGAAGGGGCTGCGGGGGAAGGCGATCGCCACGGCGGTGCCGAGCTTCAGCCGCTCCGTGTGCTCGGCCAGGGTCATCAGCGGCAGGAACGGGTCGTGGCCGGCCTCTGGGGTGATGATGGAGTCGTAGCCCATCTCCTCCATTCGTCTGCCGTAGTCGGCCAGCTCCTGGATCGTCGGGGCGACAACCGCCGTCTCTAACCGCATGTGTGGTCTCCTTTCGTCAAGGGGCGCCGTGCCCGGCTGGGATGAACTCAGCGATCGCTTGGTTGACCAGCTCCGGCTTCTCTCGCTGTACCCAGTGGCCGCACTCCGGGACAGAGCGCAGGGTGAGGTTGGGGAAGAAGTCGGGCAGCTTGTCGCTCCAGGCGGCGGGGAAGACGGGGTCGTTCTCCGCCCAGAGGACGAGGGTAGGGGCGTGGATCTGCGGGTCCCCGATCGGGTCGGGGCGGCCCAGGGTGCGGAGCATGGCGCGGTAGCAGTTGAAGCCGCCACGAAGGGTGCCGGGTTGTGAGAGCACGTCCACGTATTGCTCTACCTCATCATCCGTCCAGAGCGACTTGTCGTAGGACCAGTGGGAGAGGAAGTGGCGCAGGTATACCTCCGTGGCCCGGCGGCTGGAGCCCACAAGCTCTTCGGCCAGGGGGAGTTGGTGAAACATTACGTACCAGGTCTCGATCGGTCGGTCGGGCGCGAAGAAGCGGGCGCCGATGCCGGGATAGGCGGGCTGGAAGAGGACAAGTTTGTCCACCAGGCCGGGGTGGGTGCGGGCGAATCGCTGTGTCCATACAGAGCCGAAGTCATGGGAGACGATGCTCACCTTGTCGAAGCCGAGATGCTGCACGAGAGCGCGAAGGTCTTCGGCGAAGACGTCATCGGTGTAGCCCTCTTCCGGCGACAGGTCCGGAACCTCCGTGTGGCCGTAGCCGCGCATATCGGGGACGATGACGTCGAAGCGCTCAGCGAGAGGCTTGATGTTGAGATGCCACTCGTAGTAGAAGCCGGGCCAGCCGTGGATGAGGAAAAGAGGCGGGCCGCTGCCCTCACGTACGTAGTGATAGCGCAGGCCGTTGATTGTGGCGTATTGGTGGCTGAAGGCTTCCGTATCGCTCAACTAGGGGCGGCTCCCGTTCAGGGCGGCAATCCAGGTCAACTGTATTCGCTGTAGCGCTTACTGTAAAGGGCGGTTACGGTTGTGCAGGGGCGACGCTCGCGGGGTCGATCTCGACGCTGAGCTCATCGCCGTCCGGTAGCTGCACTACCAGGCGCAGGGGGACATCGCCGTCTGAAGCCGCTTCCGAGAGCCGAGCGGCCCACATGAGGAACAGCGTATCCGCGGCAGCGAGCAGTGATACGGACAGGCTCTTCTGATCGGTGCAGGGGGATGGCGGCAGCAGGGCGCCGATGGCGATGAAGGAGCCGCCCCACAAGCTGAGCGACCGGGCCTCTCCGTCGTCGTCATCGGTGCCCGGGTCGTCCGGGATTTGGACGGCGCTATCGGCGATAGCGCTGCCCGGCCCGCCGGAGGCGAGGGCGGGCTCGCTGTCAGTGTCGTGGTCGAAGGTCGTGAGGAGATCGAACCCTTCGCAGGCGTAGCGGATGGTCAGCGGGTAGGTAGCGCCTGGTAAGGCGCCATCGATTCGCAGCAGGAGGGGAATCGCTCCACCCTCATGGTAGGCCGCGGCCTGCGGCAGCGCGTCGAACTGCCACTCGCCTTCATCGAAGACGGCTAGGCGGAAGAGGGGTGCGCTGGAGGTGGGGGTAGGCGTAGGTGTTGCCGTTTGGGTGGGCGTAGGTGTTGCCGATGGAATCGGCGATGACACGACGGCGGTCGAAAGCACGGGGGTAACGGGGGAAGGTGTGTTGGCGGCGCCGGTCGGCGAGTTGTCGTCCGAGTCAGACAGCCAGACGGCCAGCAGGGCAATGGCGACGAGCAGGACGAGGAGTCCCGCTCCGGCAAGAGGCAGGAGAGGCGGCCCCAGCGGAGGACGAGGCGGGCCTGAAGGCGGGCGCGACCAATTCCAGCCGGACCCACTGGATCCGCGGCGGCCGACGACGTTCAAGATAGGACTCCGGAGAGAAAGGCGGGGGAACGGCGAACGGATTATCGGCCAGGGCGTGGGTTATTGTCAAGTAATGGCCGTCGTTATCAGATGCCCGGAACGGAGTTCGACCGTCTAATTTGATACGTTGCCAGTTGCCGGAGGGCTAGTTACAAACTCAATACTGACTTCTACCCAGTGTCGTAGAGTTCTCATATCTTTTAACATTGCGCCCGGGAAAACAACATAGTCCTTCTTGATAGGCCCTTTGGGAAAATATCGACGGTGTTTTGTACGACTGTCTCTCATCAGAGCATTTCGTGAATGGGACACGTCTGTCCGCGATTAGTCAGTGGCCTCGTGGCCAAGAAACCAAATTTGGTGGCCGCTGTCAACCGAGGGCGGAGGCGGTTGCGGCGCTGGTTGGGGTGCGTCCAAGGATGAGCACGATCGCCGCCTTCACTGATCGTTAACCTTGGTGCGGTTTGCGCTCGTAACACGGGGTAGGCTGCCGAGTCTCTGATGGTGAATCTATATCGATTAGTTAAGGGGGAGGCGCATGTCTGGAAACGGCCACCGCCACATATACAATGCCGAGGGCTTCGAGAAGCTGGCGCGCACGTCTACCCGGCGTGTGGATAGAAGCGGCGCAGCGCCGCACAAGTTCGGCAAGTGGCTCTGGGTAGTCGGGGCTGTCACCATAGTCGCCTCCATAACGGTGTTACTGATGGGCCAGGAGCCCACATTGTTCAACTATCTGGCCACGTCTGCGCTTCTCGGCTCCATGGGGCTCCTCGCGTTTGTCTCGGCGTCTCGCGCCCTCAACGTCGGCGCGCGCTACGAGGAGACGATCCTCCAAGTAGAGGAGGTGGAGCGTAGCTACCACTCTCTGCGCCAGGTCGTTACTACGGCGATGGACCTGCGCGATAACGTGACCGGCGGCCACTCTGACCGGGTCGTGCACCTGTCTTTGGAGCTGGGACGTGGCCTGGGCTTGACGGAAGACCGTCTCCAGCAGCTGGAGTGGGCCGCTTTCCTGCACGACATCGGCAAGATCCACGTCCATGAAGAGATACTCACCAAGCCCGGACCCCTGGACGCTGGCGAGTGGGGGGAGATGCGGCAGCACCCGTTCTTCAGCTATTCGATCTTGACGCAGGTTGACCACCTGAGCGAGATAGCGGATATAGTGTACTGTCATCATGAGCGTTACGACGGCATGGGCTATCCACGTTGCCTTCGGGGCACCGAGATACCCCTGGAGGCGCGAATTTTCTCGGTGGCCGACGCATACGACGCCATGGTGTCGAACCGACCCTATCGCGAGGCTCTGAGCCATGAGTACGCCGTGCGCGAGATCGTCAGCCACGCCGGGACCCAGTTCGATCCGCAGATCGTGGCCGCGTTCGCCCGGTGGGCTATCTCGACCGGTGACGATAGCATCGGACGCATGGTGGAGGATGAGATGGAGCGGTTGCCCGCCGGCCTGCTACAGTTAGATCGCGCCGGCTGATCCTGGGCGAGACGGATTCATAGCGGCGGCCCGCCTCAGGCGGGCCGTCTTCCGTTTAGCGGATGCTACAATGCATCCCGCATGATTACTGACGTCCACCACGTGGGGATCGCCGTCCGCGATATGGAGGCGGCGCTGCGCTTCTACGCCGAGGCGCTGGGCCTGCCCGTAGTCAAGCAGGGCGAGGCCCCAGCGCGGGGAGCTCAGGTGGCGCTGGTGGCCGTCGGCGGCAGCTACCTGGAGCTGGTGCAGCCGACGAGAGACGACTCGCTGTTCGCTGACCATATCGCGGAGCAGGGTGAGGGGCTGCACCACGTGGCCCTGGGTACGGACGACGTGCGCACGCTGGTGGCCGAACTGCGGGCGAAGGGCGTGCCGCTACAGGACGCGGAGCCGCGTGAGGGGTTCACCGGTCGCCTGAGCTATCTGGCGCCAGAGGCGATGGACGGGGCGTTGCTGGAGGTGGTGCAGCCGCCACCGAAGCTCTCCGGCGGCAGCGCCGGCGACAGCCCCGTATCGCGGATAGACCATGTGGTGTTACGTCTCCCGAATGTGGAGGGGGCGTGCGGGCGTATGCGCGAGTACTTTGGTGTGGAGACGAAGCGCACGTTCGAGCGGGGCGAGATGCGGTTCAGCTTCCTGCGCCCCGGCGAGGTGATCCTGGAGCTAATTGGGCCAAAGAAGCCGCCGTCCAAGCCGCGGCCCGGCCCTTCGACTCCGGCTGGCTCCGGGCGCAGGACAGGGTCAATCGCCGGGCTGGCGTTCGAAGTCACAGATATCGACGCGCTGGCAGCAGACCTCAAGGAGCGGGGGTTCCCGGTAGGCGAGCCGCACCCGGCGCTCCAGGGCGGGCGCATCGTGAGCGTCCACGCCAGCGGGGCCTGCGGGGTGCCGGTGGCGTTCATCGATTTCTCTGATGCGCCGAGATAGCCGGTGCTAGTGCCAGGGAAACTGGCGTGGATGCGGGCCTCGTAATACTATATGGAGGCATTACGTTTACGTTAGGAGGCGCTCCGTGAGAGAAGTAGTCATCGTAGAGGCGGTCCGCACCCCCATGGGCCGCAAGGATGGGGTGCTGTCCGGCATCCACCCCAACAATCTGGGAGCGATGGTGCTGAACGAGGTCGTGAAGCGGGCCGGCATCGAGTCGTCGCTGGTGGAGGACGTTGTCTTCGGCAATGTGGACGAGGTGGGAGAGCAGGGGGCGAACGTGGCCCGAAACTGCCTCCTGACGGCGGACTTTCCGTACGAGATACCGGCTACCACGGTGGACCGCCAGTGCGGCTCGGGCCAGCAGGCGATCCACTTCGCCGCGAACCTGATCCAGGCGGAGACGTGCGACATTACTATCGGCGGCGGCGTGGAGTCGATGTCACGAGTGCCGTTGGGGATCAACATCACGCAGGGGCCGGGCTTCCCCTTCCAGCCCGAGCTGCTGAAGAAGTACCCGCTCACCGCTCAGGGAATCTCCGCCGAGGAGATCGCCAAGAAGTGGGGCATCGAGCGGCCGGAGGCGGACGAGCTCGCACTTGAGAGCTACGAGAAGGCGAAGCGGGCCCGGGACGAGGGTCGTTTCGACCGCGAGATCCTGCCTGTGGACGTGCAGCTTGAGGGGCTGCCGGCCACGATCAAGACGGACGAGGGCATCCGCGACACGTCGCTGGAGAAGCTGGCTTCGCTGCAGCCCTCGTTCCGCCCGGACGGCGTCCACCACGCCGGCAACTCCAGCCAGATCACGGACGGGGCAGCCGCGGTGCTGCTGATGGCGAAGGAGAAGGCGGAGGAGCTGGGTGTAAAGGCGCGGGCGCGCATCATCGGCCAGGCGGTGGTGGGCTCCGACCCGGTGCTGATGCTCACCGGGCCGATCACGGCGACGCCGAAGGTACTGGCCAAGGCGGGGCTGAAGCTGAGCGATATCGACCTGATCGAGATCAACGAGGCGTTCGCCTCCGTGCCGCTGGCCTGGAAGCGCGAGGTGAAGCCCGATATGTCGAAGGTGAACGTAAACGGCGGCGCCATCGCCCTGGGGCACCCGCTGGGGGCCACAGGCGCCCGCCTGATGACCACGCTCCTGCACGAGCTGGAGCGAACGGGCGGCCGCTACGGGATGCAGTTGATGTGCTGCGGCGGCGGCCTGGGCACCGCCACCATCATAGAGAGGCTGGACTAGGGCCACAGGCCCCATGTCGCTGCCGGAGCTGTAGGGCTCAGGATCCCGTTATTCGCGCCCGATGGGGGCGAAGCAGAGGCGCTGCTAGCGCCCCTCTCGCTCCATCTCAGCCACCTTCTCCAGGCGGCGGCGGTAACGCTCCTCGTCAGAGAGGCGGGCGTCCAGGAACACCCTGGCCAGCGCCAGCGCCAGCTCGGAGTCGATGACGCGGGCGCCGAGGCAGAGGACGTTCATGTCGTCGTGCTCCACGCCCTGACGGGCGGAGTATGTGTCGTGGCAGAGGGCGGCGCGGACGCCGCGTATCTTGTTCGCCGCGATGCTGGCGCCTACGCCGCTACCGCAGACCAGGACGCCGCGCTCCGCGCGTCCGTCCGTGAGCGCCCCGCCGATGGCGCGGGCGTAGTCCGGATAGTCGACGGGGTCGGCGCTGTGGGTGCCCACGTCCAAGACTTCGTGGCCCGCCTGCTGGAGGGCAGCGGCGATCTCGTCCTTCATTTCGTAGCCGCGATGGTCGGCGCCGACGACGATGCGCATCTCAGTCCTCTTCTGTCATCCTACAGCCAGCGGTGCTGACGGTACCAGGCCGCCGTGAGCGCGGCCCCCTCTTTGAGGGTGACCCGGGGCGCCCAGCCCAGGTCGCGGCTGATGTCATCATGGGAGCAGACCCAGTAGCGCTGCCGCATCTCGATGACCTTATCGCGGGTGAAGGGGACGGCGCGGCGGCGCAGGCGTCCGTAGGTCTCGCTGAGGAAGGCGGCGGCGGTGAACGCCCAGGGCGGAAAGGGGATTGCCAGGGCCTTCCTGCCTACAGCCTCCTCCACCGTCGCCAGGAGGTCCCGCCAGGTGTACACTACACCGTCATCGATGGTGTAGGTGGCCGATGGCGCGTCGTCAGCGGCGGTGGCCGCCATCGCCGCCGCCCGGGCTGCGTCCTCGACGTAGACCCAGGAGATGGCGTTGTTGCCGTCACCCAGGAGGGGGGCCAGCCGCCAGCGGGCAAGCTGAAAGAAGATCAGGGTCTGGCGATCGCGCGGGCCGTAGATGCCGCCCGGACGGATGATGGTTGCCCGAACCTTGTCGGCGTCGCGCGCCCAGGATCGCACCATCTCCTCGGCTTTGAGCTTGCTGTGTCCGTAGGCGGTAACCGGGGTCGCGGGGGCGTCGAGGGGGCGAGGCCGGCCGTCCTGGCTGGGGCCGTGAGCGGCAAGGCTTGATATGAGGACAAAACGGGGGGTGCTTTCGGCGGAATCCAGGGCGGAGAGAAGGTTAGCGGTGCCGTCCGCGTTTACGGAGTTGAACTCGGCGGCGGAACGCGCCTTTACCAGCCCAGCGGCGTGGACGACGCCGTCGACGCCCGCGACGGCGGCTGGGAGGGTGTCCGGCTGCGTGATGTCCCCTAACGCCTCCTCGATCTCTAAGCCGCGGAGGAAAGAGCGGTCGCTGGTGCGCCGCACCAGCACGCGGACGGCATGGCCCTCGCGGGCGAGCTGCTCGGCGATGTGAGAGCCGAGGAATCCGGTGGCGCCGGTGACCAGGAATTTCATGACGTAAGCGGTTTCTCGTAGAGGCGGCAGGCCTTGTACAGGCGGAAGGGCAGCTTGATGAAGGCGTCCAGGTCGCGGCGGCCGGAGACCGGCGTCACGGTCACCGACATGATTGGGCTCCTTTAGGGTAAGAGGCCGTGCTTGCGGCCCAGAGTCTCGAATTGCTCCAGGACGAACTCTATCTGTTCATCCTTGTGGGTGGCCATGCAGCTGGTGCGCAGCAGGGCCTTACCCATGGCCACGGCGGGGAAGATGACGGGGTTGGTGTACACGCCGCACTCGATGAGGTCTCGCCAGAAGGTGACGGTGGCCAGTTCGTCGCCGATAGCGACGGGGATGATCGAGGTCTGGGAATCGCCGGTGTCGAACCCCATATCGTTCAGTCCGCTGCGAAGCGTCTCCCCGTGGCGCTGCACGGTCTCCACCAACTCCGGCTCATCTATGAGCACCTCCAGGGAGGCGAGGGCGGCGGCGGCCGATGCGGGGGGCAAGCTGGCGGAGAAGATCATGGAGCGACCGAAATGCTTGATCCACTCCAGCACGGAGCGGCTGCCGGCGACGAAGCCGCCGACGGAGGCGAAGGACTTGGAGAAGGTGCCGACCGTCAGATCAACCTGCCCATCCATGCCGAAGTGGCTGGCGGTGCCGCGGCCGCCCGTGCCGATAGCGCCGATGGCGTGGGCGTCGTCTATCAGGAGGCGAACCTGATGGCGCTGGCACACCTCGACGATCGCGGGGAGGTCGGCGATGTCGCCGCCCATGCTGAAGACACCGTCGATGATTACGAGGCAGGTCTTGTTCTTATCCAGGCGGCGGAGGATCGTGTCCAGATGGTGGGCGTCGTTGTGGCGGAAGCGCAGCATCTCACCCTCCGCCAGCCGGCAGGCGTCGTAGATGCTGGCGTGATCCGCTTTGTCGACGATAGCCACGGAGCGGCTGTCCACCAGGGATGAGATGACGCCCAGGTTCGTTTGGTAGCCGGTGGCGAACACTACAGCCGCCTCCGTGCCCAGGAACTCCGCGATCCTGTTCTCAAGCTTCTCGTGAAGGTGAGTGGTGCCGTTGAGCAGACGGGAGCCGGTCAGGGAGGTGCCGTGCTCGCTGATGGCGTCCTGGGCGGCCTGAACGACGCGGGGATGCCTTGTAAGCCCCAGATAGTTGTTGGAGCCCAGCATAATCACTTCGCGGCCGTAGATCTTTGCTACGGGGCCGTCGTTGCGGTCCAGGGGCTGGAAGAAGGGATAGAGGCGAACGGCACGGGCCTGCTCCGGGAGCTTGAAGCCGTGGACCTTGGCGAAGATGTCACGCCCGTCATGGTCGTCGAAGCGGCCGCGAATCATGCCTTCAATGGTGAGACCGGCGAAGGCGAGGGCTGCGGTCTGCGGGTCGGTTTCCGGCTCAGCCTGATTGGCCATAAGTCGCCTCTAGTTTGGTTATCTACGGCCTAATTGTCAACCCGCCAATACGATTGTCGATTATAAGTCAAGTGTCTAATCGAATACGTTCGTCGAACATACGGCGGCGGATGCCTGCTGCCGGGGCCGCAGTCGCCGCGTTCGTCTGGGACGTGGCTGAGCCGCTGGTCGGCTCTTAGTGGCTGGGGTTTGCTACTCCGCGACAGGCGGGTCCGCCTCGCGCTCCGCCAGGCGCACCTGCGCTGCAGCCGGGGCCGGCCTGGGTGCGACAGCCGGTGCGACCGGCCGCATGGCGATGAAGTACCAGGAGGCCAATACGAGGTATGTGGGGTAGGCGACGACCTCCATCAGCGAGGGGTTGCCGTTGTATCCAAGCAAGGCCTTCAGCCAGAGGCCGACGCCGCTGCCATCGTCAACGATGTAATTGATGTCCCAGACGTGCTCAATGAAGATAGGCAGTAGGGCGGCCTCCTGAAGCTCGTGAATCCCGTGTATCAGTAGCCCTGCCGCGAAGAAGATGAGAAGGGTACCGGTCACGTTGAAGAACACCCGCAGGTTCACGCGATAGCCGCCGCTGTAGATGCCCCAGGTGAGACCGATGGCGACGATTATCCCTGCCGTTGCGCCGATGGTGGACTCCAGCGGCGTTGAAGTCCGCGTCGCGGCGAACAAGAACACTGCCGTTTCCAGACCTTCTCTCAGGATGGCGCTGAACGGTATCAGGGCCAGCGCCAGCACCGACCCCATCCCGATCGCCTCCGCCATCTCGTGTTCGAGCCCCTTCTTGATCCCGGCCGATTGGCGCTTCATCCACACGATCATCCAGCTCAGGACGCCGACCGCCGCCAGCATAGCAAGCCCTTCGAACGCCTCCGCCTCCCTGCCCTCGAACTCGCCGGCGATGCCGAAGATCGCTGCTCCTACGACGAGGCTGACGGCCACGGCCGCCAGCGCCGCCACGAGCACGGTCCGGAAGTGACGCCTCTGGTTGGTGGACCTGAGGTAAGCCAGGATGATAGCGACGATGAGCCCGGCCTCTAGGCCTTCTCGCAGAGTTATGAGGAAGCTGCCACCCATTCGGAGACGGCCTACCGAAAATGGGTGTGGATGGCGGGAGCGGTATTGGAGCGGGAGCGGTTCGGCATACTGGGCACCTCCAGGTCGAGGCCCGCCTTAACTTAGCGCTTGCTTAATATTAGTGCATACTTACCTTAGACCTGTGCAGGTGCATAAGTCAAGACCTTTTGGGACGGATTTCGCAAATTGGTTGGTGCGACTGCGCCCGCTGAGGTGCTACTAAGCGGCAGCCACAGTCGCTGTAGCCACAGGACGGCGATGGAGCGCTCCTACATTTCGACGGCGGGCTTGTCGGCGCCGATGTACTTGGGCGGGTCCTCGTCGAACATATGCTTGCAGCCGGGGGCGCAGAAGTAGTAGGTCTCGCCTTCGTGCTCGCTGGTGGCGCGGGCGGTCTCCTTCTCCACCGTCATGTGGCAGACGGGGTCGATGGCGGTGGCGGGCTTCTTGCGGAAGATGTCCAGGATACCCATGCTGATCTCCTTCCTGCTAAGCGCCTGAATGTGTAGGGACGAGGATGGCAAACGCGACGCCGAGCCCGCCAACGGTCGAGTGAATGCTGGTCGCCATGTATCGTACAAGCGGCGGCAATGACTGCGATTCGGGCGGGCTCTCATCGGGTGTAAATACAAGTGTCCTGGCTTCGCGGACCCGGCCGCGGAGCCAGTAGCGGACATCGGGGTTCGCGCGAGCGTTTTCCATCCATTGGGACCGGTTGCCGCGGATCGTGCCCACCAGGAGGTAATCGCCGACTAACGTGGCCAAAACCGGTGTGGAATATGTTAGCCCGGTCCGCCGGCCCTTAGTCTCTAACGCGATCAGCCCGGTAAGCCCAAACACCGGAAATGCGCATCCAGCGCGCACCACCGGTTCGACGAGCAGGTTCAGGGTGCGGAAGAATTCGGCCTCCAGGGTCGCAAGTCTGGACACGGCAGCACCTAGTATTCGGGGGTGATGGACGGTTGTCAAATTTGAGCGTGCGACGCTACGCCGATCGCCACCGTCACCGGTTGCCCGCCTTCTGCGGTAGAAATGCTACACCCGCCGTCAACCCCCGGCTCGGCGGCGCTCTACCCTGACACTCCGAGCAGGCGCTTGAGGCGCCCGGCGTTGACGACGCCCTGGTCCTCCGCCTTGGTGTTGAAGGTCAGGTAGACCGCTTCCACCTCGCTGGCCAGCCTCTGAGTGCGGGGCAGCCACTCGGCCAGCTCATCATCGGTGTACCACCAGTTGAGGCGCTCCTCGGTGGTCGCGCTCTTATCCTCCCAGCGTTCCGCGTTGCGGCCGCGGAAGCGGACGGCGGCCACGGGGGCGGTGACGGCCACGACCGGCGGGAAGCTGGACTTGAGGCCGGGCGGCTCGTCGACGCAGACGAAGCCGCAGGCGAGGTCGCGCAGGAGGGAGAAGGTACGGTCGGCCTCCGCCTTCTCAACCCAGAGGCGGTTGCGAAACTCCACGACGACGTTATCGTCGGGCAGGTGCCTGCGCGCCTCGGCGATGTAGTCGCGGTTCGTGTCGTTGGGCACGTACCAGGGCGGGAAGTCGATGAGTATAGCGCCGAGCTTGGCGGCGCTGCGCAGCGGCCGCAGGGCGCGGTTGAAGATGCGCCACAGCTCCTCGCTGACCTCTGCGGGCACGTCTTTGTAGTAGAGGCGCCGCTTCTTCAGCGTTTCGGGCGGGAGGGCTTCGTGGAAGCTCTTGGGTATGGAGTTCGGTCTGGTCGGGTGCTGCGTGAACAGCGCGAACGCCTTGACGTTGAAGCGGAAGCCGTCGGAGACGGCGGCGGCCCAGCGCTCGCTGTTGCGGCGGGAGGGCAGGGCGTAGTACGTGCTGTCCACCTCCGCGAGGTTGAAGCGCCGGGCGTAGAAGGCGAGGCGAGACTCGCTGTCTTTAACGTCCGGCGGGTAGAAGCGACCGCTGGCGACGAGCGACTTCTCGGCCCAGGATGAGCTGCCGATGTAGATGTCGGCGGGCACTCTGGCCCCTACTTCTCCTTGACGGCGTGGCCGCCGAACTCGTTCCGCAGGGCGGCGATCATC
>CAZYOV010000027.1:0-23803 GCA_964649215.1 uncultured Dehalococcoidia bacterium
GGCTGCTGCTCTGGCGCGCGATCGGTCTGCACGAGCGGGGCGAGGAGTTCCGCGCCCAGGCGGCGATGGTGAAGCTGTTCAACACAGAGCTGGCGCAGCGGCTGTACACCGCGGGGATGGGGATGCTGGGCTCGTACGCCGCCGTCCTAGACGGTGAAAGGGCGATGTGGCAGGGAGCCCTGCCCCACGCCTACCTATCGGCAGTGCAGGACACGATCGGCGCCGGTACGTCCGAGGTGCAGCGTGAGATCATCGCCCTACGCGGCCTTGGCCTGCCACGGGGCTAGGCGGCTAGCCTTCGAGCTGCGCCTTCAGGCTCTCCAACGACTCCTCGATCTCGTTCTGGAAGACGCGGTTCATGAACAGGGCGTCAACGACCATGCCCAGCGACCCCATGGACGGCCTGTACCCGATCGTCCACTCCACATGAGTGCCGTCATCGCTCGGCTCGAAGGTCATACGGCCTTCCATCTCCATACCGCTGGTGGCCTTGCGAGCGAACGCGCGTGGCGGGTCGTACTCCGTCCACAGCGCCTCCACCTCCTGCGCCCGGACCCCCAGCTTGATGACGCAGCGATCGGTTGTGCCCTTGGTCTGACCGTCGCCGGAGGTTATGTCGATCGCCTTCAGAAACTTGATCCAGTCCGGCTGAGTGGAGACGTTGGTAACGTAGTTGAACACGTTGTCCGGCGAAGCGTCTATATCGATAGACTTGAGGATGCTGGGCAAACGGCACCTCCTTCTCTTGAGAGCTATCGCCGCCGAGATTAATGCTTGACGCAGGCGGTGTCAAGGATGGACGACGGTCTTGCAGGTTTGGCCCAGCGCGCTATAATCTAGTGGCGAGAGAGCGGAAGTGGCTCAGTGGTAGAGCACCTCCTTGCCAAGGAGGGGGTCGCGGGTTCGAATCCCGTCTTCCGCTCCATCTTTCTGCCTGCGGATTGAAGCCGAAGTGGCGGAATTGGTAGACGCGGCAGACTCAAAATCTGCTGAGGGGCAACCCTCGTGCCGGTTCGAGTCCGGCCTTCGGCACCAGAAATGGTATCTGTAATTGGGCTGTAGGGACCTAAATGCAATCTCCCATCAGCGGTTCTCTGAAGGGCGAATGCAAACGGATTGCAAACGTCGATTGTAACTCTGATGGTTCGCCCCATGCTACTATGCGCCCAGAACCAGGGAGAGGAGCCCCTCGACGGATCCGACCAAAACTGACGTCATGACCGTGGTGGCGGCCGCCGGGGTCGCAATCGAGGCGATATCGCTTGGCCTAGTAGGCATATTGTATGCTGTCTACGCCCAGTTTACCGAGCCCGGTACTGGTGGCGAGCGCATGCCCGTCTTGAAGCCTCTCCGTTGGTCAGCGAGATTTGCGGTACTCCTTGCCATCTTGAACGCTTGCGCGGCCGGCCTTGCCGTGTGGTGGCTTGCGAGCCCCGACGACCGTCTCTATGATATTGCCGTGACGCTGTTCTTCATAGAAATAGTTGCCTTACCGCCCATTGCAGGATTCCTAGTCTTCAGGCTGTTTCGTTAGGTGGAAGGCATGTGAATAGCTCCGAGCTCTACAGCGACGCGGAAGAGATGACACTCCGAGAGTGGAATTTCATTAAGGACTTCCAAGGCGTTCAGCAGTACTTCACTGCTATATTGCGGGGGCTTCGTCTGGGTGCCGCCGAAATGGGCGAGGGTCAGCTCCCCACCGACCATGACGCGGCAAAGTGGCTCGAACTGGTATTGGAAAAAGACTTGATATTTGATAAGATAGTTAAACAGAAACTGTACATTAGGCCTGATAAAGCGGTGATCTTTCGAAGTATGTTTGCGCGATACGTTGTGACTAAATCCTGGGGCGAGCTATGACAACGATTGGCTACTCTATAACCTTGAATGATGCTGAGATCCGGGCCAAAAAAGCTGCTGACGTTGTGATGGCCTCGATGGCGAACGCTGTAGTCGAGGCCATCCCTTCGTATTTCGAGGGAGAAGCGGAGAAACGCGTGGCGGGCCAGCAACTTGATGGGTTGATGGCCGATACTGAATTTCGAGCCAGGCTAGAATCTGCCTTCATCGCATGGCTGGCTCAAACGCACGTAATTCTACCTCCGGCGCCGAGCGAATAGGCGGCGGACATAAGCGGCCACGACTGACTCCCAATTGGACAATAGCCCGGTCCTTGTCCCTTGCCACCACTTGTGCCAGGCGAGCGGGCGACTCCTCAGCCCCCGTAAACCAGCGCCGCCACCTTCTCCGCCGCTTCCTCCTGCATCGCCGGGATGGCGTGGGAGTAGGTATCCAGCGTGATACTCACCGTGGCATGGCCCAGGCGATCGCTGACCACCTTCGGGTGAATCCCAGCCTGGAGAGCAAGCGTAGCGTGCGTATGGCGCAGGTCGTGGAAGCGAATCCGGGGCAGGCCCGCGGCGCAGACGTGCTGCTGAAACCAGTCCCGAGAGAAGCGATCCGGGTGAACCGGCTCGCCATCCTCGCTGGTGAACACCAGATCGTGATCCGGCCAGCCGCCGAGGCTCAGCCGCTCTTCGGCCTGGCGGACGCGATACGCTTGAAGGGCTGCCACCGTCCGCGGGTCGAGCGCCACGGATCGCCTGCTCTTTGCCGTCTTGGGGGGCGAGAAAGCCAGGCGGTTGCGCACCGAGAGCAGCGCTTGTGTGACGGCGATCCTGCCGGCCTCCAGGTTGACGTCCTTCCAGCGGAGGCCCAACAACTCGCCTCGGCGGAGACCTGTCGACGCGGCCAAGAGCCATGCCGCGTACAGGCGGTCATCCTTCACGTGCTCAAGGAAGGCCCTCAGCTCCTCAGCGTTCCAGCAACGCATCTCCGGGGTGTTCTGCCGTGGTGGGCTCGCCTGACCGGCGGGGTTACGGGCCAGGCGGCCCCAGCGCACTCCCTCGGACAGCGCCTTGCGTAGAATCTGGTGGGTGAAACGCACTGTCCGCGGGGCGAGTCCGCCCTCCCGGCTCCGGCGTCCCCCTCGGAGGAGATCGCCATAGAATGCGGTGAGCATGGACGGCGTGACGGCCTGCAGGGCGATCGTGCCCAATCGGGGGATGATGTACGCGTCGATGTTCGTCCTGTAGCTCTGCCACGTGCCCGGCCGCAGAGTGGTGCGGGCGGCCTCCAGGTACTCGCCAAGGAAGGCGGCGAGGGTTAATCGGCTGGGCTCGATGTACTCCTGTCGCTGCAGTCGGCCCAGGATCTCCGTCAGCGCCCTTGAGGCGTCGCGTTTCGTGTCGAAACCGCTATGCCAGCGCTGGCGGCGCCGACCGTTGTGGTCTAGGCCGACGTCAACGACCACGGCCCACTTGTTGCCCCGCTTACGGATGTGTCCACGCATGGCTAGACCTCCTTCTTTCCGTATATTTGAATCGGGTAGAGAAGACGCGTTCTGGCCTTAAGGCAATCGCGTTTGAAGTTGCTAAGATGCCCATATTTCCATTGAGGGAAGGCTTGATTCCAAAGAGCCATCCGCTCCGCCCAAGAACTCCCCTTCCAGCCGGAACTTGTGTATGTCGCCAGCCGAGCATGCTTTTCGCGCACCGGCTGATGGCGGGGACCGAGGAGCTGCTGTCGATAGCCGGCGTAGATGGCCCGCAACTCGGAGGGCGTAATCGTAGGATCAACGGTGAGAATGATCCGCTCGCCAGCAGTCGGATGATCGATATTATCAGGGCCCACTCTACTGCGCGGCCTAACGGCCTTCCAGTCTAGACCGATTCGCTGCACCAATGGGGTAAGCCCGGTGAGCACAAAGACCGTGGCTTGAGATTCGCCCCAACCGTAGCTCGGCGCGAGCATGCGGGCAATCCATCGAAGTTCTGCCAGGGTACTGTGACGGTGGACGAACGCTACCCTCTCATAATCGTCATGATGGGAGCCGTATCGGAGCGTCACAGAATTCGGATCGTCAACGGAGATCTGCTTGTCGGGCATCTGCTCCTGAATCCAGTATTCGACCTGATCAAGGCCTAATAGTCTGCTGCCGAGAACCCCCTCCCGAAATGATTCCACCTCTGCGAGCTTGGCTGCATCTTCGGCCAGCAGCAGGGAGACAGTTTGACGGCGCAAGACCGCAGCTGCGGACGCGGCTTGCGGCGGATGCCACGGATCTGTAGGCTCGGGCGTCAAGCGGTTCCTCGCAACCATCTGAAACCGGCTCCGCTTGTGCGGCGAAGCTCCCCACGCGGCCCTTAATCTCTGTATTCGCTCAAGTGCCTCATTGGGGTTTGCGCCGATATCACCTGGCACAATCCCATCATCAACGAGAAAGTCCCATTGCTCATCAGTGAAAGACCCAGCTAGCTCTTCGACTTCTGCGCGGTAGTCTCCGTATTGAAGCATCACTTATCCATCCGCTAATCACTCTACTGGCGCAATGGTACACTGCGACCGCGTGACATGCAAGATACCAGGCCGCCATTCGTCGAGATGCGGCGTCCTGGAACGGAAGAGAGGAGGAGAGCATGGCAGAATCCCGAACCTGTTCAATCGAAGAGGCTGCCGCCGAACTCGGCATCGGGCGTGGCCTAGCATATTTTCTGGCCCGCCAGGGCACCTTCCCGGTGAAGCTGCTGCGCATCGGCCGACTTTACAGGGTCGTACGTGCTGACTTGGATCGAGCCCTCAGCGAGGGTCAGATCGGCGACACCGAGCCGACGCGGGTGCCGATGGCTTAAAAGCAAATCCCCTCCGTGCGACCGCCCGCGGCCGCCGTCGGAGGGGATGAAGGATAAGTGCATGAGCATCTTAGCATTTAAGCCAGCTGATGGCAAGGCCCGTGAGCAGTGCCCGCACTGCCGCTGGAGTTTTATCTCCCAGCCGTGTTGCGATCGAACCGACCACAACGTTGGCAGCCGTTGCCCTCGCTGTGGGGGCATCTTTATGAGCAGCGTAGTTCCCCCGCTTCCTCAACGATGAGCAGGTGCAACAACGGCCACCTCCTCGGTGATGGCGGTAGCTGCGCCGTCTGCGACTACACGGCGGGCAAGGGAAGCGACCCACAGGCGGCACCACCGGCTCAGGGCGCCTATGAGCATTCCAACGGCCGGATATTCCAAGAGTTCCGTCTTGGGACGGGCAACCGCCTACAGTTCGCCGCTGAGAACATCCGCCGGGAGCGAACCGGCGTCCACGCCACGCTGGGCATCAGCATGAACGGCAAGGCGTTGGCTTGGGACTACCTTAACGTGGAGCGCCACGGCGACAGAGTTCGCCTGGCCAACGCCGCCTACAAACAGCTTGACGAGCTGGACGGGGGCGTCTGGCCGGAGAATCAGCACCGCCGGGCCTTTGACCTGTTCGCTTACGGGCTGTGGGGTGAGCATATCAAGGCGATGATCGGCGGACCCCTAGAGGGCGATCCCAACGCCGGTCCACCTGAGACGGTCTGCGGCTCCTACGCCATCGACGGCGGCGGCTGCATCATCTACAGCCCGCCGGGCAAGGGCAAGAGCTACACCGCCCTGTCGATGGCCATAAGCATGGACGCAGGCGCACCGCTCATCTGGCCGGTGAAGCAGCGGAAGTGCCTCTACCTGAACCTTGAACGTTCCGCTGTGTCGATGCGTCATCGCCTGGCCCGGATAAACGCCGGCCTCGGCCTGGACCCGCGCCGCCCCCTTACGTTCATCAATGCCAGGGGCAGGCCCCTCGGGGATCTGGTGGACGTCGTGGCGGAGACCATGATACGCCACGGCTGCGAGGTACTGATTGTGGACTCGATCTCCCGCACTGGGATGGGTGACTTGACGGACGCGACCGCTGCCAATCGCATCATCGACACCCTGAACAACCTCTCCCCTACATGGCTGGCGCTGGGACATACCCCGCGGAGTGATGACACCCACGTCTTCGGCTCCGTCCACTTCACCGCCGGCGCCGACGTGGAGGTGCGGCTGCTCAGTCAGTCACAGAACGGCACTACCGGCATCGGCCTGCAGGTCACGAAGGCGAACGATCTGCCGAAGGTGCCGATGTTCGTCTTCGCGCTGGACTGGGAGAATGCCGGACTCAAGGCCCTGAGGCCCGCAACATTGGGGGAGTTCCCGGAGCTCGCATCGGGCAAGGAGCGCAGCCTCGGTGAGGAGGTGGCGGAATACCTTGGGGCGGCCGGCGCGGCCACGGCCACCGAAACCGCAAAGGAGCTGGGCCGAGCCCGCCAGGGAGTGGCTACCCTGCTCAGCCGTGACCCGCGTTTCGTCCGCGTACGCAAGGATGGCAAAGACGTCCTGTACGGCCTCAAGGTTGAGGTGACACATGGGTGACACGTTTAGCGAACGTGTCCGATTCGGCCAGATAGGGAGGGCCCCATCTGACCCCCTGACACGTTGCCGGACACTTCCTATACGAAAACGTGTCTCTTCAGATAGGACACGTCGCCCTATAGAAGATGTGTCATGTAAACACATCTATAGGGGCGGACACATGACACGTTCGCGGGACGCGTCCGAATCGGGCGCATGCCAAGGGGCCCCGGCGTGAGATTCCCCTACGTGCCCTCGCTTTCACCTGTCGGCTCCCTGCTGCCCTCTGCTCTCTTGGAGGTGAAACGTCATCAAAGGGGGGTAAAGGGGGGTAAATCGCTGTGACCTGTTTCTCTAGTAACCGGCGCCCCGTCGCGTGTTTTCGCCCGCAGGTTTCACGAGGGGGGTACTGTCCGAGAAAATGAATTGTCCAAAGTGTGGTAAGCCCATTGAACGTCGGCCCGGCCGGGGGCGTCCGCCCGTCTATTGCGGTCCCATCTGCCGGGACTCAGCGGGCTATGAAATCAGGCGACTTACCCGTCGGTTGCAGGGCCTTGAGACGCATCTCTCATCGTTGCGCCACGGACGGGACTATGGGATCAGGGATTACCAAGGACGGACGCCGGCGCAGCAGCGTAAGGCGGTAGAGGCCGAGATCGCCGAGGCCGAGGCTCGGCTGGCGCTACTCCTGGCCGAGCCCCGCGGTAAGCCTCTTCCTGACGAGGTGGGAGCATGACCCAGACGGGACGCCGGGGCCAGGTCGCGAAAGACTGTCCGGTGTGCGGGCGATCCTTTACCGGGCCGCTCCGCCAGCCCACGTGCAGCCGGACGTGCGGGAAGCGGATATGCCGTGTCGTGGTGAAGTGCGAACAGTGCCGAGCGGGCATGCTGCTGCCGCCCTCCATCGCTCGTGATCGCCGGTTCTGTTCCCGCGATTGCGCCAACAAGGCTGCGGGCGACAACCGGGTACAGGTGACGTCCGCTGACTGCCAGCACTGCGGCGTGAGTTTCAAACCTAAGAAGCCGGATCGGGTGACGTATTGTTCACGCCGCTGCTCATTTGTGGCAAAGCGGAAGCGCTACTTGGAGCGTGCGCGGTATCGGAAGGTCAACTCGATTCACTGCTATCTGAGGAAATGCGTATGTGGGCGTAGCTTCTCGACGCTGCCGCAGAAGCGGCGCTTTTGCGGCAAGGTGTGTCGGAGCCGAGCGGCCTTTGAGCTGAGCAAGCGAAACGGGTCCTACGACCGCTCCCTTGCTCAGAAGCGGATCGCCTACAGCCAGGCGGGGAAGGGCTATGGCAATTAGTCCAGTCTGTCGCCCCGTAACGCAGCCGGATTTTCCTGTGTACGGGCTGGGGGCTTTTGAAAACGGCATCATTTTAGCGGCCAAAAGGAGGTAGATCATGGTCACCGAATTGAGCGACAAGGAGCTGCTAGAGGACCTGCGATCCGGCCCGGTCGGGCGGAAGCTTCTCAAGGAACGTGAGGAGCGACGGCTTACCGAGAGGCGAGATCAGGCGGGCCAGATAGCCGTTCTTGAGGCCGAGCATGAGAAGGCATTGCCGGGCCTAAACGCGGCGGTAGAGGCCGCTGCTGATAAGGTGAAGGCGGCTCAGATGGCCCTTGAGGAGGCGCAGGAGAAGCACCGCTTGGCCTACGCGGCGCGCAGCAGCGCCGTCACTCGGTTCGACTCCCAGCGGGGCCAGTTCGAAGGCGAGCTGACCGCTTCGGCGGCACCCGAGATCGACGAGTTCCTTGGCGAGATCAGTCGTGAGGGGGAGCGGGTTCGCAAAAGCGGGCTCAGCGTCGATCCTGCTCGCCGTAACGCGCTCGGGGAGATGGAGGGCGGCGGCAGCAACGTCGAGAGCGTCACCGCACGCCTGAGAGGCGTACAAGAGGCCCGGGTGAAGGCCGAGGAGCTGAAGCTCCGAGCGCTCGACAGCGAGAAGTTGGCGGCGGAACTGGACAAGATTCGGCGCGGGATCCCCGAGTTGGAGGCGTAGATGCCGGCCCTAATCCTCGAAAGGGAGGCGCTTCTGCCTGCGTGGACAGATGAGGGCTGGGCTGCGTACACCGTCCCGCTAGGGCCGCGGGGGTTGACGTGGAAGCCGCAGCCCAGACGCCGTCCCGTGGCCGATCCCGTTCGCGCAGAGAGGGCGAGCATCGATAAGGCGCTCGCCGAACTGGCCGAGCCTGAGCAGATCGAAGGTGGATGGGAAACCGTCTATTTCCCGGTGAACGGGCCGATGACCTGGCGCCCACGCCGATCATCAGCCGTCACGGCTAAGGATCGGTATGCGTACTGTGAAGTGGCCTCTGTCCCACGGTCTCTAAGGTTGGCGTCGCAAGCGGCGCTGAACCTGGCCGCCGCAGAGTTGGGTATGCGCCCGATCCCCCGGCTCCACTGGTTCGATGTCGCAGGGCCAAAGGATAGAGCGACTTTCACCAGTAACCAAGACCTTGCCGGCCGCATTGGAGCAGCCGACTTCACGGTGTGGGTGCGAATCGGGATGGGCGTCGGGGAAGCGATACGAACGGCCACGCACGAAGCCCGCCATTTCTACCAGTTAATACGCGGCGGGCCTTCCGCGTACGACTCCCGCGCCATCGAGGTTGACGCCGATCAATACACCCGTACCTTTTGGGCCCGCCACGGAGCGCGGCTGATGAGGCTGGCGGCATAAAGCAGATCGAACGGCTAGTAGCTAGAGGAGAGTTGAGATGACCTTACTTGTCGACACCATGCAATTCGTAGAGGGCTTCCCCACGGTAGACCTCTCCAGCGGCGCCAACAATGGTGACTGGGTGTCCCTGAAGGACTGGGGGCATATCGCCATCATCTTTCGCAGCGGCGTGGGGACTGCTGGCCAGGACCCGACGCTGACGATCGAGCAGGCGCAGGATGTCGCCGGTACGGGCGCGAAGGCGCTGGACTTCACCACGATCTACCGCAAGCAGGGGGCGACCGACCTCTCTGCGGTGGGCGCTTTCACGAAGACCGAACAGGCAGCGGCGAACACCTACACCAACCTTACGGCGGCTGAGGAGGCGCTCATCTGGGTCGTGGAGTTCGACACCCCTGAGCTGGACAGCAACAACGGCTTCGACTGCATCCGGGCGACGATAGCCGACGTCGGCGCCAACGCGCAGCCCGGCGATCTGCTCTATATCCTGAGCCAGCCGCGGTACGCCCACAGCGCCGAGAACATGCCGTCAGCCCTCGTGGACTAAATCGCGAATGAGGTTCTGGCCGCTGCGAAGGAAGGGTGAAGGGGGCCCTCCCTATCGGCCTATGTCCGCTGAAGCCTTCACTCGCTGTGTTGAGAGCGGCTGGAGTCAGTATCGCGCCTCCCTCCGCCTTGGCCGCTATTCGCGCCGCAAGGTTAACCGCCGTCCCGAACAAGTCCTCCTCCTCCGCGATCGGCTCCCCCGCGTTCAACCCGACCCGCACCTTTTATCGGCTCCCCCGCCGTCTCGTTGCGCTCCGCGAAAGCCCGCTGCATGGCGATGGCGCACTCCAGGGCCTTGGTGGCGGAGGAGAAGGAGGCCATGAAGCCGTCGCCCATAGTCTTCACCTCCGAGCCGCCGTGGGCCTTCAGCGCCTCCCGCACAGTGCGTTCATGCTCTCGCAGCAGGTCGCGTGCATTGGCGTCGCCCAGTCGCTGCCGAGACGGCGGCGGCATGAGGGTTATATTCTACTCCTTAGATGAGCAAGTCGGCGAGATCGAGCTGACCAAGGGTGGGCTCAAGTACACCGGGGCGGCAGCCGACATCGTGAGAGACCTAGTCGTGCTAGAGCCAGACAACCCCGACCACGTGCTCACCCCTGACGACGGTGAAGCTTATCTCAGTGCCCTGCCGTACGAGTTCCGCTCTCCCTACTTGTGGGCAGTCCTCAAGTAGACACCATCTCACTTTCCTTCGAACATCTCCATGAGTTTCTTCTTTCTCTCTGCCAGCTGCTCCTCCATCCCGATCTCTCCTTTGACCGCTGGAGGGAAGGTTGGCCTGCCCCGGAGCAGGTCGACCAACTGTGCTATCCTCGACCGCCCCTGCAGCTGTTTTAGGAAAGCCGCATGCAGCAGCATGCTGTCTGTCCAGTCCTTTACCTGAGTCTTAGCCTGGCTTCGGTCACTGTCGACTTCCAAAATATGTTCCCGAACTACAAATATCCCGTCGTAACTAGTGTGCAGGTGTAGCAGAAACTCCTCAGGCAGGAGCGGGACCACCTTGACTCTCAGGTCTTTCCACGCGTCATCCTTGAGAACAATATCAGAGCGGGAATGCGCGACGCTCAGAGTCGCGCGGGTGACGTTGCCTTGAATCTCCATGCGCAGGATTCTAGCGGCTGCGCGGCCCTCTAGAAGCTGACGCCAGAGCTCGATCAATCCTGCCAGCGCTCCGCCGATGAGGACTCCGCCAAAGCCAACGAGGCCGGTAACGACTAGGTCCAACTATGCGTTCTCCTCCCCTTCCAGCAGCAAGGGCAGTATCTGGTCACGATAATGCTGGAGCTCCGCCCTGCGCTCCGTCTCCTCCTTCATGCGGCACTGGCTGGCTGTCAGGATCTGCTGCGCCCCTTCCGTAAACCTGTCCTGTCGCATCATCGTTGCGTTACTCCCATTTACCTGGGCCGATCGTTCTGCCTCACCGAATGCGCCGAGCGCTACCGTCACCCCTGACCTCGTACACCTCGAAGAGTTCGGGGGCATCATCTACTTCCAGAACGACGGCATCACCCCTCGCCCTATGGGCCTCGAGCCGCAGATTTTCAAAGTCGCAAGGAAATTCTCCGCGTATATCGAATTTCCCTCTCGCTCTGTACTGGCCGTTCCTGACCTCACTTGAGACTTTGTGGAACTCCACCGTCAATTTGTCGGTGAGTTCGCCCCACGCATTAGGATCGTGTGTCAGCAGATCTAGTGAAATTGAGAAGACGGCTGGATCAGAGGGCAGCGCCGGCTCGAACGCCTCCCTGGACCCAGCCGAAACGCCAGGGGGAGCTATTGCCGTCAGGAGACCTCTTGCCAAGACGTTAGTTGTTAGCGCAGCGTGGGGCTCGATAGCCCCTCGCACGCGAGCAAGGCCCCACTCAGCGTGGACCAGCTTGTTTCTAGCCTTCTTCAAACTGTCGAATAGGTCCGGAAGTTCCGACTCGGCCGCTGAGAAAACATGGCGAATCCCGCGTTCCTGCCTATCGTCGTTCTCCCGCGCTTGCGCATCTCCAAGACATTTGCCACAGTTGCGCCAGCCACCCCTGTGGGCACGCCTGTTTATGATCGGACCGATGCTCTCCAGCCCGACCCAAGCCTTCAAGAAACGATCCAGCAGATCGTGCTCAGTCAATGAGTCCGTATACCACTTCAGACCAAGCGTGATCGCATCTCGTTCCCTATCTGAACGGGCCCCGAGCGAGTGTGCCGTCGCTTCAATCTCGGACACCATTATCTCTCTAGTGGGCTTTCCGAGCTCTGGTCGGTAACACCACTGCCGATAGAAGCGGTGGCTCAACCCTGGCGTCACGTCAAGGAGGGCAACTACACTTGGACGAACGTAAGGCGCACCCGCTTGGAACCCAATGACGCGCCCCACGAGATCGGCCGCATGGTACGCACGCTCCGCCGCTTCATCCGCGGAGTTCGCGGCGATGTCAAACGCAATGCGGATTGCCCGCGATTCGGGCGTGCTAAACTCGTCCTGATCGTACTCGGCAACCAGTTGAACCGGGCTAGCTAAGCCCTGTATATAAGAGAACTCACGCGACATCGAATTCGTCTCGGGAGGCAGACAGGGTAGCCCCGCGATTCTAAAGGCAACCCTGTAAACCCCGCCTGCCCACTCGCTCGCTTGCACGTTAGGAACTCTCCTCCCCCTCCACCGCCGACAGCATCCGGTCGCGGTAGCTCTGGAGCTCCGCTCGGCGCATCGGGCCCAGCCGCTCGTAGTGGCGTAGGCTCTGGGCGTGCATGCCCACCATCCTGGCGGCGATGCTGATAACGAACAGCGGCTCCTCTTCGTGCTCGTGGTCTCTTCGCCGGTCAGCCATGGGGTAGATCATCACCTTGTAGGCCAGCCTTTGCCAGCTGCCCCACGATCTGCTTACGTAGTCGTTCCGCTGAATCTATGTCTTTACGGATGGAATCTGTGAAGTCATCGGTCATTCCGCCCTCCCTCGCCACGGCTGTCGCGTACATGACCATATGGTTCTTGGGCTCCGTTAGTTCATGGAAGAGCTTCCGAAGCTCCTCGTTCGCGATGCGTTCTGGCTCCCAAGGGTGCTTGTGGATCGCCTCGTTCCCTTTTCCCCACTCTACCCACTCTGCGATAGCATCGGCTGCAGCCTTCTTGACGTCAACTCCCTTTCGGACTTGAGCAAACGCAACTACGAATATCGCTGTCTGTTGGCGCACTAGGTCCAACCAGACCTCCATCATTCTCCGTTGCTCAGCTCGTAGCCTCTCCCGCCTGGCGAGTATCTGGCCAACCCAGGGCCGCAGCACAGCTCCCACCACGGCGGCGCCGACTGCGATGGCACCTCTGATGCCCCACTCTTCTAACAACTACTTCATCCCCACGCTCTGCTTGTGGCGCTCCTCGCGTGACTGCTCGATATCCCCCTCCTTGCGGCACTAGCTGTCTGACGACGCAAGTATAACCCGATCACCAGTGGGCGTTAATCCACTTCTGTCACCTCAATTCATGTTGCCTCATAGGTCGCCGCTCAAAGGGTTCAAATGCAGTAACCTGGCAAGTGGCAATTTCAGATGCCTTGAGAAGGTACACCTCACCCCAGAATTCCCGCAGTGCTCCGTAGAGATAGCCCGTGGTAGCTATTTGATAAAATGCACCGGCCCAAACACTAACGCTGCTTGCGGAGGTGCGCAAGACGGAGCTTATCTGCCAACGAGCCTAGATGATGTGCTTGGCCCGCCGCGATTGTGCGCCTGGGCGGGGCGGGTGTCAACGGGGGGCCCGTCTGTTCCGGCTAGTGATCCGCTCAGACACTGGTGCCCCTAATTGTGTCACGTCGGACACTTTTAGGCTGGGCGGGGACGCTCAGTCTTGGGGCGTAGGTGCCGGCTATGTCGCGGGAGTCGCTCTCCACCACCCCTGACGTCGGGATCTACGGGAATCAGCGCCCGCTGGTAGATGACGTACCCGCACACCCAGCATGAGATGTCGCCGTCAAGCCACTCGGCCAGCGATCGTCCCCCGCACCTCGGGCAGGTGCCGATGTTTTTCATGGTGGCCTCAAGGACTAGTATACCCCCGTCGCCAGCGTGTCTTCTCCCGCGGCCTCACCTTGCCGATGGGCTTGTCACCCACGGCGTAGAGGCGGCGGAATCGCGCCCCTCGCTCACCAGGATAGGAGTGGAGCTCGGCTCGCACGTGCTTACCCAGGGTGAGCATCTTGACGTGGCTCTTCATCGTGCTGACAGATAGGCCCCACCTGGCGGCCAGCTCCCTCACCGTAACCCCCGGCCGCTTCCTGATCGCCTCCAGCGTCTCTGCCTCCCTGTAGGGCAGCAGCAGCTTGGCGGGTGCAGGCAGCGCCGGCACCGTAGCCACCCTCACCAGATACCCCGCACGCCTCAGCACCTCCATAGCCGCCAGGACAGCGCCAGGCCCCACCAGCGGCGTCTTAGGCGCGTTCTCTGCTAGCCACACGATCTCCAGCGGCGTCTCCGCCGTCTCCGCAGAGTGGAAGTCACAGCAGACGTAGCAGTACAGCGCCAGCCGGTGCCCGGTGCGCTCCTCATGCTCGCGGCGGTATATCGGGAGCGGGCCTATGGGCCTGAACGGCGGGATGAACCGATCGTCAGGGCATTCGGGATAACCGCCAAACGGCCACAAAGAACGGGCGCAGCGGGGAGACCAATGAATCACCGCCGCGCCCAGCTCTCAGCCACATGAAGCCGAGAGGCATGATTATACCACCAGACGGCCATAAGAAGTGGCGCAGCGGCCTGTCGCCGAACCGCTGCGCCCTAGCTGCCTCACAGCCCATTGGGAGGGCTGAGAGCCACGATTGTACCACACTCCCTGACCCGTCAAGGTGTGTCAAACCGATCATCGCCAGCATCACCTAGTGCCGCAGCAGCGCCCCTACCGGCGTGAACGTTAGCCGAAGCCACGCAGGCAGTTGTCCGTCGTCATCAGCGAGCTGTGGCCCAGGAAGTCCTGCAGCGCCTTCACGTTGGCCCCGTTCCTCAAAGCAAAGGCGGCGAACGTGTGACGCCATCTATGCGGGCTGGTGGAGATGCCCGCCCGTTTGCCCAGGCGCTTGATGCGCTGGTAGAGGGCGTGGACGCCGATCCGCGTACCCCGGGCATGGTAGTTCTGGCCGAAGCCGCGGTTGATAAATAGAGGGGCATCGCCTGATGGCTGGCGCCGCATCTCCAGGTAGTGCTCCAGCGCCTTCCGCGTCATCTCGGAGATCCGCACGAACCGATCCCTGTCGCCCTTGCCTCGCACCTTAATAAGTTCGCCGTCCAGGTCCCCGACGTCGAGCGAGCAGACTTCGCTGGCCCGTAGGCCGGTGTCCAGGAGCAGGAGCAGCATAGCCGTCATCTCCTGGGCGTCCCAGGGGTGCCAGAGGACCGGGTCGGCCGCCTCCTATCACCTGGACTCTGTGAGCTCTACCAGCGGCCACTCATCGCGGTTGGATTGAGGGACTAGGGTCTCCAGGGCCACCAGCAGGTTGCAAGCCCCCTCCAAGTCCCCTGCCTTGACGAGTGACGCGACGGAGCTGGAGATGCCGGCGGTCATCCAGCGCTCGCCGGTCTGCTCCTGCTCCATGGCAGCCAGGATGTCCAGCAGGCAAAGCGCTCTGGCGACCAACGCTAGCCTGTCGGCCCTGTCTAGGATCGAGTCGTCATTCCAGGCGAACACGTTCCGGTACTCCCCTTTAGGCGGGGGCTCAGGGCGGGTTTTCTCTGGGGGTGATTCTACTGCGGACATGCGGGGCCTCCTTTCGCTTGACGGTATGCAAACTACTGCATTATAATATGCATGGTGCATAGGGCTGTCAAGGGGTCGATTTGACGCCCCGTATGCAGAGGGCATATAAGTTAGGGCGAGATGCCCAGGAGGAAAAGACCAACGATGAGGGTCACGATCACGCTACCCAACGACGACTTGAAGAAGGTGGACGCGCTGGCGGACAGTCTGCTGATCCCCCGGTCCGCCGTCATCCGTATCGCCGTATTGGAGTACCTGAAGAAGCGACCCAGAATCTAGTTAGCCACAGAGAAAAGGAGGGGGCTCTTGCAGCAGATCAAGCTCATCAGCCAGGAGACTGGTTCAATGGCCGTCGGCATGCTCGAAGAGGAAGCTAACAAGTGGCTGAAGGAGAACTCGGGCAAGGAGATCGTGGACATCGCCATAACCTCCTACCCCAGCGAACCGAGACATGACGCACGAATGGGTTGGATGATCATGATCCGATATGAGGAGCCAGGCGAAGCCGGTGTCTCCTGACCTTCTCCCCTACGCCCTCCCCGCCGCTGCCGGGCTCCTGGGGCGCAGCTAGATGCCGCCGACACGTAAGCGGCGGTCGCTGCACCGGCGCCGCCACGGCAATGGACATCCGCGAAGCCGTAGAGAGCAGCGGGACATCTCGGGGCAGCGGGCGAAGCAGCGCGTCGAACGGGCCGGACGTCGGGAGGGCAGCGATGACTGATATGGAATACGACGTAGTCTATGTGGCGCGTAGCCCGGCCAGTATGAAGCAAGATGAATTCGCCGCGATGGTGGACGAGACGTGCAACGGACGGGCCGCAGGAGGATGGCGGCTGGTCAGCGCGGTAGGCGACTACGGGGCGGTGGTGACACTTGGCGTCTGGCTCTTTTTCACCAGGGAGGCGGCCTCCGAGGGCGACCAGCCCCTTGCCGAGACCGATGCCGGCAGAGACGCCCGAGGTGACCGCGGTCTGGATGAGGCCAGTGAGGACGCAGCGCGATGAGTGAGCCCATGCTCACGCTTCCCCCCGCCGCGGGGCCGGGTTCCTGGCGCTGCTGCTAGCGCCGGCCGTGGACCGCTGGTGGGAGCGGTTCGATGCGTGGCTGGAGGGGCGGCGGTAGGCCATGACTGCAAACGAATTTGCAAACGAACGGCTTACAACAGGCTGTTACGGGCCAGCACGGCGGGGTGATCGAGGCGCAGTATTCAGATACGAAACGCCCCTAGCCAGCAGCAGGCGGCACCGTTTATCATAGCTACGGCCAGACTCAAAATCTGCTGAGGGACAACCCTCGTGCCGGTTCGAGTCCGGCCTTCGGCACCAGAATCCGTATCTAAATGCGGCTCCCTGAGCCCCAAATGCTAAGGCCCCTCATCGTTTCCGAGGGGCCTTTAGACAGCCACCGGGACAGCCACGCGGTTTAAGTTCCGAACAGGATCGCAGCCGTGCGCTCCGTGGCGTCGCGCTGGAGTTCCGGCATAACGTGGCCGTAGGTGTCGGCCGTGGTAGCGATGGTGCTATGCCCCAGGATTTCCATTACGACGCGCAGAGGGACACCCTGAGCGATCAGGAAAGTAGCCGCGGCGTGCCGTAGATCGTGAAAGCGCTGCGCCGGCAGGCCGAGGTCGGCGAGCTTCCTCTGGAAGGCACGCGTCACCGCTACTCCGTCCAGCGGCTCTCCCAGCTCGTTGCAGAAAACGAGGTCCCAGCGCTCGCCTGCCCAGAGCTGGCCAACCTGCAGCCGTACCGCGTTCTGCTGTGCCCGGTGGCGCCGAAGAGCATCTACCAGTTGCGGCGGCAGGCTGATGGTCCTACGGCTCCTGTCCGTCTTTGGATCGTCCAGGTGATACTCGCCGTCGTAGCGTTGCAAGGTATGGCGGACGGTAAGCGTCCGGCTCTCGAAGTCAATGTCAGTCCACGCGAGGGCTAGGGCTTCGCCCTGACGCAGCCCCAGGCCAAGGCTCACGGCGTACAGCGCCGCCAGCCTGTCATTCTCCACGCCGGAGAGGAACAACCGTGCCTGCTCTGGCGTGAGCGGCCGCACGTCCCGGCGCTGGACCCGTGGCGGTGTGACCAAGCGGGCCACGTTGCGGCTCACCAGCCCCCACCTTTCGGCCTGCCCGAGGGCTCGCCTCAGGACGGCGTGATGGTACTGGACCGTCCGGTTGCTGAGCCCGGCGTCCGCAGTCCGGCGCAGTTGGACGTCCACGTCGGCGGGGGTGAGCTTCCGAAGCCTGATGCGGCCCAGGCCGGGGATCAGGTGGCCGTTGACGATGCTGGCATAGCCCGCGAAGGTGCGCGGCCGCAGGGTAGCACGGGCGGAATCCTTGAGCCAGCGCTGAAGGTAGTCCGCGACGGTCGGATCGGCATCGAGCGCCAGCCCTTGCTCGGCCGCGTGATGAAGCTGAGCAAGGCGCTGGACGGCTTCCCGCCGAGTGGCTGCCATGGCCGTCTTCCGCTGACGCTTACCGTTGCTGTATCCCAGGGTGATGCAGGCCGTCCAGCGGCCGTCCTGACGCTTGTAGACGGAGCCTTCGCTATTTCCCCTCTTCGACATCGTTGCCCTCCCTCTTAAGGCCACCATGCTGCTTCGGCTTCTTCCTTCGGTATTTCCTTGATGCTGCCCTCATAGCTCCCTGGCGCCCGCACTCCTCGCAGAAGTTCAATCGGCCGGCCGGAGGCGCCCTCTTCGGGACATAGGGTTGGCCGCAATCGGAACACGTAGCAACGCCCATGCTGGGAACGATCGCGAGCATCAGCTGGACAGCGAGTCCGCCAAATGTCCCGGCTGTGACGTGGCCTCTCGTTGCCCCCAATGCCAGTTCAACCTTAGGTCGATCTGTCCATGTAACTTGTGGGCGCACATCTCCTATCTCGAGCCAATCATCCACGATTCCAACGAGAAGCCGCCGGTCACGAGCGACAGTCTGCGGTCTCCAAGGCGGATCGGGACTCCCTTCGTAGACGACTTCCCAATCCTTAGGGTGTGCCAATTTTCTCTCGTGAAGCCTTGCGGCGACCCTAAGCACCGCTCGTGCATGCCGCGAGAAACGCCTCCAGGTAGACAGGGGTTCCCCGTGCTGGAATTTCCGGTCTAGAGAAGGTAGGTATCGGGCCCCGCAATGTGATTCACGCGTGACGCGATGTGGTTGATGGCTCGCTGGCAGATCGTGCTCACAGATCTCCAGCGGTCCCCATTGCGACGCGAAGTCGAGGATGGATTGCGAAGGCGCGTCAGACAGACGCACGAATTGCTCCAGCATCTTCGCACCAGCCTTCACTCGCTCCAGCGGTTTCCCGTACAAACCCCAGCCCCAGATCAGGTAGTCGCCCCAGACCTCAATGTAAGGGGGCAGCACAAGATCCGTCACATCAGCGTGACGCTCCAGCCCCTCGTGAAAGTCGCCAGCAATAATCATAGTCGCGTCATACTCTAGGTCTTTAAACGCATTGTTGCACCCCCTAAGCTGGTTGTCAATAGCGATCGACAGCAATCGACGGCAAGCGGCGGAATGGAGGTACACAGATGGCAGACGGCAAGCTAGCGGTGAGCATCAACGAGGCGGCGGAGATGATCGGGTTAAAACGCGATCTCATGTTCAGGCTGGTCCTAGGCGGCGACATTCCCAGCTTTAAGGTGGGGTCGCGCAGAATCGTGAGCGTTGAAGCCCTTCGCGCCTACATTGCGCGCCGGACGGCTGAGGACCAGCGGGTCGAAGTCGAGGCGTAGAAGAGAAATCTCCCCCGGCGCGGCAGCGGATTGGCGCCAGGGGAGATTAAGGGTGCTAGCTAATGAACAGTTTATACCCCACCAGCAAGGATATCAAGGCAGAGCGATGAGCGGGCGCGCATGGCGCTTCCGGCAATGCCCCCAATGCGGGACCGTCCGGGCCGCGAGTGAGTTCACCGTAGATCAGAGCTTCCGTCCCGGCTGGCAGGGCGGCGAGATTAAGAGGCGCTGCCCGGAGTGTGGATTCAGCGCCCCTACGTTCCGCTTCCGGGTAGTCCGGGAGAAGCGTCAGGCGCCGGTATGAGCGCCACCACGGCAGCCATCCCCCCTGACCTCGCCGAGCGCCCCCAGTGGGTTATCTGGCGCTGGGAAGAGCGCGACGGCAAGGCCACCAAGCCGCCGTACAGCGCGATCAATGGAGGGCTGGCCTCCAGCACCGACCCGAGCACCTGGACGACCTTTGACAAGGCGCACGCGGTGAGCGGAGAGGGCGACTGGAATGGCGTCGGGTTTGTATTCACGGAGGATGATCCGTTCGCCGGCGCGGACTTGGACAAATGCCGCAATCCCGTCACCGGCTCGATCGACCCGAAGGCCCGCGAGGTCGTGGACGCGCTGAACTCCTACACCGAGATATCGCCGTCAGGGACGGGCCTGCATGTGATCTGTCGTGGGCCACTACCGCCCGGCGGCCGCAAGCGCGGCACCCTGGAGATGTACGACAGTGGCCGCTACTTCTGTGTCACCGGCGAGCATCTGGAGGGGACGCCGCTAACCATTGAGGAGCGGGGCGAGGAGCTAGCGGCTCTACACGCCATGACATTCGCTAAGGCGGAAGCGAAAGTAACGAATACGAATGTTCCCGTCAACGGGAAGCTCTTCCTGGCCGACGCGGAACTTCTGGAGAAGGCGAGGACTGCGAAGGATGGCGCCAAGTTCACGGCGCTAATGGGCGGCGACTGGAGCGGCTACCCGTCGCAGAGCGAGGCCGACAGCGCCCTGTGCTTCATATTGGCCTTCTGGTGCGGCCGGGACGCAGCACGAATCGACGGGCTTTTCCGGCAGTCGGGGCTCTATCGACAGAAATGGGATGAGCGGCACTACGGCGATGGGCATACCTACGGGCAGGGCACCATCGAGCGGGCGTTGGAGCTGACGACGGAGACATACAAGGCGCGCTCACCTTCCGGCAATGGCGCGTCGCCAAAATCTCCCGTTGACGGGAAAATTGATATCCACGAAACCGACCTGGGCAATGCTCTCCGCCTGGTGCAACGTCACGGCCGGGATCTCCGCTACTGCTACCCGCAATCCAAGTGGTATGCGTGGGACGGCACCCGCTTGTCCCGTGACGATATGGGGGAGATTCACCGGCGCGCTAAACAGACGATCAGGGCGATCTACACGGAGGCGGCCGGGGCTGCCGATGCCGAGCGACGCCACAAGCTAGCTACCCACGCCATGCGATCCGAGGCCGAGGCCAAGATTGCCGGCATGGTGGCCCTGGCGCGGTCCGAGCCTGGGATACCTATCATGCCTGCCCAGATGGACGCCGATCCCTGGCTGTTCAACGTCGCCAGCGGCACCCTGGAGCTGCGCACCGGCACCCTTCGAGAGCACCGACGCGGGGACCTGATAACGAAGTTGGCCCCTTGCTCCTACGACGTGGGTGCCCAGTGCCCACGGTGGCTGGCTTTCCTGGATCGCATCATGGACGGGAACGCCAACCTCATCGAATACCTCCAGCGCACCCTCGGCCACTCCCTCACGGGCGACGTGTCCGAGCACCGTTTAGAGATGTGGCATGGCGTCGGGGCCAACGGCAAGTCCACGCTCATGAACGCCATGCTGGACGTCATGGGCGACTACGCGAGGATGGCGGCCCCGAGCCTGCTCTTGGGCCGTCACAACGATCGTCATCCCACGGAGGTCGCAGACCTCAAGGGCGCCCGATTCGTAGGCAGCGTCGAGGTGGGCGAGAATCGCAAGCTGGCCGAGGAGCTCGTGAAGCAACTTACGGGCGGCGACAAGCTGAAGGCCAGGTTCATGCGGCAAGACTTCTGGGAGTTCGAAGCCACTCACAAGCTCGTCATCGCCTGCAACCACAAGCCGAATATACGAGGCAGTGACCATGCCATCTGGCGGCGTATCAAGCTGGTGCCCTTCAACATCGTCATCCCGGACCACGAGCAGGACAAGGGGTTGGGCACCAAACTCAGGCAAGAGCGCAGCGGCATCCTCAACTGGCTCATCGAGGGATGCCTCGCGTGGCAGGCGGGAGGACTAACCGAGCCCGACGAGGTCAAGGCCGCCACCGCAGCGTATCGTGCCGAGCAGGACGTCATTGCCAGTTTCATCGGGGATCTGTGTACCACGGGGGAGAATCAGAAGGCCACCGCTGCCGATCTCTACACCGCCTACGCGGTCTGGTGTAAAGAGACCCGCGAGGAACAGCTATCCAAACGAGCCTTCGGCCTCCGCCTTGGCGAGCAAGGCTTCACCCCCAGCCGGGCCGGCGGTCAGAGATGGTGGTTTGGCCTCGGCCTGGTGACGCAACAATCGCTCGATTTAGATACGGATGACGCATGATGACGCAACTTCCTGTTAACCCTATGAAATCGCCCTCGCGGAGGGTTATATGAAACATGCGTCACGATGCGTCACGGGCGTTAGGCACCACGATCGCACAGGGCGATGGGAGAGAAAGGGTAGGGTATATGCGTAGCTATGTATAGCTATGTAAACCTAGGGCCGGGTAAAATCGCTGGAGCATTTTCCCCTAGTAACCGGGGCGCAGCAACGCTTGTGCGTCCGCAGGTTTTGACACCGTTTTCCGGAGCGATTCATGGGTAGGCGAGGACCCACCCCTGAGTCGGCGCACCTCAAGGCGCTGGAAGGGAACCCTGGAAAACGGCCGCTCAAGGGCAACAACGCCAAGCACAGGTCCGTCGCGCCCGACTGTCCGGACTGGCTCAGCGCGGAGGCGAAGGCGGAGTGGAAGCGGCTTGCACCCGAATTGGAACGCCTCGGCCTGCTCACTGTCTTGGACCGGGCAGCGTTCTCCTGCTATTGCCAGTCATTCGGTCACTGGGTTCGTGCGCAGAGGGCTCTGCGGGAGCACGGGATGATGTACGTCACGGCGTTGGGCAGGGTGCGGGAGCGGCCCGAGGTCGCCATCGCCCAATCGTCCCTCAAGTTGATGAGGGCGTTCGCCGTCGAGTTCGGGCTTACGCCCAACAGCCGCAGCCGGCTCTCGCTCCCGGAGCCGCTGACGGAAGAGGACGATGAATTCGCGAGGTGGCTGGACTGATGGTGTCTGGCCAACAGCGGGCGCTGACCGTCAAGCAGGTCCCGGTAGGAGTCCTGCGTCCTGACCCCTTCAACCCGCGGCGCATCTCGGACGGGGAGCTGGAGGCGCTTGTCCGGTCCATTCGAGAGTTCGGCCTCGTGGACCCGATCATCGCCCGGCGGGAGGACTCGACCGTTATCGGCGGCCACCAGCGGCTCGTGGCGGCGCGCCGGCTGGGGCTGGAAACCGTGCCTGTCATTTATGTCGACCTCTCTCCCGAGCAGGCGAAGCTCCTGAACCTGGCGCTGAACAAGATCTCCGGCGACTGGGACCAGGAGTTGCTGGCGCGGCTGCTCTCGGATCTGCAGGAGGCGCCGGACGTCGACGTGACCCTGTCGGGGTTCGACGAGGACGAGATAGCCATGCTCCTCAAGTCGCTGGGCACCCGTGAGAAGCGGGACTGCCTGGAGACGTTCGACCTCGAGGCGGCCTGGGAGGAGGCTACGAAGGACACGGGCGTTAAGCAGGGCGACGTCTGGCGGCTGGGGGATCACCGGGTGATGTGCGGCGACTCGGCGAACACGGGCGACGTGTCGCGTCTGATGGCGGGACAGCAGGCTTCCCTGATGGTCACGGACCCGCCTTATGGCGTGGCCTACGAGCCCGATGGCCGGAAGCGGAAGCGGCCCATCGCCAACGATGATCTGGGGAAGGACCAAGCTGAGTTCTGGACGAAGGCGTTCTCCGCCTGGCCCCTAGAAGGAGACGCCTACGTGTTCAGCCCGTCGGGGCCGCTGATTCAGACCCTCTGCGCCTCCATCGTGGCCGCCGGCATCGAGCACCACCAGTGGCTCATCTGGGTCAAAGACCGGCTGGTGCTCGGGCACTCCCACTACCACTACCGGCACGAGCACGTGTTCTACGGCTGGAAGGGGAAGACCAGCTGGCAGGGCTCCCGGAAGGAGGACTCGGTGTGGGAGGAAGAGCGCCCGCAGGCCTCGCCACAGCACCCGACGATGAAGCCGGTGGCGCTGTGCCAGCGGGCCATCGAGAACAGCAGCGGGTCCGACGATATCGTGGTGGACCCGTTCTTGGGCTCGGGGACGACGCTGATCGCGGCGGAGCGGACGGGGCGGCGGTGCTACGGGATGGAGCTGGACCCGCGCTACTGCCGCGTGATCATCGCCCGCTGGGAGGCATTCACGGGCGAGAAGGCGGTACGGGAGGAGGTCAAGTGATGGACACACTAACGCCGGTTAGCGTCCGTTCGGGGGTCGGAGAGTGCGGAAAGTCCCGAACTCGGCGCCGTGACCCGTTGACTTCGTTCCCGATCAGAGTGAGTAGTGTGTCGCCAAACGAACTCAGTTACCAGGAGGTGACGCATGGCGATAGAGGACAGGAACCTGGCGGCCGGGACAAAGCTGGTCGCCCGGTACAAAGGGAAGGAGTACACGGCGGAGGTGGTGGAGACCGAGGAGGGGCTCCGGTATCGGCTGGAGGACGGGAAGGAGTTCAAGAGCCTCTCGTCGGCGGGATCGGCGGTCATGGGCGGCTCGGCCTGC
>CAZYOV010000028.1:0-23624 GCA_964649215.1 uncultured Dehalococcoidia bacterium
GTCGTATCGGCAACCTTGTCCTTGACGCGTAGGGCGGCCTCAACTCCGATCGTGTCGAACTGAGAGGGCACCGGCTGGATGCCGGGGATAGGGAGGACCTTCCTGGCCGCCTCGTCCACCTTGAACTGCGAGGCGGGCGCCTCCGGGTCCGGCACCTGTTTGACGCAGCAGACGATGTGGGGCATAAGCGAACCTCCTTGGCGGGCGGCCCTTCTGCTATAGAACCGCCGGGCAGCGGGCAACCCCGCCTACCGGCAGGCGGATATGTGAAATCCGTCACCCGCAGAGTATAGCAGGACGGCTGCTGCGCGCAAGACGCAGCCGGAGGGCTCCTGGAAACCGCCCGACCCGTTCGCCTCGCCTCTCAGTCCGGCAGATGCTGCAGGCCCAGCTTGATCTTCTCCGCCGCCGGCAGACCCGAGTAGTCTGGGGCGCGGCGCACGGGAGAGCCCGCCGGGATGGGCGGCGACTCCTGCCGTCGCTCTTTCTCCATACGCTCCTGCATCTCCGACACCACCCGCTCCGCGGCCGTTAGCTGCTCGTCGATCTCCGCCATCTCCTCGCCGGTCACGAGGTCGGCCGGGATATGGGGTGCCGCGGTCAGCCGCGCCTCGCGGTACTTGAGCGCGGTCTCGCGCAGACGGGCGCTGAGCCGCTCGCTCTCGGCCCGGGCGGCCTCCTGCTCGCTCTGGACAGACGCCACACGGTCAGCCTCCGTAGCGGCTCGCGCCTCGGCGTCGGCCACCGCGGTCTGCAGGGAGTCGATCTCGGCTAGCGCATCGGTGAGCTGCTCTTTCAGGGCGATCGTCTCGGGATCAATCTTTGCCATTGGGCGCATCTCCTTTCGGCGTAAACAGCGGTCAAGGCGAGAATAGAACGTCCGTGCGTATTCAGCAAGGGGCACCTGGCATCGGAAGGCAGCTGGAAGCTCTATATTTGAAATAAGATGAGCGAGCCCTGGCGGCGGCTCAGGCCTCGGTCGCCCGTGGGCGTGAGCTCTATGAGCCGAACTGCGGCCAGTGGCACGGCCTCACCGGCCGCGACGACAGGCCCCTGGCCGATATGTTGGCGATCCCGCCCGCCGGCTTCAAGCTTCACGTACCCTTCCACACCGATCTCTTCTTCTTCCACTTGAGCCCCCCGGCTTCGGCGCGTAATGCCGGCCTTCGGCGGCCAGATCGCTGAAGACGACCGCTGGAATCTGATAAACTTTCTTGCGAGCCGAGCACTCGCTGGAAGCACAGGGGGAGTAGCATGCGCGGCGATATCGTACTGTTCCTAGGGCTGGTGACCGTTATCGGCGGCGGCATCGTAGCCGCGGTGGTCTTCCTTCTCGGCGGCGGCGGCGGGGGCGGGGGCAGCGCCTGCGACGATCCCCTGCCTCCCCTGAGCGACAGCGACATCTCACAGCTCGGCTTCCAGACGGAGGACGTCGGGCTTACCAGGATGGCCGAGGCCACCTCCGTGGGCAACCTCGATTCGGCCACGGAGTTCTGGTACGACGACGACAGCCAGGTCCACAACTTCACCCACGACGTCGACGCGCCCCTCCGCGAAGTGGACGAGGAGCTGGCCAAGAAGCTGTGCGAGGCCGTCATCAGCATCGAGGAGGAGCTCGCCCTGGACCGGCGCCCCTCTGTCGTCGCCCGTCAGGCAACGCGCATCCGCGACATACTGCGGGACGCGGCGGAGGCGCTGGGGTTCGCCCGTCCCGGCGGATAGCCGCTCGTTGGCCCACCGACGGCCGCATGCTATATTGCCACCACACCCAGAAGCGCGTCACGCCTAGCCAGGAGGACCACCTTGGAGTTCGGAATCCACCTGCCCCACGTCGGGCCGTTCGCCACGCCCGAATCCATCAGCGGAGTCGCCCGCAAGGCAGAAGAGCTCGGCTACCACTCCCTCTGGGTCAGCGACCACATCATTACGCCTCGCAAGATCGATTCCCCCTACCCGGGCGGCCGCTACCGCGTCCAGCCCGAGTGGCCCTTCCTGGAGCCCGTCTCCACCCTCCTGTTCGCGGCCGCAACCACCAAGCGCATCCGCCTCGGCACCTCCGTCCTCGTCATCACCCAGCGTCAGCCGCTGATTCTGGCCAAGCAGCTCGCCACCTTGGACTTCCTCTCCAACGGGCGCCTCATCTTCGGCGCCGGCGCAGGCTGGATGAAAGAGGAGTTCCAGGCGCTCAACGTCCCCATCGCCAACCACGGCCCCCGCATGGCGGAGTATCTCGAAGTCATCCGCCGCTGCTGGACCGAGGACGACCCCAGCTTCGACGGCCGCTACTACAAGCTGGGCGACGTGGGCTTCTACCCCAAGCCCGTCCAGAAACCACACCCGCCGATATGGGTCGGCGGTTTCGCCGACGGCGCCCTCCGTCGCGTCGCCCAGTACGGCGACGCCTGGCACGCCGGCGGCCCGCCCGAGGCCCTGCGAGACGGCTACGCCAAGGTCAAGCAGTACGCGAAGGAGTACGGCCGCGACCCCGACAGCATCGCCCTCACCCTCCGCGGCGACGGCATCGGCCGCGGCGAGCCCGCCCAGACGATCGAAGAGCTACGCCCCTACAAGGACGCCGGCGTCTCCATGGTCATGCTCACCTTCATCGGCCCCAACGCCGACGCCGTCGGCGAGAAGATGACGGCATTCATGCGTGACGTGGCCCCGAAGGTGTGAACCTTGGGCATGCCAGCGACCTCGACTCCCGACTGAGTGCCCACCGCGGCAGGCGATACGCGGGTTACACGGCCAGACGACTCCCCATCCGTCTGATCCTCTCTGAACCCTTCAATACGCGCAACGAGGCGTTCGCCGCGGAGCGGCGGATCAAGGGCTGGTCACGCCCGAAGAAGCTGGCGCTGGCACGCGGCCAATGGGACGTAACAGTGCAGCTGGCCTCGATTAGGTCACCAGATAGGCTCGCCTCGAGTAACTAGACCTGGCGCCCGGGAACGCGCGCTCTTGCTCCGCTCATGGTACGAGTTCCCTCACCATGAGCGGGAAGAGATGTACTCGCGCTCCCATCCGGCTTGCCGCTCTGGTTCGCCCCGCATCCGCCGTGCGATGACGCAACTCCCCGCTCGTCCCGAGGCACTCGTAGGACGAGTGAGGCATGCCATTCCCGCCATCGGCGAGCACTATCGATATCGGCCTCCCCCTCACTCCCCTCTACCCTCCTCCTCCCGCCAGCGCTCCCACTCCCCCTCCGGGTCCGCCACGTCCAGCAGCCCCGCCGCAGTCCGCCGCGAGTGGATGCCCGCCGCCACCAGCCGCGTCTCGTCCTCCACCAGACGGGAGCGGTCCTGCGGCGGGGCCGGCCCCCACACTATCCGCGATCGATAAGGCGCCAGCCGTTCGCCCGTCTGCTGCTCCAGGATGCGCAGTGTCATCTCGTTACGCCGCCTCAGCGCCGCCGAGCGGATCAACCGCTTGCGCTGCACCTTCTTCAGCAGCGGGTCAAGCTCCATCTGCAGCGCCACCCCGGACAGCGCCTGCCGGTTCTCCCCGAAGGCGCTGCGCGGCACCTCCGCCAGGTCGTGCAGGGCGCGCATCACCACGTTCACGTACTCCACGTGCAGCCCCACGCCACCGCCCTGCAGCAGGTCCAGTAGATAGGCGCGCGCCTTCTCCGGCAGCTCCCACACCGCCCCCGGCTGCACCGCGATGTCACGCGCCTCCGTCACGTTCTCCAGCACCGCGATCGGGTTGCCGGACATCTCCAGGATCATCGATAGCTGGGACACGGCGCGGTTCAGCTCCCGCAGCGGCTCCTTTACCGCCTCCAGGTCGGACACGCCCCAGAACTGCTTCGGCTCCGATACGTGACACTCTAGAGCTCCGGACTTTTAATCCGGGTCCGGCCGTGCTGCCTCATCACTCTGCGTCCCCCTGAGGCCGGTTTCGTATCTAGGGAACGTCTTCGCCATACCGTTCCGTCGCGCCTGTTGGCCCCGCTGCCTGACGAGTTGGTCGGGAAATCGTCGATCCTCCATCCTTCTTGCCGACAAGTCACTCGGCACGTGGTCGGCACAGGCAACGCCCAGGGCGCGAAGTGGTGCCGAGGCGGTTGATCTGTCAAGGCGACCCTCGAAAACATGGCACCGTTCACGGCATCTTCGCGCAGTTCGGCCATGTAGCCTGTCACCAATACGCGACGTCCTAGGAAGAGCGCGTCTTCCGTTTCTGCTATTCTTGCTTCGCGATGGACGATCTATACCAGCTCGCGCAACTCATCAGAGACAGGAGCGCTCCAGACGGAAGCCGCAGGCGCGGATCAGAGCGCCTGCGTTAGAATACGGTGGGTTAAGGTTCCTCTTCAGCATGCTCTGGAGGATAAGCGTAAATGGCCGACCTGCCCGTGGTGCTTTCAGGACCGCAGCTGGCCCTGCACCGAGCTCTCACCGAAAAAGATGAGATGCTCGGAAACATTTACGCCGGCGCGTTGACGGTGCTCGGCAGCGGCGGTAATCCCGACAAGCTGGGATTGGCGGCGCACGGGGTTCGGGAGCTAATGGAAAAGCTGCCGGCGTACGTTGACGTTCAAACGAAGGCGCGGTTCGAATCACTCAAGGTGAAGGCCATAGAATTAGAGGCACAATGGGACAAGACGCTCCGGAACTCCTCCTCTTTTGATGGTTCGACCTGGGCCGGCGATATTGACGGTTCTCTCCGAAAATTCCTTGACCGGCTGCGGCTGTTTTTTGAATGGTTCACCCAACACAATCCACGCCGGCTCGAGGAAATGACCAAGGCCCTCAGGGGCCTCGATCCGGCCGGCAACATGCTACCGGAGCCTTTAGAGAGGCTCACTGTGAGCGCATGGGACGAGATGAGAGACTTCTTCGTCGCCGTGGCCCATCATCGTAAGCAGACCTCTCAAGACGAGTTCGAAACCTGGATGAGGGCATTCGAAGGATTTCTTCTGGAGCGTCTGGTGCCGCGGACTTTTGAAGACTTCGATATGATAGACGCCATCGTGGCCGAGGGTGAGGGAAATGCCTAGCCCCGAAGTTGTGCAGAGGGCATTAAGCGAAATCGGTAAGCGGACTGCGAACTATCGATACTTTTTCGATCAGTTGAAGTCTCCGAGCTGGATAGAGCCCCTTCTAGAAAATGGCTTCTTTCAGAGTCCACCGCCACCGATCGTGGAGGGAGAATCGATCAGCTTTCCGTTCTGGCCCGAATCCCGCTACCTTGCTCGAATGGCGCCCTTGGCAGCGGAGATCGTTCTTCGCGTGGCTCTACAGATGCCTGAAACTGAAAATGTTCGTGTCCATGAGGATCTGGCCGAAGCAGCATGCGGTCTCCCACCAGAGATGGCGGGATCTTGGGCAACTAGGGAGTCGACGTGGGTGAAATCGCAGAACCACCTGTACCTTATCTTACCTAGCTCACTCGGCCGGTTAGTTAGCCACCTCGCGCGTGGGGGCCAGTCCGATGCAGCTCTCGAGCTCGCGCGACGCTTGCTATCCATCGCAGCGAATCAAGGCGATTCGACCGAGGGTGTTGAGGACAAGGTGGCTGGCCTCGTTCGCCGGCCACGCGCACGATTTTCTGACTGGACATATGGCGAGATTCTAAGGCTGAATGTTCCCGATCTCTTGGATGCAGCGCCGGAACGAACATTCTCGCTGCTGTGCGACCTGCTCGAAGAAGCGATCCAGGTGATGAGAGAAGACGAGGAAGATGAGAAGGGTCACGATTACTCATTCATCTGGAGGCCTGCGATTGAGGAGCACGAACAGAACTCTCCCGGGGGACGGCTCGAGGACCTTCTGGTGTCAGCAGTGCGAGACGCGGCTGAGAGGGTCGCCAGCAGGGATTCATCTCGCGTCCCCAAACTGGTCGAGACGCTAGAAGGTAAGGGCTGGCTTGTGTTTCGTCGGCTAGCCCTTCACCTACTGAGGGCGTTCCCAGATGAGGCTCCTTCTCTAATGCAAGATCGACTTACAGATCGGTCATCGTTTGACGACCCAGGACTCCGACACGAATACAATCTCCTCCTACGCGCCGCGTTCAGCCGATTGTCTCCGGAAGCTCAGAACATCATCTTGGGCTGGATTTCACAAGGACCCGACATCGAGAGTTTCAAGCTGCGAACGAAGGAGAGGCCTGGGAGAGAGCCTTCAGATGAGGAGATCCAGATCTACACCAAGAGCTGGAGAAGAGACCGTCTAGCCCCCATGAGCGGTGATCTAAGTTCAGAATGGCTGGATGTATACAACGAGCTTGTCTCTGAGCTTGGAGGCCCTGAACATCCAGACTTTCTTGCGTTTCGAATGACCAGCTGGCAAGGCTCAACCAGTCCGAAACTGAGTGAAGAGCTGCGAGCGATGTCGGTAGACGAACTAACTGAATACCTGCGGACCTGGCGGCCATCGGCTGGACCCCGAGAGCCTTCGACTGAAGGGTTGGCCAAAGAATTGACGCAACTCGTGGCGTCGCAGCCGGACCTGATGGCGACTGAAGCTCAGCGTTTCGAGGGCCTTGATCCGACGTACGTACGTGCCCTCCTAATGGGTCTGCGCGAGGCCGCACCTCACACAGCTTTTAACTGGGCTCCGGTGTTGCAGCTATGCAGCTGGGTGGTAGGACAGCCGGGGGATACATCAAGGCGCTCAGCGGATAGGGGGCTTGAGCCACGTTGGGATTGGGCTCGACACTCGGTGCTCGACTTGCTTCATGTAGGATTTGAAACTGGACCTGCAGAGATTAGCTTTGAGCACCGACCGGTCACGTGGCAGATTCTCCGTCCACTAACGGAGGATCCTGATCCAACGCCAGAGCATGAAGCCGAGTACGGAGGCTCCAACTGGGATCCTCTAACCATGTCTCTCAATACCACCAGAGGCAAGGCCATGCACGCTGTGCTCATGTATGCTTTCTGGAGCCGTCGGCATCTGAACGAACAGGGCGAGGGACCGGGGTTCGAGTCTACTCCCGAAATTCGTGAGGTACTCGACGCTCATGTGGAAATCAGCAGGGACGCTGCCACGGCCATCCGTGCGGTCTACGGGCGATCGTTTCCGCAGCTTGTAGGATTGGACACCCGTTGGGCCAGTCGCAATCGGACCAGAATCTTCCCGCAAGAGGGCGCCCGCCGGATATTCTGGGACGCCTCCTGGGAGGCATACTTGTCAGGGCCTCAGGTGTTCATGGATGTCTTCTCGATCCTGCGGGGCGAGTATCATCACGCCGTACAGTTGATAGGAACAGCGTCTCCTGAGCGCCGACGCCTTGGCGACCCTGACGAACGTCTGGCCGAGCATTTGATGGTGATGTTTTGGCACGCCAGGCTGGAATTGGAAGAGCCAAGGGGATTGCTCGCAGATTTCTACGATAGGGCGGGAGATGAACTCCGCGCACATGCACTCGGGTTTGTGGGACGAAGGCTTCGTGATGGCGACAAATTAGAGCCCGAAGTCCTAGACCGTCTCAAGGCGCTCTGGAGCAGTCGATTGCGCGAGGCTCAGAGTCGCGAATCCTCTCGCTCGTATGTCAAAGAAATTGCGGCCTTCGGTTGGTGGTTCGAGTCGGGAAGATTCGAAGATGAGTGGTCTTTGGGCAACCTAGAGGACGCTCTTCAATTCGCTGGCACCGCCGACTTCGATTTCAGAGTAGTCCAACGCCTAGCTGAATTGGCTCCCGCCATGCCTAAGCAAGCGGTCTCTTGCTTGCAGTTAATGGTGGAGGGTAACAAGGAAGATTGGGGGATCTACGGGTGGGCAGAAGACGCTCGGAGCGTTCTAGAGACAGCTCTCCGGAGCCGGGACGCTGACACCAGGGATGTAGCGACGGAACTAATTCATGGATTGGGAGCACGTGGTCACTTCGAATTCCGAGACCTGCTTCGAAATGGCTAGCCCACCGCATGACAGCAGTCGGGCGCTTTGCCCCTACTTGGCGGGCGGGAGCACCTTCCGATAACGAGATTGTGTTTCCGCCACCCACCTTGTCCGTATCAACGGTGTCGAGGCCTGTTCGAAACTCGTGGCGCTACGCCGCTCGACGCACCTTCCATTGATGCCTCCATCATGTAAAATCACAGGCGCGACATGAAAACCATCTTCGACTCCTGCACTCCACGCGACGACGTACTGACGGGCGAACTCCGCGACGATATGTTCGCCGCAAAGCTGCGCGACGTGATGGACGGGACAGCCGATCCCATTTATCAGAAGCCCGACCGGTTCTTCGAGAACACTTACCCAACGGTAGGCCTGAAGACCCTCGCCGCCGAGGTATTTGGTCGTCTGACTGAACGCCCTGCGGCCGCGGCGGTCATCAGGCTGGAAACCCAGTTTGGAGGCGGGAAGACCCACAACCTCATCGCGCTGTATCACCTCGCAAAGGCGGCGAAAGCAAAGAAGGCTGTCTCAATCTTGGATGCCAGCCTTGTACCGACCAAGTCCGTACCCTTTATCGCAGGCATCGTGGGCTCCGAGATGGAGACCAGCGGACTCGATCACGGCGATGTAACCACGTTCACGGTCTGGGGCGAAATAGCGTATCAGCTCGGCGGTAAGGAAGGCTACGCGCGGGTCGCTGACTCTGACCAAGCTGGCGGCCCGGCCCCCGGATGCCAATTCATTGAGAAGATCGTTGGCGACGGCGCCCTCCTCGTCATGATAGACGAACTCGCTCGCCACCTCCGTTCGGCCAGCGCCAGAGTTGTCGGCAATTCGACACTGGCGGAGCAGACCGTCGGCTTTCTGATGTCGCTGTTGGAGTTCGCCTCAAGCCGACCTAAGACCGCAGTGGTCTTGACCTTGGCTGACTCGAAGGATGCCTTCGCCAAGGAAACCGAGATGATGCAGAAGGAACTCTCCGAGGCGAAGAGTGTTTCCGCCCGCAGCGAGCGTGTCCTGACACCTGCGGCCGAGGACGAGATTCCCGCCATAGTGACACACCGGCTCTTCGATTCCACCGATGGATCAGCTGCAACGGAGGCGCAGGACGAGTACCTCGCCTACTACCGGCAACTGGCTTCTCAGGACGTTGACCTGCCACCGCGTTCACAGCGCGCGGAGTTCGGCGACGAGATACACCTCAACTACCCCTTCCATCCTGAACTGCTGACAACGCTCAACCGCAAGACCGCCACGATCCCGAACTTCCAGAAGACCCGTGGCGCGCTCAGGCTGCTGGCCACGGCCGTGCGCCAGCTCTGGAAGGACAAGCCCTCTGACACTTACCTGATCCATCCACATCATCTTGATCTAGGCAATGCTGATATTGCGAACGACCTTACGAGCCGTCTCGACCGTCCTGTCTTCAAACAGATCATAGAAGCGGACATCGTCAGCCCGCTCGCTGGTTCGGCTGCGCACGCTACCGAGGTGGACCGCGACTTTGTCGACGCTGGTAAGCCCCCTTACGGCCGGCGCGCGGCGATCACAATTTTTCTCCACAGTCTCGCCCAAGGCGTGAGGACAGGCGTTGATCCTGCGGACTTGACGTTGGCCGTTCTCCAGCCAGGAGACGACCCGGCGCATCTCCAGAAAGCACTTGCGGGGATGCTGGACGAGTGTTGGCACCTCGAATACGACGGCCACGACTATCGCTTCAAGCCTGAACCGGCGCTTCGTAAGATCATCGATGACGAGGTCGGCGTCGTCAGCCGAGTGAAGGCGAAGGAGGAACTGGATCGGCGCCTGCGGGGCATCTGGAAGAAGGGCTTCCTCAATCCAGTCTACTTCCCCGTCGAGGCTGGCGATGTCGATGACGACGCCAACGAGCCGAAGGTGGCGGTGATTCACTACGACGCCGCCCAGGCGGAGACGGGCTCCGCTGAGCCACCGGAGCTCGTCCACAAGATAGCCGAGAGGTCCGGCGGGCAAGGCGGGTTCCGAATCTATCGAAACAACCTCATGTTCCTCGTGGCGGACAAGGATCAGGTTGAGCGAATGGTCGATCTGGCGAAGCGCCACCTGGCCATCGAGCGCATCGTGGGCAGCCCCGACCGCATGAGCGACTTCAACGCTGACCAGCAGAAGAAGCTGCGCGAGATGCGGGACTCGTCCGATCTCGAGGTGCGGGTGGCGATCACCAGGACATATCGATTCCTCTACTACCCCTCACAAGATGCGCCCGCGGACTCGGCGAACCTCCAGCGCGAAACGCTCCCCGCTCAGGATCAGGGCGACGTGAAGAAGGACCAGAACGAAGTCCTCCTTCGGGTACTGGGCAAGGACGGCGTCCAGAAGCTCCTGCGCCAGGACGACCCACCGATGCCGCCAGCGTTCATCAAGGCCAAGGCGTGGACGGCAAACCGGGACAGCATTACGACCGAGGAGCTGCGGCGAACTTTCGCCCAGCGCGTTGGGCTCAAGATGCTGCTCGACATCAACCAGCTGAAATCCGCGATCAAGGCAGGCGTCAGCAGCGGCGCCTGGGTCTACTTCGATTCGCAGGAGCAGGTGGGATACAGCCGCGCGTCGCCGGCCCCGCTGGTTCAGTTCGGCGAGGACTACGAACTGTACACGCCTGAGGGCGCGAAGACCCGTGGTATCCGGATAAAGGGTGAGGAGATCGAACGTCAGGAATGCCCCGTTTGCCACCAAGAACCATGCGTCTGTGCCGAGGACGGTGACGATGGAAAGAAACCGCCGCCTGTGGGCGCGCTTCAGGCGGAAGGTGCGCCGGGACAGGTGTTCCAGGCATTGTCGGACCAGGCGCACGACAAGGGGGTCAAGGCCCTGAAGCGGCTGGCGATCAGTTGTGATGGGATGGGTAAGGAGGGCATGGACGACCTGATCGCAATGGGTCTCGCAGTGCCGCAGTTCGGCAAGGGCGAGTTCAGGATCGATCTCACGTTCACGTCTGAGTTCCCGGTTGAGGGCGGAGGTGGGAACATGCAGACGACTTTCCGGGGCCCCTGGGATCGCTACAAGCGCCTGAAGACCGTGATCGATCAGTTCGGCAAGGAGGCGAGTAGCGTCAACGTCCGGATGACCGTGACAGGCGACTTCGCAGGAGGACTCCCTATCGCGGAGGAGCAGTTCGCCACCATCGGCGACGTGCTGACACAGCTTAACCTGGGCAAGCTGACGGTGTCAGGCGAGCCAGTGCCGGAGGCCACGTCGAAATGACAGAATTGCCCTTCTCCCTCGAGGTGTTCCCGCGAGATGTGAATGGCTACGGCGTGGCCGTTAAACAGATCCGGCGCAATGGTCCCGGGCCGGAGCCGGTTCGGGTAGTAAGGGCCTGGGGGATGCCTCTCAGGGCGGTGACCGACGCGGTGCTGCAGGCATTGAAGGACTCCGGCTACCGCCAAGAAGATCTGAAGCGGAGCCGCAAGACACCGTTTGGGCTTCGTGAACTAATCGGCGTGCGACTGGCTCTGCTGCTGCTCGCCGTGAAGCCGCTGCGACGCCACCAGCGAATCGAACAAGTGGCAGAGGGAGTCCGCAGGATGCCTGACGAAGAGGCCTACTACTGGTACAGCAAGTGCACCGCTAAGAAAGAGGCGCGGCGTGCCCAGCACGCTCTACGCGTCCTTCTGGCTCCGGAATGAGCGCCACCGAACGACCCAGGGTCCTAATCGAGGACTGGCTACCTATCGAGGAGCTGGGGATCGAAAGCCAGCGTGAGCGTGGTGCCAGCAGCGCGCTGCCACCGCTGTATTTCCTGCACGTTTGGTGGGCGCGTCGGCCACTCACGGTTAGCCGCGCTGCAGTCTTAGCGTCGCTACTACCCGCATACTCTGACGAATGGCCCAAGGATCTCCGTACACGGTTCCCGACGGAGGACTCATATCGGGCATGGTTTCTTAGGCTATTAGGGATCAGAGGAGATCCGAAGGCAGGTAAGCGACTCATTGCGTATGCCAAGGAACGGGACATCAAACTCAAAATCAATCCTTACGGCTATCCTCGCGCGTTCACTGTCGTCCCAGGTGAGGAAGACCTTACGTTGATGCAACGACTCTTCTTGTACGTCTGGGAGACCTCTGCGATCACTGTTGCGGACCCCATGGCTGGAGGTGGCTCCATCCCTTTTGAGGCTTTACGCTTCGGTCTTACGACCCATGCGTATGAGCTGAACCCGGTCGCCTCCGTCATCCTCCAGGCCACACTAGACTACCCGGCTCGCTTTGGCCTCGCCCTAGCAGACGACATATTAAAATATGGCCGCGCATTGGCGAAGCGCGTCGAAGAAGATCTCGGGCAGTTCTACCCGAGGCAACCAAGCGAGAGCATTTTTGCTTACCTTTGGGCGAGAACCGTTGCCTGCCCTTACACAGGAAAGCCTGTACCTCTAAGCCTGTCCTGGTGGCTCCGAAAAGGCTCGGAGCCAATGGCCGTCCGAATGGTCGCCGATCCCCTGTCAAGCCAGTGCAGATTCGAGATAGCCTCGGGTTCAGAGGCCGTCAAATCGCGGCCTGATGAAGGAACCATAAAGCGAGGGGTTGGCCGATCGCCATGGGCGAATTGGCAGGCAATCGACGGCGATTACATAAGGGCGGAAGCCCAGGCGGGTCGCATGGGACAGCAGCTTTACGCTGTTGCCGTCAAGACTTCGAAGGGTCTCGGGTTCCGAGTGCCAACGCAGGCAGACATCGACGCAGTAACTGCCGCGGCGGCGGAACTCGATGGCCGTCTGCCCCGCTGGAATCGTGATCGCGTGGTACCAGCGGAACCCTTCCCGGAGGTTTCCAACGACCCACGTCCCTTGCGCTACGGCATGCCCCTCTGGCGCGACATGTTTAGCCCGCGCCAACTGTTGGCGCATGGCACGTGCGTTCAGGTAATACGAGCGATCAACGACGAGATCAATGAGGCGATGCCGCCGGATCGCGCGAAAGCGGTAATGACCTATCTGGCATTCGTCCTCGACAAAGGATGCGACCGAAACTCATACATGGCCCGATGGATACCGCAACGCGGCATCATTGCAAATACCTTCGATCGCCACAACTTTGCGATCAAGTGGAGCTTTGCGGAGTTCGACGCGGCCCACAATATGCTTCCTTGGACCGTTGACCAGATCACCGATGCTTATTCGGGCATCGCCAGGCTAGCTGAGTCGGCCGAGACGCCACTCTTCACCGTTGAGGGCGAACGCGCCGTCGATCGTTCGCGGATTGAGCGCGCGAACGCAGCGTCTTTAACCAGCGTCCCGGATCGTTCGGTGCATGCGATCTGCGTTGACCCTCCCTATTACGCGAACGTGATGTATGCCGAATTGAGCAACTTCTTCTATGTGTGGGAAAAGGTCGCCATCGGACATCTTTATCCTGGATGGTTTAGCACCGAAATCGTTGACGCAGATGAAGAGGCCGTCGCCAACTTTGCGCGATTTGCATCCGTCGGCGCAACGCTGCTGGTCTCGCCGCAAACAGTACGTTCAAGGCGCTCTTGGAAGCTGTGATCGCCGCCATTCCACGCACGAGAGTGAAGGGCAACTTCGTGCGCCCGGAGGCCGATGTCCTGGAGAACATGCGCCTCGCTTTCTTCCCCGACGTGACGCCACCGGCCGAAGAGCCGGAGCCAGAGCCGGAAGCTATTCAGCAACGCCTTCCGCAGTTGGCAGACGAGGAGGAGGAGGAAGACGAGGAGAATGGTGCGGGAGAGTGACGGCGTCTACCCTCCGCGAGTGCTCCTTCAAGATATCCTACGGCCCAGCCGATGACCGGCTGAGCCAGTTCTACATCCCGGCTCTCTCCGCATCCGTCCGCTCCGATCGCTCCGCCGGCTTCTTCTCCAGCTCATCCCTTGCAATCGCCGCCCAGGGCGTGGCCTCGCTGATCCACAACGGCGGACGTATGCGCCTGCTGGTCGGAGCGGAGCTCTCCGAGGAGGACGCCGAGGCCATCCGCAAGGGTTCAGACCTTACGGACGTGGTGACGAAGCGCCTTCTCGCAACCTTCGACGACCCGGTGGAGGAGCTGCAACGGCGACGGTTGGAGGCGCTCGCCTGGATGATCGCCGACGGCACGCTGGAGATCCGCATCGTGCTCCCGAGGGGATCAGACGGCCAGCCACTGGCGGCCGACGAGTCTTGGGACTACTACCATCCGAAAGAGGGTCTCTTCACCGATGCTGCGGGAGATCAGGTCGCCTTCAGTGGCAGCGTAAACGAGAGCGCACAGTCCTGGCAGCACAACTACGAGCAGTTCTCGGTGTACTTCTCCTGGAACGAGAGCGCGCCCTACCTCGCCCAGGTGCGCCGCCGCTTCGACATGCTGTGGGAAGATCAAGAGCCTTCATGGATCGGCATACCAGCCCCCGATGCAGTTCGCGAGAGGCTGGTCAGGCTTCGCCCCAACTCTGCACCCAAGTATGACCCCCTCGATCGGCGGAAGCCCTCCGATGTTGTTGTCGTTGGCGACGAGCTTGGGGAATACCGCGTCGAGTCGGTCGCTGTGCCGCAGCGCGAACGGATCATATTTCAGTTCCTCAGGGATGCTCCTTATCTGCGGAACGCATCAGCCCTTGGCGTCGAAACGAGCACTGTGCGGCCCTGGCCGCACCAGGCACGGGTGGTCGAAGAGGTCCTCGCTCGGTTCCCAGAGTCGTTTCTCCTCTGTGACGAGGTCGGCCTGGGCAAGACAATCGAGGCTGGTCTCATCATCCGCCAACTCCTCCTTGACGGCCGCGCGCGGCGGGTTCTATTTCTGGTCCCAAAGAGCATCGCGAAACAGTGGCAGGACGAGCTCTATGAGAAGTTCTCATTGAACGTGCCCATCTACGACGGGTTCCGTCTGACAGACCACTTCGGGCGGGACTGTACTGTCTCCGGCGTGAATCCGTGGGATGCCTGTCCAGTCGTGATCGCCTCAGCCCAGCTCGCGAAGCGGCAGAATCGCAAGGCTGAGCTACTCGCAGCGCAACCATGGGACGTGCTGTTGGTGGACGAGGCGCATCACGCGCGGCGCAGGGAGTTCAACGTCCCCAACCCGCGAAAGAATCGGATGCTGGAGCTACTGACAGATCTCAAGGAACGAGCGAAGTGTATCCTTCTTCTCACTGCGACACCGATGCAGATGGACCCCGTGGAAGTTTGGGATCTTCTCAAGTTGCTCGGACTTGGGGGCCGGTGGGGCGCCGGCGATTCTAACTTCGTCCGCTTCTTCCGTCAGCTCCGTCTGGATGCCGAGGACCGCGATTGGCGGTTCCTATTCGGAATGCTGGATGACTACAAGGACACTGGTGGAACGATCGATCGACGATGGACGCAAACGATCCAGGAGAAGATCGGGGCTGTCGAGTGGGCGGCGATACAAGGCGCGATGTCAGACAGCGACCCCTGGTCTCGCCTTCGGCACTTGTCACCGCTCGCTCTAGGGGCCGCCGCGCAGTTACTGAGAGAGCACACACCGCTAAGAAGGTACACGCAACGCAATACCCGTCGCTTGCTGCGCGAGTATGTCTCCCGCGGGATCCTCACAGAGAATGTACCCACTCGAAAGCCAAGCCCTCAATGGATAACGATGCCTCCAGACGAACACAGGCTCTATGACCGCATCGATGAGTACATCAGTGACTTCTACCAGAAGTACGAGAACGAACGGAAGGGCCTCGGTTTCGTGATGACCGTGTACCGCCGCCGACTCACGAGCAGCTTCTATGCGATCGAGAGGAGTCTAGAACGGCGTCTTACCTTCCTGCGCGGTGAAACCGCCAACCAGGGTTTCGATGACGATGACACTGAGCACGATGACCTTGACTACGATGTTATCGAGGACACCGAGGATGGGGACCGAGCTCGGTTCATGGGAGAACTCAGATACGTAGAGAACTTTCTGTTCGAGGTCCGAAATCTTCAGGGAGATTCCAAGTTCGAGGAGCTGACATCAACGCTGCGCGAGCTATTCATGTCTCGCGACACTGCGATCGTCTTCAGTCAGTACACCGACACAATGGACTATATTCGCGAAAAGCTGTGTCAGGTCTACGGCGGCGCTGTGGGCTGCTACTCGGGCCGCAGTGGCGAGTGGTGGGACGGGCAAGACTGGCAACCGACAACGAAGGAAGATATCAAGAACCGCTTCAAAGAAGGTGAGATAAAGATACTTGTCTGCACAGAAGCGGCAAGCGAGGGCCTGAACCTCCAGAGTTGCGGGGTCTTGATTAACTACGATATGCCCTGGAACCCCATGCGCGTCGAGCAACGAATAGGTCGTATCGATCGCATCGGCCAGCGCTATGCTGAAGTCTGGATACGGCACTTCTTCATCGAGGATACGGTCGAGGCACAGGTCTATCATCGTCTTTCAGACCGGATTGGATGGTTCGTTGACGTGGTGGGCGAACTCCAGCCGATCTTGGCCCGCGTCTCGCGGGTAATCGAGCGGGTCGCTCTAACGGCGAGGGAACAGCGAGAGGCTCAGCTGGACGCCGAGCTCCAGCAGTTGAAGGAAGAGATTGAATCCGCGCGACTCGAAGAACTCGACTTGGACTCCTTCCTCAGCCCTGAGATTGCGGCTCCCGAACCAGCACAATCGCCGGTGACACTGAAGGACCTCGAGAAGTCGCTTGTCGATTCCATGAGTGCGGAGAAAATGTTCCAGCATCACCCCACCATCGCGGGGGCCTACCTGCTCTCTCTAGGCAACCAGGAGTGCGGGGTAACGTTCTCCCCTGATATCTTCGACGCGCATCCCGACACTTTGCGGCTCCTCACTTTCGGGGACGATATTCTGACGGCCATGCTTGACCGCGTGCCAGCACCGGAGCCGGGCTCAACAGGGCCAATTCTGCGCGTCACCGCTGAGGGAGAAGAGAGAGCAGCCGGATTCTACCGAGCGGGGCCGGAGCCGATTGCGACACTGGAAGAGTTGACGGAGGCTTTTGAAGTTCCGGGCGACTCTTGGCCTGCCGATAGCGTCTCACTTGCTGAGCAAGACGTACGCGAATCGGTTGAAGGTATATCTGAAAGGGAGGCCCAGGTACGCAAACAGAAGAGCCGTGGCCAGAGGCTTGCGCTGGAGGATCGCGCTCGGCAGACTCTACTGCTCGCCACGCACATTGAGTTGGCCGAGGGACTCAAGCCAGATATGTTCCGAGACGTTGCGGCACCCGAGTTCACTCAGGACGCTATCAGACGGCTCGCTCGCCACGGATTCCCGTTCGCCGGTCTCCTACGCGTGACGCCTCTGATGCACGTCGAGCCGAGCCCAAACGACCAGCTCCACACGGAACTTCTCGCGAAGTCGCCGGAGGCACTGCGGGCCCGTTTCGAGGTGGCGAAATCGCAGGCGAAGGAGCTTCTCTTCGGGCTGGCCGAGGCAGGCGCACCCGAAACATCGGCACCGCCGGCAGACATTCCATTCAGCTCCGAGGTTTTCCGAGAGCTCTAACGCCGCCCAATGGGGGAGGTATTCACTGCCCTCGACTCTCGGCGCGAGTGACGGGTGACACGTAGATAGGCAGGTGCTGCAGTCATGGCGACCTCGCCTGTCAGAGCGGATCACGCGTCTGAGACCGCTTAGACACCAATGTTAGATACCTACTATTATCTATCATTCGGTCTATAGTCATGCTATACTTATACTATAGTCATCGAACAGAGAGCGACTGCATTCGTGGATGCGACAGATCCGATAGTCCGGGCATGGGTAGCAGGCCTTCGAGCCGGCAGCCCTCATACGGCCCGCAGCTACCGAGGCGCTGTGGAACGCTTCCTGGCCCACGCTGGCAAGACCGTCGAGGAAGTGACCGTACAGGACGCTCTGAACTACGTGGGCACCCTGGCGGACAGTGGCCTCGCCAGAGCATCGGTGGCTCACCACATAACCGCCGTCCGTAGCTTCCTGCGCCACTGCCAGGCCCTGGGGCTAGTCCCACAAAGCCCTCTGGACGCACTGAGGAGACCGCGAGTAGCCATCACATCGATGAACCGATATCTCACCGCGGAGGAGTGCCGCAGCCTGCTTGCTGGCGCTCGCCAGGTGAGTCCGCAGGCGCATGCCGCCGTCGCCGTCCTCCTGGGGACTGGCCTGCGCGTGGCGGAACTGGCCGGAGCCCAGTGGCGGCATCTGTTTCGCGACCCTCGAGGCCATCTGGGCCTACTGGTGGTAGGCAAGGGAGGGAAGGAGAGGGTCATCGCGATGCGGTCCGACCTCATGCGCGTCCTGGAGGGTGAGCGTGAACGCTGGCACCTGCCCACGGAGCTCTCAGCCCGCGACACCAGTCCTCTCGTCGCCGACCGGCAGGGCACGGCGCCCTCACCCATGACCATCTGGCGCTGGGTCAGGGCTTCCTCTCACGCGGCTGGCATCGACAAACCGTTAAGCCCCCACTGGCTGCGCCACTCGTTCGGCACTCTGGCCGCGCTTGGCGGCGCCAGCGTCTTCTCCATCATGGAGGCGATGGGACACGTGAAGATCGAGACTAGCCAGCGATACGTCCACTGGGTCCGAGGTCTGGCCGACTCCGCGGTGCACAAGCTGGGGATCTCGCTCAGCTGATCGACCTAGCCGACTGTGGTTCCACAACGGTCCCACTATGGTATTATTTCAGTGCTGATATGCCTACGCCACTCAAGGAGCTGCGAGAGACAAAGGGCTTCTCGCAGGATGACCTATCCCGGGCTTCCACGGTCAGCAAGTCTGTGATCGTGGATCTCGAGCTGCGCCGTCGCAAACCGCGACCCAGTACACGGCGCAGGCTGGCCCGAGCCCTCAAAGTGAAGCCCGAAGACATCGACTTCGCGGTGGCTGCCGACAGGTAGCGTCACAGGCAGACGGGCAGGACCTCACGGCGCCAGGAGGCAGTTACGTGGTGGTCGCCGTTCTGGACGGTGAGGGCGAAGATCGCGGTCGGGGAGCGGCCGCACAGGGTGCAGGCGTCCACGAGAAGAGTGTGGGCTCAGGCAGACCCGTAATCGAATGCGGAGGTGACACTAAGGCAGATTAGTGCATGCCTGGCCTTGGCTCGATCACCACATCGTTGAAGCGGGAGAACTCGACGATGGTCTCCGGTCGCACCTCGTCCGAATCAGGCCCGGGCCAGGCCGACACTGGGTTGACAACGCCGGCGAGGGTGATGCCACTCCCCCCGACGACGGAGACGAAGAGCCGTCGATACTGACGGCACCGAGACCCGCATACAGCTCTACCGTCGCCGGCGGCTGGGAGGTCGTCACGGGCACTGCGACGGCCTCCTGCCCGCCGGCGGGAATGGAACGGACCACGATGCCTCCACCGCCGATGATTATCCCCTCAGCGCTGTAGGCAACTGCCGACACACGTACGCGCTGGACATCCTTCTGGTAGGGGTTTCGAACGATACCGGTCGCCTTCGGCGACTGCCCATCAGGCTGGTACTCGACATCGCCAACCTCGAGCGTCGGCTGGGGCTCCACCTCGGTGAGGCGGCCGGTATCGATCTCAATACCGAGGCGATCGACCGCTTCTCCTGAGGCCAGGGTGAGGAAGCCCCCAACCCCAATCCGCTGGCCTGGCAGGATCACCGGTATCGAGCCAGAGTCTGTCGCCAGGACGGCTCCCCGCAGGCCGTAGGCGGTGACTCGGTAGGTGGCGCCTTCGGCCGCGAGGTCTTCACTGGGGTTCTCCACGATGAAGGCGTACCCGACCTTCCGACCGCTCACCCCGGCGCTCTTGTCCACCCCCCCCGCCACCAGCCTCAAGTCCTCCAGCGAAGCAGGCGGTGGGGGCGGCCCGGGTGACGGGAAGACACTCAAGGCAGCATAGACGCCTCCACCCACGAGGCCGATGGCCAGCAGAAGCGCAGCCGCCACCGCCACCATGCGGCGCAGTGGCCAGGCGGGGCGCCATCGGCTCACTTGAGCAGCGCATGAAGCGATGACCGTCGGCTCCTGCAACTCGAGCCGGCGGCGCAACCGCTCCGCGAAGGCGGCCTCCGGCTCAGGCGGCTTGAGAGCGCTTACCAGCCGCCGAGTCACCAGCGCTACCTGGGGGTCAAGCTCAGCGGGCTGTGCTGCTGTTGGATGTGGCAGCGTGCTCCAATACTCGTCGAGCAGTTCCGCGTCCTCCTGTTCACGCCTTCTCATCATGCCCCTCCTTTGGATGCTCCATGCTGGGAGCCAAAACCTTCCGCAGCCGTCTAACCGCTCGGAAGCGAAGCTTCTTCACCGCCGCCACCGTCTTGCCAAGCGCGACGGCAGTCCGCTCATCCGGCCAGTCAGCCAAACGTAGCTGGATCGCTGCACGTTGGCCGTGGGGGAGCACGGCTAAGGCCCTGCGTAACGCCTCGCGCTCGGCGTGCGTCACGGCGACCTCTTCCGGCGTCGAGCCAGCATCCTCCGTATCGACGGCAGCCTCCATCGGCTCGGTTGGACGGCGTCTGCGGTGGCGATCGGCCACCACGTTATGAGCGATCCGGAAGATCCAAGCTGCGAATTCCCCGCCGCGATAGCCACTCAAGCCGGCGAAGGCCTTCAGGAAGACATCGCTCGTGGCGTCCTGGGCCGCCTCGCGACTTCCCAGCCGAACGTGACAGTACCGGTAGACCGGCCCAAGGTAGCGTTCGTAGAGCGCAGCGAAGGCCTGCGGGTCCGCCCGAGCGGCCGCGACGAGGGCGGCGTCATCCGCCTCGGCGTCGGCACGCGCCCCTTGCATTGACCCCTCACCTCGCAACAGGGACTCGAACCACGATCAGCGATCCTCTGCGATGAAAACGTCCCACTGGTACAGACGGTGCACCCCGGAAGAAAGGGACGGCTTCCAGAGGCCAGGTGAAGACAGTCCTGGCTGCCGGAATAAGGCAGCAGCTCGAACGATCCGCTATCGCCGCGCCACGAGCGCCTGCCGCAACAGAGCCAGGGCCGTGGCCTACGGGCAGTGCCGGACATCGAATCGCTCCCCTGCATGAGCTGCACCTCACGGGCAGATCGGGTCTCCGGTGAAAGCCATGCTGTCGGCCACCAGTCGGGCACCCTCATTATCCGTGGCCGTTACCTCGAGGACCAACTCCAGCGTGACAGACAGCCGCTTGTCCACAGGCCTTGGGATAACAAACTCCACCGCATCGGCTGCTAGCTGCCGATTGAACTCGAACTCCTCGGTCGCCTGGAGGCCCTGCTCGACGAGCTCGCATGGCGGCCCATATTTGACGCTGCCCTCCACCGTGTAACCGGCCTCGTCCCCGGCATCGTCCCACCGCAGGAGGACCAGCCCGTCCTCCGGGCTTAGGCGCAGCCTGAGGGGGCCGGCCTTCTCCTCCGGCGGCACGAACCCCGACGTCTCTTCGTCGGGAACAGGCTGCCAGGCGCCCGGGCCGGCCGCCTGGGGCGCGTCGGTCAGGCGGGCGAGGCCGCTGCCATCGGCGGCGACAACGTAAAGATCCCCCGACGAGGCGAAGGCCACCCATAATCCATCCGGCGACCAGGCGGGAGAGAAATCGTCCGCCGGGTCCTTCGTAAGCCTCGTCACACCCGAGCCGTCCGTGCTGGCAGCGTATATCTCAGCATTGCCGTCGCGGTTGGAGACGAAGGCTATTCGGGAACCATCCGGCGACCAGGCGGGCGGGTGGTGACCCACCGCAGCGCCCGGGAAATCGGCGGCGGGGTTGCGGGTAACGTTGGTCAGTCCAGAGCCATCGGCGTTCACGGCATAGATTTCGGCTTCGCCGTCGCGGAAGGACATGAAGGCGATGCGCTCTCCGCGGGGAGACCAGGCCGGGGCGGTGTCCACGGCCTGGTGTTTGGTGAGGCGGGTGACCCCGGAGCCATCGGCATTCATGACGTAGATGTCTGCGTTGGCGCCCCGGTCAGACGAGAAGGCGATGCGGGAGCCGTCCGGCGACCAGGACGGTCCGCTGTCGTGAGCACCGTTCCGGGTGAGGTTGGTGAGCCCGGTGCCGTCGGCGTTGACCACGTACACCTCCATGTCGCCTTCATGCTCGGACTCGAAGGCGAGGCGGGAGCCGTCCGGCGACCACACGGGCGGGATCGGGTCATGGCCTGTCACCAGGCCGTCCGCTATCGTCGCAAGCCCGGAACCGTCGGCGTCGACGATGTCGAGCTGCCAGCGCTCGCCGCGAAGGGAGTAGAAGGCGAGGCGCGAACCGTCCGGGGACCAGGCAATATTGCCCTGCTCGGCCGGATCGCTGACGAGGCGTGAGAGGTTCCCCCCGTCAGGCTGGACGGTGTATATCTCGGCGTTGCCGTCGCGACGAGAGATGAACGCTATCTTGCCGGCGGCAGGACCCGGCGGGGCGCCGCCGTCTGCGGGCGTCTCCGTCCCTGTCGGTTGGGAGACGGCTGGGCCCGCCTCATCGGGGCCGTTGGTCACCAGCAGACCCCACACGAGGAGCCCGATGCCGCCAAGGGCCGCTGTTGTGACCACCACCCCTGCCGCTCTCGCCGCTGTGCCCAGGGAGAGGCGCACCAGCAGCGAGCCCAGGAGGGGCGCACCTGCCCACAGGGGCCTGCGCTCCTCGGGGGTCCAGGCAGCCGCCTCCTCGCGGCTACTGACGCCCAATTTGGAGAGGATCTCGGAGACGTGGTACTTGGCGCCGTCATAGCTTATGCCCAGCCGCTGGGCGATCTGCTCGTTGGTCAGGCCCTGGCGCAGGAGCGTCAGGACCTGCCATTCCCGCGGCGTGAGGATATCGGGATGGCGCGGCCGTCCTCTTCTTCGCATCTCAACTGAAACCTAGCACTTGAGCCGGGCGAATTACACTACCAGCCGTGGCCCATGCGCGCTGCCCTCGGCCTCAGTCACCCACGCTGGGCTCGATCGCCACCACCCGCCGCTCGTCCAGGTCGATGAGCACGTACAGCTGGCCCACCGTCTCCGCCGTGAAGTGGATGGTCTGCACCTCGTATGAGGCGGTGTCCTCGTCGAAATCAATAAGCAGCGGCCAGTCCGCCTCGATGTCCTCCCGGTCGTCCCAGCGGACGATGACGCTGGCCAGCCGGGAGTCGTCCTGGGCGGCCGTCGAGACGGACAACGTCTCGTAGTCGCGGCCTGCCAGGATCGCCTGGACCTGCTCGTCGTCCTCGAAGATCTCCCGCGCCAGCTCCTCGCCGCCGGGGACGGGCTCCGGCGTGGGGGCCACCGGATAGGTGATCTTCTGGCCGCCCGGCAGGTCGAGCACGATGATCTCGACGAGCTTCGCGCGGTCCAGGTCTACCTGGACGTTCATCTCGGTCAGGTTCTCGACCCTGAACCGCTCGGTTCCTTCTCGGTAGGGACCGGGAAACCGTTCCCGGAGTTCGGGTGGCCATTCGTAGTAGTACGGCCGCCCCACCGCATAAGGCCAGGCCATCTCCACGCGAGCGACCGGCTCCGACAACGTGATCCTGGCAGTAGCCCCGATCAGCAGGTAATCCCCGGTCTGCGGATCGATGCCGCCGGTCCAGGGGCCCATATCATCTACGGAGTAGCTGCGCCCGTCAAGGATCTGGCGGAGGGTCGGGTCACCGGCGATGATGTCCTGCACCTCCGCTTCCTGCTCGGCCGTAAGGGTTGGGATCTCGGGCCCCGCCTGCGGGCTGGGGGGAATGGGGGTGACCCCGGAGGGAGGGGTCTCCACCGGGGGCTCTTCCTCCTGCGTACATCCTGCCCCCAAGACGAGAAGGAGAAGTCCGGCGATGGCGATTCCGGAGAAGGCCTTCATGCCGGTCGGCGCCTCACGGACTGATGAAGTGGATGCCGGTGGGGCCTGGCGGACTTCCAGCGCTCTCACCGCCTG
>CAZYOV010000029.1:0-23241 GCA_964649215.1 uncultured Dehalococcoidia bacterium
GTGGCCTGCCGTCTCATACCCGGCGCGCGGATGGTGGTGGTGCCCGGGGCGGGCCACTCGGTCTACTTCGAGGATCCGGAGACGTTTAACCGGTTGGTGCTGGAGTTGTTGGGCTCACCAGTCGGGTGATGAGGAAGTTTCGCCGGACGTGCTCCTGGCCCTGGCGGCCCAGCCGTTCCCCTAGGGACGGGCGCCCCGGCAGGTCGAGCACGTGCTGAGCGGCGTCCGCCGACGCCAGCACATCCGCGACCTCCTCTCCGGTCATCCCCAGGATCTCACGCATGACCATCCGTCACCGTGGGTTTCCTAGACGAACAACCCTTCGCGAGAGAAGGCCGGCGACGAGAACGTATTACCGCGCTGACGGCCGCCGAGCTCAATCTGCGTCGTATGCGAGGGGGGATCGCATGACTAGAACTCGTTACAAAAATACTTACATCTAGGAATGCGCGAGTTCCGTTATGTCCGCGATAATGAAGCCTCGAATAAATCTTTTCAGCGGAAGATACATCAAGGCCACTTTACACCTTGACAACGAATACTTGTTATGTTCGAATACTTGATGTGCTGTCGCTCAATGAGACTATTTTAGTCCCAGAAAAGAACCGTGTGCCTATCGGCACGACAAGCCTGCCGCTCAGAATTTTCTGATCGGACTTATGTAGGGGGTGAAGCAAGCCGCCCGCTCGTCGACAGGGCGCCCAGTGAGATCGAAGGGGATCGCGTAGGCATTTTGATCGGCACAATCGCCAATCGAAGAGTCGTGATGAGCTAATCAAAGATATGGCCCCGGGCTGGATTAGGGCACGCGGGGCCATTATACAGAGTGTGGGGTACACACACCGTACTCATTTATTATAGGCTAGAGGGTTTTATGTAGCAAGGCGGAGGAGAGTCACGTAACGGTGAAGGTTCCTCAACTTATCAACCGCTGCGGTTCACGTGAGCACCTTTAGACCTGACGTGAAGCCGCTTTCGAATCGCCGACGAAGGTCACAATGGCTGACGGTAAGGGATGTAGCCGAGATGTTGTCAGTAACCGAGAACACCGTTCGACGATGGATTAGGCGGGGCGAGCTGGAGGCGAAGTTCTTGGGAGGGCGAAGCGGATACCGCGTCGAGAGGAGTGAATTGCGAAAATTCCTACGCAGGCCGGACGGCATGAAAAGGAAGCTCAGCACCTGACCCCAGGGGCAGCAGAATGAACTCCCGTCGCATCGCCGGCTCACGACGGAGCAGCCCCGCAAGCACTGCTGGGAACTGCGGACATGCGCCGGAGAGTAGTGTATGCGGCACGAACGGGCGGACTCTGCTGTCTCGCCCTGCGCTGACACAGAAGACTAGATGGGGGCGGCCGTGAATGTCGTAGCTCACATCCAATCCCCGGACCTGACACAGAGCCTAATGCTCTCCATACGCTTGAGGTGGCCCGACGCAAAGACCTCCTCCGTCGATACGGAGGACGGATTGCTGGAGGCCGCGCCGGGAGCGGATGTAGTCCTCGTGGATCAACTTGTGGCACGGGCTGAGCGGTTCGAGCTTGTTCGGAAAATCAGAGGCAGTTTCGACGGCGCCCTCGTCATCGTAGCGCAACATCCAGACGAGGCGGAGATGGTTGACTCATTGGAAGCCGGCGGTGACGATTACCTGGGCAGCCCGGTTAGCCCTATGCAGCTAGTGGCCAGATTGACCGCGGTGTTACGGCGCGTGCGGATTGCCGAACAGCGCGACGATTCGGTACTCACCTGCGGGTCCTTGGAAGTCAAGGCAGACATCTATGAGGCGTACGTGAACGGACGCGAGCTGTGCCTGACGCGCAAAGAATTCGAAGTGCTCTACCAGCTCGCCCTCGCCAAGGGAAGCCTGGTAACGACCCAGGCGCTTCAGCAGCTCGTCTGGGAGAGCGATGAAGGTCTTTACATCGACAGCCTCCGCAAGTACGTTCAGCGCCTTCGTAAGAAGCTCCATGAGCAAGGCAACTCTGACGTGAATATTATCGCCCGGCGCGGCCTTGGCTACCGTCTGACGTACACAGACGGCGCAAGGCGCGGTACTCGCTAGGTCTCGCCCGACGACCGTGTAACCACTTTTCCACTAAAATTCCCTTTTCTTTCCGCGGCTTTTCCTCCGGCGTCCTACCTATATTAGGGAGCAATGTACTAGCATGTGGGACATTGTGGAGATTGTGAATGAGGCCATCCTGATCATTGATGCGGTTGAGGTCGAGCGGCTCTGGCTGGTGCGAGCGTGTCAGCGAGCGAAGTTTAAGGTCATTGAAGCCGCCGGCGCCATCGAGGGACTGTTTGAGACGCTGGAGCGGAACCCGGACCTGATCCTGCTAGCGGAGGAGGTACCACCGATGCAAGCAGGGGATCTATTGCCGTTGCTGCGCCGGCTCACCTCTGCGCCGATACTGATCGTCGGCGGCGGGGGCGATCCCGAGGAGGTCGCCGCCGTTGATCTGGGGGCGGACGTCTATCTGCGCCGCCCGTTCAGCGCGCGGGCCCTCGTAGCTCGTGCCCACGCTTTGCTGAGACGCTATCACGGGTCGCTAGCGAGCGACTCTTTCGTCTCCCGTATTCGGGGCTGTCTGCCAAGGCTATCGCCCATAGAAAAGCGGTTGCTCGCGAGTTTGATGCTTCACGATGGCCGACCAGTACCCCCCGCTGATCTCTCCACAGAGGCCTACGGTGGTACCACGAGCGCCGGCGCGGTGAAGATGGCCCTCTGGCGGCTGCGACATAAGCTGGGTGCGTGCGGCCTCACAATGGTTGCGCATCCCGGTGTAGGTTATCGGCTGGTGATGGAAGAAGGCCTATACGCTAGCGCTCAGAAGGCGAGTTAGGATGCCCGCCGCAGAGATTCTTGAGGAGAATCGGTGGCGTGGGGAGGGGCTACCATGCCGAAGATAGCAGTCATCGGGAGCCATAAGCTCGCGTGCTCCGGCATCGTTGCCCTTCTGCGGGAGGAAGACGGCTTCCAGGTGTGCGGACCAGTTGGCCTTCTGGACTGGCGATCCGCACTGTCCCCAGAGCGGCCCGATGTTCTCTTGCTCGTGTCTCATCTCAGGAACTCAGTGCCGGGGCAGGTGCTACGCGAGATCCGCCAGGAGTCGCCGGAGAGCCGGCTGGTGTTTGTCAACCTTGTGGACGACGACAGGGCCCTACTGTCAGCCGTCCGGGAAGGGGCGGAGGGAGTGCTCGATGTCAGCGCCGACCCGTCTTTTCTGGTTGGCTGCGTTCATGACGTTCTCAATGGGGAGATGTCTATCTCCAGGGCAGCGGCCGGGAGGCTGGTGCGTGATCACATCGCCCTTGGTTCAGGGGTGGGTACGGCCGGCCGCCTTGAGGTGCTGACCCCCAGGGAAGTGGCTATCCTTCGCCTCATTGCTCACGGCGAGAGCAATAAGGCGATTGCCTACCAGCTTTCCATCTCTCAGCACACAGTTCGGGCACACGCCCGCAACATCATGCAGAAGTTGGAGGTGGCCAACAGGGTTCAGGCGGCGGCGGTAGCCTTCCGCGCCGGCCTCGCCGCCTCTTAGGGGTTTGCCATGTCGATCCTAATCGTCGAAGACGACCGCGACCTGACTGACGTTCTCGCCTACATGCTGCGACGGGAGGGCCATGAAGTCCACCTGGCGTATGACGGCGTGAGCGCCCTGAAGCTCTGTGAAGAGAACACCCCCAAACTGATGCTTCTTGACATCAACATCCCCCGTCTCAACGGGTGGGAGGTGTGCACTCACGTGCGAGAAGGCTCGAAGACACCGATCATCATGCTCACCGCTTCGACTGGTGACGAAAACATCGTTCGGGGCCTGGAGTTGGGTGCGGATGACTACGTGACGAAGCCCTTCTCTCCCCGACAGCTCCTGGCCCGCATCCGCGCCGTCCTGCGGCGAGGCAGCGCTCCCGCGACAACGCAGTTGCCGGAGGAGGTCCTGCAGATCTCCGACCTGACGCTCGACGCTGGTTGGCGCCGGATACGTAGGGGCGACCAAGAAGTGGCTCTGACCAAGCTGGAGTTCCGCCTCTTCTATGAGCTGGCCCTGCACGCCGGGCAGGTGCTGAGCTATCGCTATCTGACCGATAAGGTCTGGGGATATAAGAGCGTGAATGACGCCAGCCTGATAAAGGGCCACATCCGCAACCTACGACGGAAGTTGGGCTCCACCGCGGAAGGGCAACAATACATCGAGACGGTGCAGGGAACAGGGTATATCTTCCGCACCTAGCGGCGGAGTGTGCACCGCTTCTGCACCCCAACTCTACTAAACGGCTCCTGCTGTTCGACTATAAATAAATATTGGTGACCACAACGCTATCCGGGTTAAGGAGCGGCTTTGTCAACTGTCATCGTCACTGGTGGCGCCGGGTTCATCGGCTCTAATCTCTGCGATCGCCTGCTGGGGGAGAACCACGAGGTGGTCTGCATCGATAATCTATGCACTGGTGGCCGGGAGAACATCCGGCATCTGGATGGCCACCCCGGCTTCACATTCCTGGAGGCCGACGTGCGGCTGCCGCTGGCGTGGGCGGGGAAGGTGGATTACGTGTTCCACCTGGCTAGCCCCGCCAGCCCGGTGGCCTATTTTCGGATGCCGGTGGAGACGGCCACGATCAACGCGCTGGGCACCCACGAGATGCTGGAGCTGGCATACCGCCGGGGCGCGCGCTTTCTCCTAGCCTCCACCTCTGAGGTGTACGGCGAGCCGCTTTGTCACCCTCAGCGGGAAGAATATTGGGGCAACGTCAACCCCATCGGCCCCCGGAGCTGCTACGACGAGGGCAAGCGCTTTGCCGAGGCTCTGACGGTGAATTATCAGCGAGAGTTCAGCATGGACGTGCGCATCGTTCGGATCTTCAACACCTATGGCCCCCGCTCCGATCCAGAGGACGGGCGCATAGTGCCCAATTTCATCCGGCAGGCCCTACAGGGCTTGCCCATGACGGTCTTCGGAAGCGGCCTCCAGACTCGAAGCCTCTGCTACGTGGATGACCTGGTGGAGGGACTGATGCTGGCGATGTTTAGCCCCGGAGCAGAAAACGAGGTGATCAATCTCGGCAGCCCAGATGAGCGTTCGGTCATGGAGTTCGCACTGCTCATAAAGGAGGTCTGCGGCTCCACATCAGAGATACAGATGTGCCGAGCAAGAGAAGAGGAGCCGAGCCGGCGCTGCCCAGACATTAGCAAGGCGAAGAAGCGCCTGGGATGGGAGCCACGAACGCCGCTAAGCTCCGGCCTGAGCGCCACAGTTTCCTGGTTTCGCGAGCGCCTGCTGATAGGAGAGGGTGTTCCTCAGGCCTCTGGACGCGGGAGAAGGCTACCGTGAAGATCCTGGTGGTAGACGACGACTCGGACCTTGTGGAGGTGATCACCTACGGGCTGCGCCGCCGGGGTCACTCGGTGACAGCGGCTGCGGACGGGGAAGATGCCCTGGAGCGTTGGCAGGCGGACAGCCCCAGCATGGTACTCCTTGACGTGGGCCTTCCTAACATGGATGGGCTGGAGGTCTGCAGGCGCATCCGGGAGTCGTCCAAGGTGCCGATCATCCTTCTCAGCGGCTCCAATAGCGAAGACGATATCATCAGCGGCCTGGAGGCGGGCGCCGAAGAATACATCGCCAAGCCGTTCAGCCTCACTCAACTGGCATTGCGCATTGAAGCCCTAGCCCGCTGGACGCGGCCGAGTGAAGCTACCGACTTCCAGGGGAACATCCAGGTGGGCGACCTGGTGGTGAACCCCGAGTACTGTTCGGTTCACAACAACGGTCAAGAGGTGCGGCTCACCCGCATGGAGTTTCGCATTCTGTACTCACTGGCCGCCAACGCGGGGAAGGTGGTGGTGACGGACCGCTTGGCGGATTTCGCCTGGCAGGGTCCCGGGGAAGGAGATCCCGCTCTGCTGAAGACGCACATCTCTCGGATTCGTCGCAAGCTGGGAGTCCCGGCCAATGAGCCCGGCTTCATCCGGTCGGCCCCTGGGCTGGGCTACTCGCTTATCGTCAGCTGAGGCCCTGGCGTAAAGCCTGGCCGAGGCCTGCCTCTACCCAATCTCCACATCTCTTCAACCTCCGGTTCATGGGACACCTTTAGCATGAGAAGGGAAGCGGTCACCTCCGTTATGTCAGGTATATCCACCGGAAAGGTTTGAACGGTGCAGATTTCGGTCGTAGGCGCGGGATATGTTGGCCTCGTCACCAGCGCCTGCCTGGCGCACTTAGGCCACAGGGTGACCTGTCTGGACATCGACAGTGAGAAGGTGCAGAGCCTGCGTCGGGGGGAGCTCCCCATCTACGAACCAGGCTTGGAGCCTCTGGTCCGCGAGGGGATGGCTCAGGGCCGCCTCCGCTTCACACTCGATCCTGAAGAGTGCATCCCGGGCAGCGAATGCATCTTCGTGGCCGTCCAGACCCCCTCCGCGTCCAACGGCGAGGCGGATCTGATGGCCCTTCTCAACGCCACCCGCTCCGTCGCCACGCTGGTACGCGGGGAGACGATCATAGTCCAGAAGAGCACCGCGCCTATCGGCACGACAAGCCTGCTGGAGCAGCTGGTCGCCGGACGGAACGGCTGTTCGGCGCACGTGGTGGCCAACCCCGAATTCCTGCGGGAAGGCACGGCGGTCCACGACTTCCTCAACCCCGATCGGGTGGTGGTTGGTGCCAGCAACCGTGAAGCCGCCGTCCGGGTGGCTGACCTCTACGGCTTCGCCGACTGCCCGGTCCTCATCACCGACCCCAACACAGCTGAGATGATCAAGTACGCCTCCAACGCATTCCTGGCTGCGAAGATCTCCTTCGTCAACGAGATCGCTCAGATCTGCGACGCATTCGCCGTTGACGTGCGCAAGGTGGCCGAGGGGATGGGACACGACCCGAGAATAGGCCCGGAGTTCCTGCGGGCCGGCCTTGGTTGGGGAGGAAGCTGCCTACCCAAGGACGTGAAGGCCCTGATACACATGGCCAAAGCCGCCAATGTTAGCCCACGCATTCTGGAGGCGGTGGAGCGTGTAAACGCTGGCCAGCGGGATCAGGTAGTGGCTAAGCTTGAGGGCCTCCTGGGCGATCTGAGTGGCGCGGTCATCGGCCTTTTGGGTTTGGCATTCAAGCCTGGAACCGATGATCTTCGCCATGCACCCTCGCTTCAGATGGCAGAGGCGCTGCTGGAGCGAGGCGTTAGCGCCCGCGCCTACGATCCGGTGGCAATGGAGCGAGCCCGCGGGCTGGCGCCGGAGCTCACCTTTTGCGAGGACCCCTACCAAATGGCTGACGATGCCGACGCCCTGATCCTGGTAACCGAGTGGCCGGAGTTCCGGGATCTAGACATGATGGCGATCAGGGAGCGAATGAGACGACCCGTGCTGCTGGACGGCCGCAACTTCTGGGACGGCACCCTTATGGAGGGCATGGGCTTTGTCTACGCCGGGTTCGGCGTGAGCGCCACGAGCAAGAGGGCCTCAGCAGACATCGATGCCATGGCCGCATTCGGACGTGCCTCCTAGTGGCTATCAGACAGGCCGGCGGTCAGCTGGCGACAGGGAGACAACCGGTGGCGACGCCGGTGGCCCTGGCCCGCGCCGAAGCCGGCGTGGCGAAGATAGCCAAACGGGTCCTGGATGTGATCGTGGCGTCTGCGGGCCTGATGCTGGCGGTTCTGCCGATGCTCTGCATCGCCCTGACTATCCGCTTGACCTCTCCGGGCCCCATCCTGTTCCGCCAAGCGCGGGTGGGCAAGGGTGGCCGCCTGTTCACCAGCTACAAGTTCCGCTCCATGTACATGGATGCAGAGGATCGCCTGGCAGAGGTGAGGCATCTCAATCAGGCGGATGGGCCGATCTTCAAGATCCGGCAGGACCCTCGCATGACTACAGTGGGGCGCTTCCTACGCCGCACCAGCCTGGACGAGCTCCCCCAACTTTTCAACGCTATCAGGGGAGAGATGAGCATCGTGGGCCCTCGCCCCGCACTGATGACAGAAGTCATTGCCTATGAACCGTGGCAGCTGGAGAGGCTGACAGTGAGGCCGGGACTGACCGGCTTGTGGCAGGTCAGTGGCCGGAGTGACCTCCCGTTCGAAGCGATGATGCGCCTGGATCTGGAATACATCCGGAGGTGGTCGCTCTGGTTTGACCTGCGGCTGCTTATCCTCACAGTGCCAGCCGTCGTGTCAGGTCGCGGCGCCTACTAGGAGCTCAACGTGTCCTTAACCGTCTCTCAACCCGGACGCAACTCCGCGTTGCTATCAAGGATAGATAGAGCCGATCAAAGAGCAGGATGAGGAAACATGTCTCAAAAAGTTCTGGACGTATTCTTCCGGCATAAGTTCCTGATTATCCTGCCTCTAGTCATATTGACTTTGGCGGGGGCGGCTGCGTCTTTGTCTCGACAGACGACCGAGTACCGTGCAAGCGCCCACGTTTGGACCCAGAGGACTCCCTTGCTATCCAGCCGGCTGGGTGGACAGGGGAGCTCTTTTACAACGCCGGCCGCTCATCAGGCGAGGGTGCTGAACGATTTGCTGAAGCTGGATACCTTTCGCCAATCCGTCGCGGACAGGGTTGACGGCCTGGAGGGGCTGAGTCCTACGCTGCAGCGCGGGGCCGTGCGGGAGGGCACTGCCGTTTTCGCATCGGGCGAGAATGTTATGACGATTCGCCATCGGGATGAGGACCCGCTCCTGGCCCAAAGCATAGTGGGTGCGATCATCGACGCGTACTCCGTGACATTTCAGTCAAGCGTGATGGACCAGGCCGAGGCCGCAGAGACCTTCTACGAGACGCGTCTGGAAGAGGCCAGCATTGCACTGGACGAGAGTGAACAAGCTCTTGTCAGCTATGAAGGGACGCTCTCTCCGACGGCCGCAATTGACTCGGACCCAGAGCTGGCAGCGTTGCAGGCCGACGCTCGGCTGGCTCAAAGGGAGTATGACGAGCAGTTGGGCCGCCTGGAAAACATATATCTGCAGCGAGACGCCGCTCTTGAGGGAAGGGACCTAAGCTTCCAGGTGATGGATCCGCCGAATCTCCCGTCCAGTCCTTTGCCGACACCGAGGACGGACCTGCTGATGCTTCCGGCGTTGGGGATGTTGCTTGGCGTTTCCGCCAGCGGTGCTGTCCTCTTCGCCCTGACCCGTCTTGACGACAGCATCCGGCTGCCGGGCGAGGCGCGGAAGATAGGGGCTCCGGTATTGGCCGTTGTTCCAGAGCTGGGGCGGCGGCGCATGCCTTCCTGGCCCCAGAATTTCGTGCGGCTGGTAGTGGCGGCCTCGCGTGGACTCATTGGGAATCTGAATTAGGCGAGGGTAAGCAGTTTTCGTATGTTGAAGCAGGCAGTATTCGCCGCTACGCGGGTAGCACGTCGGGCCACGGACCAAAAGAAATTGGCGAGCGGGGGACTGACGCGTGAACTGGTGCAGGCAGTGATGAAGCAGAACCCTGAGTTCGAGCGCCTGGATGGCATCATGAGCAGCCTGGCAGAGGCTTGCCTTAATCCCACAACCAAAGACGCGGTTAAGGTCATCGGCGTGTGCAGCGCCACCCAAGGGGAGGGCAAGACTACGGTGGCTTTGGGGCTGGCCACCGCCCTCGGCCGTCGCGCCGGGAGTGACGTTCTGCTGATCGAGGGTGATCTAGCCAACCCCAGCCTGGCCGAAGACCTGCAGCGAGACCCGAGCCCCGGACTGGTGGATTGCTTACAACTGGAGGAGGCCCTGGAATCGGCGATCCAGCCCACTCTCATAGAACACCTCTGGATCATTACCGCCGGACAGGCCAGCGAGGATCCGATCTCCCTACTGGCCAAGGCGAACGTTGGGCAGTTGTTCCGGGCCCTGAGGTCCCGCTACCAGATCATCGTCCTAGATATGCCAGCGATCCTGGAGCGCGAGGAGGCGGGCCGGTTGGTGGAGCTGGTGGATGGAGTCATCCTGGTGATAGCGGCGGGGAAGGTATCGAAAGCGGTGACCGAGTCGGGTGTGGCGGCGATAGGGAGGGATAAGCTGATGGGCGTGGTCCTGAACCGGGCCCGGCTGACGGCCCCCCGCTGGATGAGCCGCATCTTCTCCATCGACGGCGAGTCCTCCGCCCTCTGACACGAGACGATGAACACAGCGCTGGCTCTTCTCCTGGCCTGTGCACTGGCCGGGCTCTTCCTCACAATGAAGAGCCGGAGGGCCTACATCCTTTCGATCGTCGGGGGAGCCCTCGTCGCCGCGGCGTTCTTTAACTTTCCAAGCCTGATGTGATGAGCGCCGCCACCTTCGAGGAGCGTTACTGGTATTCGCAGGGCCAGTACTGGCGTATCGCTCTGGTCATTGCCGTTGCCCTGGGCTTCTTCGCTGGGATGGCGCTCTTCGTCGTCGGGTGGCCTGCGGCGGCGCTATTCGGGACGATCATAATCGGAACCTGGCTGGTGTGGCAGCCACGGCAGGGGTTCTACGCCATCCTGGCAGCTGCCATCGTCATCGAGGGGAGCAGCGGGCTCCCCTTCGTCGCGACCGCGAATCCAATGTATGGAGGGATCGATGATCTGGTGGGCCCCAGTGTGCCGTTCTCCCCTCTGGAGCTTGGGATGGCCCTGCTTATATTGGGCACGATCAGACAGGCCGGGCGGACCAACCAGTTGCGCTTGGGAGAGTTCTTCTGGCCGCTGCTCCTCCTCTCCGGCATGGTGCTGCTGGGCCTGTTCAGAGGGATGAATTCCGGAGGTGACGGCCTGATAGGGTTTCGCGAGATCCGTGCGCTTCTCTATCTCCTCCCCATGTACTTCTTGACGGTCAACTTGGTTAGAGAACGGCGTCACTTCAATCAGTTGGCGGTGGTGCTGGTGCTGGCGGTCTCCGCCATGGCGGCAGGCGCCATGTGGACTCACCTGGCTCTGGTACGGACCGGTACGTTCCGGGGAATCATCGATCTGGGCTTTGCGCACGAAAACGCCATCTTCGCGGGGCTCGTGGTTATCTTCATGGTCGCGATGATGGTGTGGGGCAAGGGGTTCGGCCCGCGGTTCATCCTGGTGCTGCCCGGCCTACTGGCTCTGGCAGCTATCCTGGTGATGAAGCGACGGGTGGGTCTGATAGCCCTGGATGCAGGGTTGGTCCTGTTGGGTCTTGTGCTGCTGCGCAATAACTGGCGGTTATTCTTGGTCGCCATGCCGATCGTCATGGTTGCAGCGGTGATATACCTGGGAATATTCTGGAACGCTAGCGGTGGCCTCGGGCAGGGCGCCCGGGCCTTTCGTACAGTCATCGGCCAAGAAGCGGCAACAGAGGATCTGTCATCCAAGCTGTATCGGGAGCGAGAGGCGTTCAACGTCGAAACGAATATCCGCTGGCAGCCGTTCTGGGGCTCGGGCTTCGGCAAGCCCTATGCTATGCCGGAGCCGTTGCCGGACCTGACCAGCTTCTGGTCCATGCAGCCGTATATTCCACACAACACGATCCTCTGGACGTGGATGAAGGGAGGCATCCTGACCTTCATCCTTGTGCTGGCGTTCTTTGGCCACGCCTTGATGCGTGGGCTGGCCTTGGCGCGCAGGCGGCTGGAGCCGCTCTTACAGGCGTGGGCGGCCGTGGCGGCGGCTTCAGTGATCATGGTGTTTCTCTTCGCCTGGCAAGACCTTGGGTTGACCTCCCTGCGGACGCTCACCGTGTTTGGATTTTGCCTGGGGCTGATCACCGTCATCGGTGCCCTGCCGGAGTATGAGGAGCAACCCAAAGACGACCAGGCGGACGTTGATGCCGCGCGTCGATCGCTAAAGGCGAAGGTCTAGGGGGCCGAGATGCCGCGAGCTCTAAGTGTGATCATACCCACCTACAACCGCCGCGAAAGCCTGCGACGCTGCTTGGACTCTCTCAACGCTCAGGTGGAGCCGCCGCCCTTCGAGGTGATCGTGGTTGACGACGGCTCCGAGGACGGGACGGCGGAGGCGCTGGCACTCTATTCCTTTCGCCATCCTCTTCGAGTCCTGACAGCGGAGCGCGCCGGCCCAGCCAGCGCCCGAAATATTGGAGCCGCAGAGGCGGGAGGAGAGTACCTTCTGTTCATCGACGATGATGTGGTGACCCACCCCGACCTACTGGCCGCCCATATGTCTACCCATGAGGCGGAGCCCGAGGCCGTTGTGGTGGGTCCCATGATTTCTCCGGCGAGGGAGCGCTTGTCCTCTTGGGTCCGTTGGGAGCAGGAGGTCTTAGACAAACAATACGAGGCGATGCTGAAAGGGAAGTGGGGACCCAGCCCACGCCAGTTCTACACCGCCAACGCATCCCTGGCCCGGCGACACTTCGAGGCGGCGGGCGGCTTCGACTCTACCTACAGGCGGGCCGAGGACGTTGAATTGGGCTACCGCCTGCGGGACATGGGGCTACGCTTCGTGTTTCAGCCGGACGCCGTGGTTACCCACTATGCCGGCCGCACGCTGCGAGCCTGGTGGAGGATCCCCTACCAGTACGGCGTCAACGATGTGCGCATGTCGAGAGATGACGGCCACGGTTACATCTTAGGTGTGATAAGCCGGGAGTTTCCCGAGCGGCATCCCCTGGTACAGCGGCTAATTCGTCTCTTAAGCGGGGGGGCAACTCGATCCAGGGTCGTGGCAGTCCCAGCCGTAGGGCTGGCTGTCGTGGCCGGAGCGGTTGGGATATCCCCGCTGTCCAGGTGGACTTACAGCCTGGCCTACAACTTGCTGTACTACCAGGGCGTATGTGATGAGCTGGGCTCCGTCGCCGAGTTCCGGTCCGTTTTAGATGGCAGGTCTCGCGGGTCGTCGGCGGGAGCCGGCGGCCGATTGAACGCCTAGCAAAGCTCGCGCCCGAGAGATGAGGGCCTTGCCCGAATCAGTCCGAACGGCTTCTTCACGCCCCCTCAACCTGTCATCAACGGGACACCAATACAATCGCCGTGTATGAAGCAGTCGAATGAGCGCTAGGGGGTGGCTGCCGGTTGGCCATGTCGCCAACTTATATGCGCGCCAATCGGTCGCTAGGCCGGAACAGACTGCGGGCATCTAGAGCTCTGATGCCGCTGTGAACGGGGACCTCAGGGGGAGGCTAACTACGGTGCAAGGCAACGGGCGGAAACGGCAAGCGTGGCGGATGGGGTTCATCATGGAACAGACCCTCGGCCACCGAAGCCACACCAACACCCTCAAGCGGGGCGTGGACGGGGACCCCGACGTTGTCGCTGACTGGGCGCCAGTGGAATTTGCGCCGGCGGGGATCCCTGGCTCGCTGCCCTTGATACGCCACAATTGGAGCCTGCGAGGGAGCCTTGGGGCGTGGGGGGCGCTCCGGCGACTTGCCAGCAAGCCGGTGGACGCCTTGTTCATCCATACCTTCACTATCACTCTATTCGCGGGCCGCTACCTGGACCGGATCCCCACCGTGCTCTCCTCAGATGCGACTCCAGAAAACTACGACCAGGTAGGCTCGTGGTATGGACACCGGGTCTTGCCCCGGCCCCTGGAAGCCATGAAGCGGCGGGTCCGGGCGAAGGTCCTTCGCAAGGCGGCTGCTATCGTCACCTGGTGCCACTGGGCAAAGAACTCACTCAAGGAGGATTACGGCATCGACGGCGATCGCATTCATGTCATCTCCCCTGGGGCGGATGTCGAGAGGTTCCCCTTTGGGAGGGAGAGACGAGTGAACGGTCAAGAACGCCCGGTGCGCCTCCTGTTCGTGGGGGGCGACTTCCACCGCAAGGGCGGAAACGTCCTGCTTCAGGCTCATCGCGCAGGCCTGCGCGACCGAGTCGAACTCCACTTGGTAACGCAGGAGGAGGTGGCGCCGGAGCGCGGCGTGCACGTGTATCGTGGCCTGGCACCGAATTCGCCGAAGCTGCTTTCGCTGTACGAGGAGGCTGACATCTTCGTCCTTCCAACCCTGGGCGACTGCTTCCCGGTGGTCCTGAGCGAGGCGATGGCCGCGGGCCTACCGATAGTGACGACCAACGTCGGTGCCCTGCCTGAGGCAGTGGAACCCGGACTCAACGGATTCGTGATCCCGGCCGGGGACGACGTTGCGCTGGTGTCCGCCCTGGACGTGCTGGCGCGGAATCCCGGGTTGCGGGTGGAGATGGGGCTGAACGGAAGGCGCATTGCGGAGGAGCGCTTCGACAGCCGCCGGAACGCTCAACAGGTGCTGGACGTTTTGAAGAGCGTCTGTCCCCAGCGGGAGGCGTCGGCGGAGGCGCAGCGAGAGGTCATATCGACGTGAAGATCCTGGTAACGGGCGGTGCGGGCTTCCTGGGGAGCCATCTGGTGGATGCCCTGGTTGAGCGGAGCGATGAAGTGGTGGTGCTGGACAACCTCCGGCGCGGCCGCCTGTCGCACCTGCGCGCCAGACTGGACGAGCGCCAGATCACGCTTGTCACAGAGGACGTACGGGACTATGCGAGCGTGATGAGGGCCATGACTGACGCCGAGATCGTCTACCACCTGGCCGCCCAGTCCAACGTAATGGGGGCGATGCAGGACATCGATTACTCGTTCACGACCAACGTCCTGGGTACCTTCAACGTTCTCAAGGCGGCGGCCGCCCAGGGTGTGCGGCGAGTTGTCTTCGCGTCATCACGGGAGGTGTATGGAGAGCCGGAGCGCCTCCCGGTGCCTGAGGAAGCTCCCCTGGAGGCAAAAAATCCCTATGGGGCTAGCAAGGTGGCCGCCGAAGCGTATTGCCGCGCCTGGCAGAGGGTAAGCAGCCTGGAGTGTCTGGTCCTCCGCTTCGCCAACATATACGGTCCACGGGACCGAGACCGCGTGATCCCGTTGTGGATGGAGCGGGCGCGCCAGGGTGAGGATCTCGAGTTGTACGGAGGCCAACAGGTACTGGACTTCCTATGGGTGGGGCACGCGATGGTCGCCTTGACAGCGGCGGCGTCCTGCCCTGCGAACGGGCCGGTGAACGTGGGCAGCGGGCGGGGCGTTCCGCTCTTGGATCTCGCGCAGCACATCCTGACCCTAACCGGCAGCCGCTCGGAGGTGAAGAACCGTCCAGCCAGAGAGGCGGAAGTGGTTCGCTTTGTCGCCGATGTCCGGAAGATGCGCGGCGTTCTGGGGGTGGGACCCCCGGAGAATTCCCTTAGCGAATTGCCACTCATGTGGTCTGAAGAGTGTCAGAGTCGGAAGGGCGCAAGGTGGGTAACGTCCTCCTCCTGATCACAACAGACGATTGCGAGACGGCGCGAAAGCAGGTTTGTGAGGGGACCTGGCCCCGCGCTGACTATCTGGAGCTGGCGGACAGGCTGGACGCTGACGTAGTCGATCTGGCTGCCGTCCGAGCCGATCCCACGGCGAGGCGCTTGGACCGAATGGTCAGGCGGGGAGCGGGTCACGCCTGGTTGGCCTCCCGGATGCTGCCCCAGTACGACACCGTTTTCTCCGATGGTGAGCACATAGGCTTGCTGCTCGGCCTTCAGCTGGCAGGGAAGCGTCACCGCTGTCGGCACGTCATGATCGGCCACGGTATTTCGGCCTGGAAAAAGCGGCTCGTGGCCGGTTGGGCCAGACCGGGGATAGACGCGCTCATCGTTCACTGTAGTAGCCAGCTCAAGTTCGCCATCGATAACCTGCGTGTGGATCCGAGCCAGGTATACCTTCTTCCTTACCAGGTGGACGTGGATTTCTGGCGACCACAACCCGGCCGTGAGGAGTTACTCATTCTCAGCTGCGGTATGGAGCAGAGGGACTACCCTACCCTGATCGAGGCGATAGGGGAGATGCCCGTCGGTGTATCCATCGCGGCCATGAGTCACTGGTCGAAGGACCGGAACCGTCTCCAGGGCAGGAGGCTTCCCGCCAATGTGACCGTGGGGAGCTACGGCTTTCCACAACTGAGGGAGCTGTACGCCTGTGCGCGCTTCGTGGTGGTCCCCCTTGTTAACAGCACCTACCCCGCCGGCATCGCCACCATCCTGGAGGCGATGGCGATGGGTAAGGCGGTCATAGTGACCCAGACCCGTGGCCAGAGGGACACGGTGGTGGGGCCCTTCTGGAGCGCCGGCCAGAACGTCTGGCCTGCCGAGGGGCCTTCGCCGGAGGAGTGCACGGGAATCTATGTTCCGCCGGGAGACGCTCAGGCTATGCGCTCGGCCATCGTCTACCTGCTGGAGCGGCCGGAACTGGCGGCAGTCCTGGGAGGGAACGCCCGTCGCTTCGTGGAAGAGCACATGACGCTCGACGAGTTCGTGACCCGACTGGCCGCTGTTATAGACCCAACATACGCGCGGCAGGAGGTCACAGAAGCGGACGTAAGTAGAAGCGCATGATCAGGGAATTCCTCCTGTTACTCGCCTGGCCAGCCGCGAGCATTGCTCTCGCTTCGTCTTTGTACACAGCGGGTCTGACCGCCTCCGCCGCCGTTGCCCGCCTGCGGACGAGGCCACCTGTGCCACCAGCGAAGCCGTCCAGCCGCTTCGCCATTCTGGTCCCAGCCCACAACGAAGAGAGGGTCATAGAGCGCCTACTCCAGAGCCTGCACGATCTTGACTACCCGGCTGACCTGCTTGACATCTACGTGATCGCCGATAACTGCGAAGACGACACTGAGGCGCTGGCGCGGGCAGCGGGCGCCCGCGTGCTATCCCGTCGCGACCCCGAGCGTCGCGGAAAGGGCCATGCGCTTCGTTGGGCCTTACAGGCTATCTCTTCAGCAGGATACGACGCGGTAGTGATGGTTGACGCCGACTCGGTCGTGGACCGGGAGTTCTTAAGGGCCATGGACACGCGGTTGGCGGCCGGGGCGCAGGTGGTGCAGGGGTACTATGGTGTCCTGGACGCCCGTTCCACTCCTTCCGCTCTGCGGTCCGCGTCCTTCGCCCTGATGCACTACGTTCGCCCTCTGGGAAAGAGTCTCTTCGGCGGCTCCTGCGGTCTGAAGGGGAACGGAATGGCCTTTTCCAGCGCCCTCCTGGCGGAGGTAGGATGGCAGTCCTTCTCAGTAGCCGAGGACGCCGAGCAGCACATCCGCCTGGTGGAAGAGGGGGTCGTCGTCGAATTCGCTCCGGAGGCAAAGGTGTGGGCTGATATGCCCTCGTCTCTTGCCGGAGCCCGCAGCCAGAACCTGCGTTGGGAGGCGGGGCGGTGGAAGGTCGCCCGTCGTTCCTCGCTATCGCTCCTGTGGCGAGGGCTGCGCCGGCGTTCCTTGGTCATGGTGGACGCGGCGGTAGAACCTCTGATCCCGCCGCTGTCGGTGGTTGCGGCGCTGAGCCTGGTGGCCGGTCTTGCGGGCTTCTTCTTGGGGAGCACCGTCCTGCTTGTTGCTGGGGGAGGCTCCCTGGCCGGGCTTGGCGCGCACGTGGTGGGGGGTCTTCTCCTAGCCCGAGCGCCCCTCACCGTCTGGCGATCTTTATTGGTGGCTCCCCCGTACCTGGTCTGGAAGGTCGCCCTGTACGTGCAGGCGCTGCTGGGCGCGGGCGGCGGAGAGTGGGTGAGGACGCCTCGCGCGCCCGCGGACTCTTAGGTCCGCGCCCTTCATCAGAGCCGGCAACGTCACGGTGAAGCGAGAGCCCCTTGGCTCCCTGCCGTCCACGCCTATGGAGCCCCCGTGGACCTCCATCAGCTGACGGGCTATATACAAGCCGAGTCCGAAGCCACGCTCAGAGGTTCCGGGAATCCGGAAGTACTGCTCGAAGATCTGTTGCCGGTATGGTTCCGGCACGCCTGGCCCCTCGTCCTCTACCTGGAGCAGCACCCTGTCCTTCTCTCTTGATACGCGAACCGTCACCACGGATCCCTGGGGCGAGTAGGAGACCGCGTTGGCGATAAGGTTGCTCAGAACCATGCGTAGTTTGGCCGGATCGGCGGCAACCATCATCGCCCTCTCGCCGAGTATAAGCCGCAGGTCATGGCCTCTATGTCCCTCGGCGAATTCTGCGCATCCTTCCTCGGCCAGTTGGCGCAGGTCGATGGGCCGAAGATTGAGCCGCAACCTGCCCGACTGAATGCGGGCTGCCTCAAGGATCTCCTCTAGGAAATCGTTCAGTCGTAGCGCCTGCCGGTTCAGGCTCTGTAGGAGATGTGACCGCTCATCCTCCGTGATGTCTGGGGCGAGCGCCAGCTCCGAGGCAGATACCAGGGTGGACAGAGGGCGCCGCAACTCGTGGAAGACTATCGAAAGCGCTTCCTCGTGTCTGCGAGCGCCTTTGTCATCTATCTGCCGGGTCGGCTCGGAAACTGGCCAGAGGCGTCTGCTCACAGCCACGGCCGGCAGGGCGAGCGTGAAGGAGATGAGGAGCGACGACACGGCGATGGCCGGGGAGGTGACGATGGACGATGTAGCAAGACCCAGTGACCTTACCACGACCAGGGAAAGGAGGATCGCCATGGCGGCGATGAGGCTCCGGGCGGAACCGGATAGCACCCGCCCAAAGCTCAAATGCTCCTGAGGCCGGAGCCAGCGCAAGAACGCCAGGCCCGCCAGCCAGAAGGCAGCTTGAGCGGAGAGGAGGGTCGTATTTTCAAAGGGGGTCGAGTCCCCTCTCAGGAGCCCGCCAGCCACCAAACCACCAACCGCGGCAGCGGCCAGCGCGATCCCGTCAGCACCGTTTCTTATCAGGGCGACAACGTGCCTCAAAGGTTGGCTCCACTGGTTCAGGGTGTCGCGGCCAGTCATCGATCGATACCAGACTTCACCCGCCGGAGGCGAGCGGAGCGATAAAAGAGGAGAAGCATGAACGCGGCGTCCCCAAGATAGCGCCACCAGAGACGTCGCGGCTCCTGGATCAGACGATACAGCCATTCCAGGCCCACGACCTGGAGCCATCCAGGGGCGCGCCTTACGGCGCCAGCCATGACGTCCAGCACACACCCGACGCCCATGGCCACGGACACGTTCAGATCATCTCTATGGGCGGCGATCCAGAGGTCCTGCTTCGGGCAACCGAAGGCCACCAACAAGGCATCAGCCCCCGAGGCGTTGATGGTCTCCACGATGCGACGGTCCTCTTCTTCGGGGAACGGATAGGAGCAGATAGGCGGCGAGTACACCCCTGCGATGCGGACGCCCGGATGGCGCTGTTTCATCTTTTGGGCCGCCAGCTCTGCCACGCCGGCAGCCGCCCCCAGGAGGAAAAGGGAGGCCCCGTCCGAAGCGGAGAGGTCCGTCAGAGCCTGCACTAAGTCATGACCGGTGACCCGCTTTGAGGCAGGGGCACCGGAGACCCTGGCCGCCCAGACCACAGGCATGCCGTCGGGGACCACCAGCGCGGCGCTATTGATGATCTCACGAAGCCCGGCGTCGCTGGCGGCTTGGCGTAGGTAGTCCGCGTGGGCGGTGACCACGTGCTGACAGTCGGGCTCCCTCAGCAAAGGCTTCAGGAGCTCCTTGGCACCACGGCCATCAACGGCATCGACGCGGACGCCGGAAAGGTTCGCTTGAGGATATCGCCGGTCGAGGCGGCGTTCAGCGATCTGTTTCACCAGAGCATGCCTCAAACGCGCTCAAAGGGAGCGCGGATCCCTCCCTAACCACTCTCCGGCGAAGCTCATCGCCAACTTGTGCATATGTCGTGCCCCCTTATTGTCAACTATAATTTCTCCCTAAGCCTTCGGGCATCGGCCATTAGGACGAGTGGCGAGTAGCAAAAATGGACTAGTCCAAACCGCCTATTGGTGGCTGGGCGTCATACCGCTCACGAAGGGCCTTACTAGGGAATTGACGCCGCTAATGCAGCCGCTTAACCTAGTGGCCCAACCCGGGACCCAGCAGGTTGCGAGCCCTCTACTTCACTAAGAGAGGACATGAAGAGATAACATCTGATATGACTGGCTTCAGGAAAATGGTAAGAAGATTGTACGAGATATTGTACGAACAGCCCAAAGCGCAGAGGGAGATATCCCGTCTGTACCGCGAAGACGACCCGAGGTCAAAGTCGCTCGCTAATGCTCTTCGTGCTTTCGTGGACAAGAGCGCTGGACAGGAGGAGCAGGCTTGGATCGCGCGAATAGAGACCTTACGGAACGAGCTTAACGCCTCAGACACTGAGATATCGATAACAGATTACGGAGCGGGGTCGGCGGGAGTGAATTTGACGGCCGAAGAAGAGTACGAAGGACGAGTCGTGACCAGGAGCATAGGAGAAGTCTGCCGGACGGCCAGCAAGCTTCCGGGGTGGGCTTTCCTGTTGTTTAAGCTCATCAGGGAGCTAAAGCCGTCAGTCTGCCTGGAGCTGGGGACCTGTCTTGGTATCTCGGCCGCATACCAAGCAGCCGCTTTGGAACTCAATCGCCGGGGAAGGATCGTCACTTTGGAGGGAGCCGAAGCCCTGGCTTCGTTGGCTAAGGAGAACTTGAAGAGGCTTGGTCTTGAGAGAGTCGATGTGCGGATCGGCCGATTTCGGGACATATTGGCGCAGGTCTTGCGCGAGCAAGGACGGGTCGACTTCGTTTTCATCGACGGTCATCACGACGAGCACGCGACCCTAGCTTACTTCGACGAGATATATCCCTTCCTGTCAGAGGGCGCAGCCGTCGTGTTCGACGACATCTCCTGGTCCAGGGGGATGGAGAGAGCCTGGGAAGCCATAGCGTCAGATGATCGAATTCGAGTCTCAGTGGACATGCGTGACGTTGGAATCTGCATCATGGCCGGTTCTCCAGCGGAGAAGAAGAGCATCTATTCCGTGGCGGCTGCTAGACTTGATCGGTAGGCCGTAACCTACAGGGCACCCGCCGGCGCGTCATTCGTCGAATAGGTCGGCCCAGATGGTCATCGCCTCCCGCAGCTTGCCCCAATACTCCCCCTCCAGCGGCAGCTTCCGAGCCAGCTCCTTGTAGCAATCGCGAACTGACTCACTCTCGAGCTGCACCGAATCGACCGCCTGCCAGAAGTACTCGTTCGCCTCGATGCCGGCCGCTTCCTTTTTGAGGTTAGTGAAGACGTTGCTGGCACGCCGGTGCTCCACGGTCGGTTCACCGGAGCACATAGCGAATCCCAGATGATCGCATATCTTCTTCACCAGTACGCCGGCCCAGATGTCGTCGAACCGGTCGAACGGCCAGTCGCGTCCCATGATGAGGAAGTAGAGGGCGGGCGCAACGAGCGGCGAGAACGCTAGGTTCATCCCGGACATGGGAAAGTAGGTGCCGCGGGGGATTACCTTCACGCCCGGCGAGGGGTCAACCTGGAGGTTCGGCGTAACGAGCTGAGTGGGCGCGTCAAGGTCGGGGATGCCGCACCAGAGGCCGTGGCTCACCACCACGGCAGCGCTATCGCGCAGCCCGTAGGGAAAGCCGCGGGTGCAGAAGTCCGCGGTCCGCTCCCAGCCCAGGGTCGCCTTAGCCTGAAGGTTCTGCCAGTGGCGGTCAAGAAAGCCGGCGCGGGCGCCATTGCCGTTGGCGGAGGGGTAGCAGTCATCGTCGATAGTGACGATCATGTCGGGCTTCTCCTGCCACGCCTTCCAGTAGCCGAAGCTGCGAACCGAGGCGTTGAACCGGGGTATGATCCACGAATCGGCCCCCAGCTCAGCGTCCATCTCCCGCCAACTGTAGTGGTCTATCTGGAAGCCCTTTGGGAGCCGCAACTGTTTCTCGGGGTGGTCCTCGCAGACGATAATCTTGTGCGGCTCAAACTCCTCCCGCCAGTCCTCCAAGAAGGACAGGTCTCGTATGGTTGGCACAACGATAATGGCTTTCATACTTGAGGGCTCCCTGCAAGCCGGTAGAGACGCCTCTCTCGGTCGACCCGATAGCGGAGGCTGAGGCGCATTCCGGTGAAGTACGAACGGAGGTAGGTCCACTGGACCGGCCGGCGGCGGATGGTGTTCCGCAGCTCCCGGCCAGCCAGCCTTGCCATCCGGGTGAGGAGCAGCCGGAGCGCCATGAAGTCGCCGCAGCGGACGTGCTTGAGGTAGAAGGCGCCATCGCCGATGCCGTAGGCCTTGAGGGTATCGCGCCACTCCTTGGGGGCACGGATGCCGTAGTGGTGGACCCAGACGTCCGGGCAGAGTAGGCAGACGGCACCCCCCCGGTGCGTTCGATACATGAAATCGAAGTCCTGGGACGAACGCAGGGGCCCACCGCCACCCAGGGCCTCGTCGAAGCCCCCAATGCGGTCGACCAGCGTACGCTTCATGGCGAAGTTGGCACCCATGGCGCCGACTTTGAAGCCGTGGCCCCTGCCCAGCTTTCGTTCCTGGGGAATGAAGACGCTGGGGACAACGCCGGGAGAATCTTTCAGCTCAGGTGGAATGAGGGTCTGCCCGTAAAGCAGTTCGACATCTGGGTTCCGGTCGAAGGCGGCGGCGACGGACGACAACCAGTGGGTGGGGGCGACGCAGTCATCGTCTGTGAAGGCGAGGAGTGGAGCGCGGGTCATCTCGATTCCGGTGTTGTAGGCGGCGGAGAGGCCCACCCGCTCAATGCGGACGTAGCGAAGGCGCTGGTCGCCCGCGAACTTTTCGAGCACCGTTTCCGTTGTGGCGTCCCTGCTTTGGTCCACCACCAGGAGATCGAAGGAGGGGTGGTCATTGGCCAGGACGGACTCGACTGCCGCCCCAATGAGCTCAGGGCGGTTGATCGTACAGATTACTGTGGATAGCTGAGGCTTTCGGCCCATGTCTATTCTCCCACTGGTGGCCTGATGATATGCAGGCAGCGTTACGAGCACGTTGCAGGTCGGTCAAGGAAAGGTGGAGAACCAAGATCGCATTCCTAGGGCCCTACGTCCGCGTGTTGGACGGCGAAGGTTCGGGCGGTATCGAGGTCAACGGAGAGCTTGTCCTCCGTTCGGTCTGGGAACAGGGACCAGGCCCAGGCGCCGGCGTAGCCCTTGGCGTACCAGTCCTCGAACCGCTGCAACGCATCGGTGCTCGCGCCAGCGAAGAACTCGCCGATCACCAGCGGCGCGTCCAGACCGTACCGCGCTTTCACTTCCTCGTAGTCCGTGCAGCGGGCGCAGGCCTCACCGCTGGACATCCCGTCGTACCAGTGGGCGGTGTAGTAGTCCAGCCCCAACCCCACCCACATGGGCAGCCCGCCCAAGTGGGCGGAGCCCACCGAGACGTAGGCGTTGGAGTTGGCGTGCACAGCCGCCGCGATGTCCCTCACCGTCGCCTGCGCCGGCCCCAGCTCCACAGCCCCGTTCCAGATGTGCCACTCCGGCTCGTTGAACACCTGCCAGGTCAGGATGCGAGGATTGTCACCATAGCGGGCGAAGAGGCCGCTCAGGGCCTCCACCAGCTTGTCCCGCTGTAACGGGTCGGACATCCAGGACGCCGGCAGCCGAGTGGGCGAGGAGAAGAGCG
>CAZYOV010000030.1:0-23135 GCA_964649215.1 uncultured Dehalococcoidia bacterium
GATCACAGTCAGGAACTGTCCCCACGCTACGTCCAGGGCAACGTCAGCCAGCGCCTTCAAGGCGCGGCGGCTGTCCTGGAAGACGTGAGTCAGGCTGCGGAGTGATACGTGATAGCGGACGTTGGCCATGCGGCGAATAATCGCTCCTGCCCCACTGGGGCCGGTAAAGCCTATCGCTGCGGGGGTGAAGTCCGCCTCAGACGGATGGCCAACATCGCTTGGGACCGGGAGGCACACCCCACGCCGCCATCCCGGTAAAGTCGCGGACGATTGTACCGCTTAGCGAGGGGCTAAGGCAAGCGGGTGTGGGGCTGCGACACGGTTGCGGCGGGCGTACGGTGATATAATGCCGTCCCCAAGAGGGATTTAGGATGGCGCCGGATTTCAGGCTCGCAAGAGTCGCCGCAGCGGGAATGCTCCTCCAAGTGCCCCCGCCTCCGCCCCCCGAAGGCTCCAGCTATACATCCGATTGGAGACTGTGGGTTCTCTTCTTCCTGCTCATGCTCTCTTTCGGTGGCATTGTCAGTGCGGTGGTGGAGGAAAATGGCTTGAGGTGGCCCCCTCGGTGGCTCCAACTATTCCTGTCGCTATCTGCCTTCGCTCTGATCGGGTTTGTGATGCTCGCGATCAGGGCTAACTAATAGACCACCCTGACCCATCAGCGCTCAAACTGACCCACTCCCTGGGGTTGCGACACGGTTGCGGCGGGCAAACCAGCGCGCCTATACTAGCGGCGCTGTTCGCAGGCGGGCTTCCGGCAGGCGGGTGCGGATGTTAGTGTTCAAGCTATCTGAACGGCTTTGTGCTGTCATAATCGGAGGACTTGCGCATGATGAAGATTGGCATCATCGGCGGCACCGGCCCGGAGGGGTTGGGGCTGGCGATGCGGTTCGCGAAGGCTGGTGACCAGGTGTTCATCGGCTCGCGATCGAAAGATAAGGCGGAGGAGGCGGCGAAGAATGTGAAGGAGGCGCTGCCGGAGGCGAAGGTGGAGGGGCTGGTCAACGCGGAAGCGGTGGAGCAGGCGACGGTGGTGTTCCTGACCGTGCCCTGGGACGCCCATCAAAGCACCCTGGAGAATCTGGCCGAGGCGATCGGCGACAAGATACTGGTTGACGTGGTGGTGCCCATGGTGTTCGACCGCGGTCAACCCAAGGCGATCCTCGTGGACGAGGGCTCGGCGGCGCAGCAGGCGCGGGCCGTAGCGCGCGATGCGAAAGTGGTGAGCGCGTTCCAACACCTGGACGGCACGGAGCTTCAGAAAGTCGATCGGCCGATGCAGGGGGACGTCCTCGTCTGCGGTGACCACAGGGGCGCCAAGAAGACGGTGATGGAGCTGGTGGAGCGGATCGAGTACGTGCGGGCGCTGGACGCGGGCGGGCTGACGAACGCTCGCTACCTGGAGGAGTGGACCGTGTTGCTCCTTCACATCAATAAGATATACAAGGCCCACACGGGTGTGCGTATCGTCGGGGCGTGAATCGATGGGCGTGCCGGAGCTACGGATCATCGGCCTGGGCGGCCTGCCCGACGTCAAGCCTGGGGACGACGTCGCGGCGCTGATCTGTGAGGCGGCGGAGCGGCAGGGCACGCCCCCGGCGGCGGGCGATGTCCTGATCGTCACCCAGAAGATCGTATCCAAGGCCGAAGGGAGGGTGGTCGACCTGGCGGACGTGGAGCCGGGCGCCGAGGCGCTGAGGTTGGCCGAGGAGACGGAGAAGGACCCGCGGCTGGCTGAGCTGATCCTCAGGGAGAGCCGCCGCATCGTCCGTCAGGCGGGGCCGGTGCTTATTACGGAGACGCGGCACGGCTTCGTGTGCGCCAACGCCGGGATCGACGCCTCTAACGTAGGCGAGGGGTACGTGGCGCTGCTGCCGGAAGACCCGGACCGCTCGGCCTCCGGGATCAGGGCCGCTCTGAGGGAGCGGACAGGGCTGGAGGTGCCGGTGATCATTAGCGATACGTTCGGGCGGCCCTGGCGCGAGGGCCACACTAACGTGGCGGTGGGGGTGGCGGGGATGGATGCGTTCGTGGATTACGTGGGGCAGACGGACCCCTACGGGCACGAGCTGCGGGTCAGCACGCTGGCCGTGGCCGACGAGCTGGCGGCGGCGGCGGAGCTGGTGATGGGGAAGCTATCTGGGGTGCCGGTAGCGATCGTGCGGGGGTACGAGTACCCGAAGGGCTGCGGCACGGCCCGTGACATGGTGCGCCCGCCGGAGCGCGATCTCTTTCGCTAGAAGCCTGTCGGCGGCATCAGGATGCATATCAGTCGTGGCCAGGCGTTCCCGTGAGGCACCGGCAATCAAGGTGAGGCTAAGGAGGTGTGACCTATGGCAGATGTCAAAGTCTACGGGGCCCCCTGGTGCCCCGATTGCAGACGCTCCAAGCAGTTCCTGGGCGAACAGCGCGTGGCTTATGACTGGATCGATATCAATGCAGACCCGAAGGGCCTGCGCTTCGTGGAGGAGCTTCAAGGCGGCGGACGGACTATACCCACGATAATCTTTCCCGACGGGAGTCATCTCTTTGAGCCTTCCAACGATGAGCTGGCGCAGAAATTAGGGCTGAGCCTCAAGGCCGAACGTAGCTACTATGACCTGTTGATCGTAGGTGGTGGGCCAACCGGGCTGACGGCGGCGATCTATGCCGCTCGCGAGGGGATAGACAGCCTAGTGATTGAGAAGAGCGCTCTGGGCGGCCAGGCGGCTCTTACAGAGCGCATAGACAACTACCCGGGCTTCCCTGAGGGAATCCAGGGAGGGGAGCTGGCAGACCGCATCATCCAGCAGGCGAGGCGCTACCGGGTGGAGATGCTCTCCGCCGTGGGCGTAGGGGGGATCAAGCGGGAGGGCGAATACGTGGTGGTGACGACGGAAGGCGGGGATGAGTACTGCGGGCGGGTGGCTATCATCTGCCCGGGAACTACCTACAGGCGGCTCGGCGTCCCAGGGGAGGAGGAGCTGATAGGCGCGGGCATCCATTTCTGTTCTACCTGCGACGGCCCCTTTTACAAGGGGGCGGACGAGCTGCTCGTGATCGGCGGGGGGAACTCCGGGCTGGAGGAGGGGCTCTTCCTCTCGCAGTTCGCCAAGAAGGTTCGCATTCTGGAGCGCAGCGACCGGCTGATGGGTTCGCAGCTTCTGCGGGATAAGGTGCTTAACCATCCGCAGCTAGAAGTGCACACGAACATGCAGGTCACGGAGTTCCGGGGCGAGGGCGGCAAGCTCTCTGCTGTCGTCGCCAGGGACAAGGAGAGCGGTGAGGAGCGGGAATTTCGGCCCGCTGCCGCGTTCATCTTCATCGGCCTGGACCCGAACACCGCTTTCCTCGAGGGTTCTGTCGACCTCGACCAATGGGGATTTATCGTCACGGACGAGACGCTCCAAACGACGCTGCCGGGGGTGTTCGCGGCGGGAGACGTCCGCGCCGGCTCCACGAAGCAGCTGGGAGCGGCGATCGGAGAGGGCATAACGGCGCTGCTGATGGCGAGGCAGTACCTGGAGAAGGAAACCCACATGACGAGACGAAAGGTGAACGCCTGATTCACCGCCGCGGCGGGCTCGCTAGGCTGAAAGGCGCGGTGGGGCCGCTGCGGTAAGCCGCCTGGGACGGCGCTACCAGCTGCTGGGCAGGTCTCCCTTCTCTTTCTGCTCCTCGACGAAGGCGTATGTGCCATCATCCTGACGGACGACCGGCTTGCCAACGTCGGTGATCTGACCGCGCTGGTCCAGCTCCGTGCGCAGCAGCGCCAGCTCGTCCTCCGTGGGAGTCTCTAGCGTCTCGACTTTCTTGGCCATCCGCGGCTTGAAGGACATTTCGGCCAGGACCTGGTCGACGGAGACGAAGGGTGAGACGCCGGTGAGGCGGAGGTGGCGGTCCTCGTAGTCGAAGACGGCCCAGGGCGTGACGACGCGCCAGGGGCCGGTGCCGCGGGGGAGGCCGACGCGCTCGCGGGCGCCCTCGCTACCGTCGAGGAATCCGGGCGAGGAGATGAAGTCCACACGGGGGACGAACTTGCGGGCCTGCTGGTCGGTCATGAGGATGGTGTGCCAGCACAGGGCGGCGATGGAGTCGGCGCCGCCGGGGCCGCCGAAGCGTCGGTGCTCGCCCTCGTAGTCGCCCAGAGCGGTGGAGTTGATGTTGCCGTAGGGGTCCACCTGGAGGGTGTTGAGGATGCCGTAGTCCATGAGTCCGATCTGGGCGTGGAAGCCGATGGTGTTCATAGTGCCCCACTGTAGGGCGCGATAGCTGGAACGGCTGGCGACCATCGTCATGAGGGGATCGAGGGGGAGGGAGGGCTCAGGGGCGAGGACGCCGTCCTCAGTGACGTAGATGGCGTTGGGGGCGTAGAGCTTTGTGGCGAGGAGGATGGAGGCCATGGGGGAGCCGCCGCCGGCCACCCAGTAGGTCCTGGCGTCCTCGATCATGCGGGCTACCGTGCAGATCTGGTGCTCGCGCTCGTTGAAGTAGGCGGCTTTTTCGCTCATGCTGTGTACCCCTCCTTAATGGTGGCGCGACCCTGAATGTCCTTCAGCCTGCTGGCGCCGACGAGCTTGTCCAGCATCTCAGCCTGGGAGGAGACGCCGTAGACGTACTTGTCGAGATACTGGGGGATGAGGCCGCGCAGGGTGGAGGCGACGATCTCGATGACGTGCGGCACGTCCGAGGCGTAGTGGCCCTGCATCTCGCCCGGGTAGGCGCCGAAGGGGGCGTGGACGACGGCGTCCACAACGTAGTAGGGGATGGTGGTACGGCCGGGGTCGCGGCGGATCTCCTCCGTATCGATGATCTCCTCGGCGGAGACGATCACCTTCTTGGAGGCCATCGCCGCCTCCTGGTGGGAGATGCCGGTGCCGAAGATACGGGCGTTGCCGAAGGCGTCTGCCTGGTGGACGTGGATGAGGGCGACGTCCGGGTTGAGCGCGGGGACGATGGTGATGGGCTCGCCGGTGTAGGGGTCGTTGATCAGCTTGGCGCCGGAGTGGGCGAAGCCGTCCGTGCCGCCGAAGGAGCGAACGGGCATGAAGGGGAGGCCCATCGCTCCGGCCATGATGCGGTTAGTCATCACCACATTGGAGTACTCGTAGGCGGTGACGCGGCCCTCACGGATCGCTTGCTCCACGGTGGGGCCGAACAGGAAGAAACCGACATCGAGCTTGGAGACGCAACCGCCGCCGACGAGCATTGCGGCGGCGACCCAGGTGAACTTGGCGCCCACCCAGAGGTCCTTCTTCTTCTGGCGGATCACCTCGCGGATGAGGGAGGCAGGACCGCGCTGGAGGTAGTTGCATTCGTAGAGGAGGTAGTCGCCGTCGGAGACGAACTTCTCAACCGCCTCCTTCTCGGACATGAGCTTGGGGACGAGGGCGCGGCTCTTGTTCTCGTGGACCCAATCGCGGAAGCCGTCTGGGTCTACCTTGAGGTATTCGCCTCGCCCTTCGGCGAGGACATCGACAGTGGTCATGTGGCTACTCCTGTTTGTCAGCAGGACTCCCGCCCTTGCCTGCAATCACGTAGGCGATGGGTGCGCGGGTATCATTGCCTCTCGTGCTACGGCTGTCAAGCTAGCCCGCCTAAGACGGGGCTTGCTAGCGGTCGAAGTACCAGTCCCAGATCGGCTCGCCCCAGAAGAGGGCGACCACAGCGCCGATGGCGATGAAGGGGCCGTAGGCGATATAGTCGCGCCGGCTCAGCACGCGCAGGAGCACCAGCGGCAGTATGAAGGCGCCCGCTGCGAAGGTGCCTATGAAGACGCCTACGATGACGGAGGGTAAGCCGACCACCATGCCCATGAGGAGCGACATCTTAACATCGCCGAAGCCGAAGGCGCCGCGGCCCACGACGAACATGACGGAGGTCAGGACCAGGGCGGTGGCGCCGCCGGCGAAGACTTCAAGGACGGAGCGGTCCGGCCAGGCCCAGGAGAAGGCGGCGGCGATGAGGATGGAGGGGTAGACGACGCGATTGGGGATGAGGCGTCGCTCAAGGTCGGTGAAGGTGAGGGCGAGGAATACGGTGGCGAAGAAGCCGGCCAGCAGGGCCGGGCCGAACCCATCGACGACAAGTTCCGCGGTGACGAACAGGGCGGCGCTGCCGGGGGCGAGCAGGAAGGCGCGCAGGGGCAGCCAGCGGTCGCAGTCCGGGCAGCGGCCGCGGCTCCAGGCCACGCCGACGATGGGGATCAGGTGGAGCGGGCGAATCGCGTGGCGGCAGTGGGGGCAGCGGTAGGCGGGGCCGGCCAGCGGCCCGTCCGTATACAGACGGTCGAAGAAGACGTCCAGCGTGTGGCCCAGGAGAAGGCCAATGATGGCGGCGATGACGGTGGTCAAGGTGCGGCCGTCCTCTACTCCTGGCGGTTGCTAGCTTGGCAGTACAGCGTCTGATCCAACATTACGTAACGCGTAAGAGGCGAAATCCGTCTTACTTCTTGGAACGCGGGGGAGATGCAAACGTTTAACCCGCAATTCGGTGAGCAGATCAGGGGGTTAATATTCTGTCACTTGGTGGACATAAGCGTAACGGCTACAGAGTGAGGGTCATCTAATCTCATGGAAGCTCTCTGGACGGGTCCGTCCTTTGCGGACGGCCTGACCGGAGACGAGGAAAGCAAGAGATCCTATAGGAAAGGAGGAAGCGATGCTTTCCAAGATTACTGCGGCCCTTCGAGGGTTCGTTGCCCGCATCGAGCGGGAAGGTGGTCAGGCTCTGGCCGAGTATGGCCTGATTCTGGCGCTGATCGCGATCGCAGCGATTATCGCGCTGGGCGTTCTCGGCGTGGTTATCGCCGGCAACCTGGATGACATCGGTGCCTGCTTGGGTGGCGCCAATGGCACCTGCCCGTTCACACCCTAGCTCTGGCTAGATGACGGGCACAAGCCCGTCGACGGCAGCACGCTGCCGTCGACGGTGGGTGGCGGGGCCCCGATCCTATCGGGGCCTCACCACCTACGGAGGCGAACCGGAAACGAGAAAAGAGACGGCGATGACGAAATGGATGACGAAGTGGCAGCGTATCGATGATTGGACGCGGGCGCTGTTGGTCCGCCTCCGGGAGGATAGCGGCCAAGCCCTGGCGGAGTACGGTCTGATCCTGGCGTTTGTGTTTATCGCCTGCGTGATTGCGCTAGGAGCTCTGGGGTTGATTCTATCCGATCAGCTCGATCTGGTGACAGATGGCTTCCCGTAGGTCTTGTGGCCTCAGATAGGTGATGCAATGCTAAAGCTGATTCGAAAACGAAAAGATAAGGGTGAGAAGGGCCAGGCCCTGGTTGAGTTTGCGCTACTGGTCCCCATCTTTCTCATCCTGCTGTTCGCCATCGTGGACTTCGGCATGGGCTTCTACTCCTGGATCACGGTGACGAACTCGGCCAGAGAAGGGGCGCGCATAGGTGCGGTCCTGGCCAATGATCAGCAGATTAGAGACCGCGTGTTTGACACTGCCGGTCTCCCTAACGAAGGTACGAACATGGAAGTCATTATCACCAACTCCGCCGAACAAGACGGCCTGCCGGGGGAGTCGGTGGTGGTGCAGGTGGATTACCGTTACGATCTCATAACTCCCCTGGCTAGCTTGGTGGCATTCCTCAGCGGCGATATTATCGGCCCCACGTTAACGTTATCGTCGACGGCCGATATGAGGTTAGAGTAGCGGCGCCGACTCCTGCGATCATACTTCCCGCAGGCTGAAGACAACCTGCGACCGCGATAGCACCGGGAGCACCTGGAGCAACTCTGAAGCGATAAGCCCTCTGTACATGATGTCCGCGGAAGAGTCCCACTTGTTCAATGAGCCCAAGACCTCAGGTCTCCAGCCCATCGTAAAGGTCATCGGTATTCAGGCTGCAACCGGCTCACGCCCCGTCCCCACTAGAATTAATCGCCTGGCCGCGTTAATTCCGTAACAGATCGGCCTCAATAACATCATTAGATTTGCAATGACGTTTTATTGTGGCCCGCTCCCGGCGGGTCGCGAAAGAGAATTGTGATCGGTGAGGTAAGCAATGATCAAGAATCAAGCGATAGGCGGTAGGTCAAACAGAGGTCTCATCCTAATAGGCCTGTTCCTGGGGCTCGTCAGCGCGGTGCTGGTCGTCGTGTACCTGAGCCAGTCCGGCGAGGGGGGCGGCGGTGCGGTTTCCGGGGCAGAGGTGACGCCTGTGATCGTCGCCAGCCAGGATATCGCCGCCGGCACCCGCATCATAGAGGGGATGGTGGAGACCAAGGAAATCGCGGCCGACACGGTGCTGGCCGGCGTTTTCTCGGACGCGGAGGGTGTCATCGGCCAGGTGACGCGGGTTCCACTCGTTGCCGGTGAGCAGGTAATTACAACGAAGGTCACAGCCACCGGCGCCGCCATCGCCGATGGTGAGAACCCGCCGCTGGCGTTCGTGATTCCGGAGGGCAAGCGCGCGGTCGCTGTTCAGGTGAGCAACGTGATCGGCGCCAGCGGCCTCATCAGGCCGGGCGATTACGTGGACGTCATCCTTGCTGTGCAAATCCGGGAGGGTAGCGGTGATGGGGATAGTGATGAGTCGCAGAATCAGATCGCTCAGACGATCCTGCAGAACGTTCTGGTGTTGAGCGTCGATCAGGACGTAACGCGTGCTGTGGTGAGCGAAGGCGAGGCGGCACCGGTGGTCGGCGATGGTACCGAGGTCAATTCTGAGGCCACCACTGTCACACTGGCGGTATCGCCGGCGCACGGGGAGGTTCTCACCGTGGCTGAGGCGTGCGCATCGCCACGGCTGGCCCTAGCGCTGCGCGGCTTCGGCGACTCTAGCCCGGTGGCAAACCGGACTGTGTGGGCCGAAGACGGAGCGGCGCCCACCTGCGCGGCTCTGCTGGGACTTCAGTCATTGCAATAAGGAGTATCTGGGAGAGGTTGAGGGAGTAAAGGGCGATGGCACGTAATCCGCGAGTCATAGTAATTGACCAGGACCAGATCGCAAGGTCTGAGGTCCAGAAGATGCTGGCCCTTTCGGGCTTCGCCGCACTGGGCGAGGCCGGCTATGGGATCGAAGCGGTTTCGCTAGCAAAGGAAGCTGAGCCGGACATCGTCGTCATCGCCGTAGAGGAGCCTGTAGTCAGGGCCCTGCAGACGGTGGAAGCGGTGGCGGACCTCCTTCCACAGTCCCCGGTAGTCGCCTATTCTTCCATCAAAGATCCGGCCAGCATCCGTAAGGCTATGCTTGCCGGCGTAAGCGACTACCTCATCACACCCGTGCGAGAAGAGGAGCTGGTGAAGTCTATCTATGACGTGCTGGCTCAGGAGGAACGGAAGCAAGCGCGAATCTCGGGTGAGATGGAGGAGCCGCTGGCCTGCGGCACGGTGCTGACGGTGTTCGGCGCCAAGGGCGGTATCGGCAAGACTACTATTTCAACCAACCTGGGCACAGCCCTGGTGCAGAAGACTGGCCAGTCGGTCGTGCTTGTCGACTTGGACACCCGATTCGGTGACGTGGCCATCCTCATGGACATACCGGTGGAGCGCAGCATCGCCAATCTGGCATTACCGGAGGAGGAGATCAACCGAGAGATTCTCCAGGACTGTCTCTACACCCATGATACCGGGGTGACGATCCTTCCGGCGCCGGTTCGGCCTACAGACTGGCGGAGCGTCCACGCCGGCCACATTGAGCGCGTTATAACGTTGCTGGCGCAGACGTACGACTACGTGATCCTGGACACGCCGGGGACGTTCAACGACATCGTGGCGCGGGCTTTGGAGATGGCTACGCTGGTGCTCCTGGTGGCGACCGTGGATATGGCCAGCCTAAAGGACACCCTCTTGGCGATAGATATGCTCCGCTCTTGGAACTTTCCCCAAGACAAGATCAAGCTGCTAATTAACGCCACCAACGAGGCTAGCAACGTTCAGCCTCAGGAGGTCAAGCGAATGTTGGGCCGGGAGGTCTTCTGGTCCATCCCGTATGACCGGAATATCAGCACCGCTACCCAGTTGGGCATGCCGGTGGTGGTGACGAAGCCCACATCCAAGGCTTCGGAGAGCATGGTGGAGCTGGCATACGCGCTCAGCGGCGTTCAGCAGAAGCAAGAGCAGCAGCAGAAACAGGGCGGCAAAGGCCTCTTCAGCCGCATTCTTGGAACAGCAACGGAAGAGCAGACAGAAGTGAAGGTGGAGTAGAGAGATGCCTAGCTGGCAACCAGGCAGCAGCCGTTCCCAAGGCAGCCCATTGGCCAGACCGGAAAGCACCCCATCCAAGGGCACTCCGGGCCGCCACAATGAGGATATGGAGGGTCTGATCTTCAGGATGCATCAGATGCTGATTGAAGAGCTGGACGCCGACCAGATCAGCTCCATGTCGCCCGATGAGAGGCGAGGTCTGGTGGAGCAGGCTACGGAGACTATGCTCCGACGCGAGATGCCTTCCGTGGGCGGCATCACCCGCGATCAGATCGTGGCGCGGGTGGTGGACGAGGTCGTCGGGCTGGGTCCTATCGATGGGATGATTCGTGACCCCGCAGTGTCCGAGGTGATGGTGAACGCCCCCGGCGAAGTGTACTTTGAGCGGGAAGGCATCATCTATCTGAGCGATATCCGCTTCCGAGATGCGGAGCACGTTCAGCGGATTATCGAGAGGATCGTAGCTCCTCTGGGGCGCCGGGTGGATGAATCGTCGCCGATGGTGGACGCTCGTCTGGCTGACGGCTCCCGTGTCAACGTGATCATCCCGCCTGTTGCACCCAAGAGCCCGACGGTCACTATCCGGAAATTCCGCGCAGACAAGATGACGATGGATGAGCTGATCACGGCCGACACCATAGAGGCGGAAATTGCGCAGTTTCTGAAGGCCTGCGTCAAGCTCCGGCTGAACACCCTCATCTCTGGTGGTACCGGCACCGGAAAGACGACGTTCCTAAACGCCCTTTCGGCCTACATTCCGGAGAGCGAGCGCATTATCACCATTGAAGACCCGACCGAGCTCAGGCTGCAACAGCCGCATGTTGTGAGCCTGGAGGCGCGGCCCGCTAACATCGATGGCAAGGGGGAGATCAGCCAGCGTGAGCTGTTACGCAACACCCTGCGTATGCGCCCTGACCGCATCATCATCGGTGAGGTGCGCGGGCCGGAAGCGTTCGACATGCTGAACGCCATGAACACGGGTCACGAAGGCTCCCTGTCCACAGTTCACGCCAACTCTCCGCGCGATGCGCTGGCCCGCGTCGAGAATATGGTTCTAATGGCCAACCTGGATCTTCCGAGCCAGGCGATCCGCGAACAGGTGGCCTCCGCGCTGCATCTCCTGGTGCAGCTGGCGCGATTCAGCGATGGCGTGAGGCGGGTGACGCATGTGACCGAGATTATCGGCATGGAGGGCCAGATCGTGACCATGCAGGACCTGTTCACGTTCAATCAGACTGGCGTGGATCCGGAAGGACGGATTATTGGTCGCTTGACGGCCACCGGCCTCCGGCCCACTTTCGCGGAGAGGTTCGACCAGGCCGGCATCCAGCTGCCGGAGAGCGTGTTCCTGGTGGGGAGGGGAGTCTAGGCGATGGACGTTCTACTCGTCATAATCGCGATGACGGTCATGCTGGCCGTTTTTGCCTTTGTCGTTGGGCTTCGCTCCTCTCGTCGCAGCGCCATGGAGGAGCGGCTGGATACGTTCCGGAGCGAAAGGCAGAGGGGTGAAGAGCAGCAGGATGAGGAGCAGGGGCCGGTACTGCGGCAGCGTTCATACAGCGGCCTGCCGATTCTGAGCAGCTTCATCGGGCAGCTCCGGGGCTCGGAACAAGTAGCGTTGAACTTGGAGAGAGCAGGGGTGCCTCTGCGGGTGGGCGAATATTACATAATCCGCTATGTGGCGGCGCTAGTGTTCTTTGCAGTGCCGTTTGTCTTTAGCCGAGGTGTGCTTACCATCGCCCTGGGGCTCGGCATGGCGGTGCTTGGCTACAGCCTGCCGGCCATCTGGGTCGGCTCCAAGAGAAGTGGCCGTGCCAAGAAGATCGGTGGCCAAATGGTAGAGATGCTCGGGATGGTAGCGAACTCTCTCAAATCAGGTTACGGGCTAATGCAAAGCTTTGAGTTCACGGCGAATCAGATGGACGCGCCCCTAGGCACGGAGCTGAAGCGGATGCTCCGGGATGCCAACCTGGGCATGAGCGCCGAGGACGCACTCCAGGCGATGGGAGACCGGATAGACAGTCAGGATCTGGAGATGGTGCTAACGGCGGTCAACATTCAACGCAGCGTGGGCGGCAACCTGGCGGAGGTCCTGGAGAGCGTGGCGTTCACGATGCGTGAGCGAGAGCGCATTCGGGGGGAGATCGCGACTCTCACCTCCCAGCAGCGGATGACCGGCATCGTCATCGGCGGATTGCCGGTGGGCATGCTGTTGTTGTTCCTGCTAATTAGCCCTGACTACGTGGGGTTGCTGTTCACGACGACTGCAGGACAAGGAATGCTTCTAGGCGCCGTGGTGTTGGAGTTGATGGGCGCCTTTTCGATGAAGAAGTTGCTGGCGATAGACGTTTAGAGGTTGACCATGCTTATCGGTATTATCGGTGTCCTAGTGTTCATGGCGATCGTCAGTCTGGTGCTTGGACTGGGGCGTCGCTCTCCTTCGGTAATGGAGACACGAATGCAGGATTTCAAGACGCGGGCGGTGGAGACTGTGGAGGGGGAGGCCGACCTTAGTGTTCCGTTTGCAGACCGTGTCCTGACGCCGGGAATTGAGGCGCTTTCGAATGCGGCTACTTCGGTGCTGCCGGCAAGGGTCCTAGCTAACATTGAAAAACAGCTTCTCATGGCCGGAAACCCGATGACGGTCAACGCCTACGTGGTGTTCTGGATGCTCAGCGTCGGCCTGCTGTCGGGCTTCACACTTATTTCCGTCGTCGTCATCTTGGGCACGGTCGGGGTTCAGCAGGCGGGGGCGGTGCTGCTGTTCGGCGTGTTTGGCTGGATGGTTCCCGGCTTCTGGCTTAAGGGCCGCGTAAAGGTGCGCCAGAAGAAAGTGCTCAAGGCTCTGCCCGACGCGCTGGATCTGGTGACCACCTGTGTTGAGTCGGGACTTGGGTTGGATGCCGCGCTGGCCCGTGTGGCCGAGAAAAGCAGCGGGCCGCTAGCTGTTGAGCTGTCCAACATGCTGCGAGACGTGGCAATGGGTAAGATGCGCCGCGAGGCGCTGACGGAGATGGCCGATAAATTGGGTGTGGACGAGCTGACCGGCTTCATCAATTCGATCATTCAGGCAGAGCAACTGGGCGTTGGCATAGCCCAGGTGCTCCGCGTGCAGTCAGATCAGATGAGGACGCGCCGGCGTCAGGCGGCGGAGAAAACCGCCCACGAGGCACCGATCAAGATGATCTTTCCGCTCGTCCTGTTCATCTTCCCAGCGTTCATGATTGTGATCTTGGGTCCGGCAGTTATCCGGATAGCGACATCGCTGGGGTAATGGAAGAGGTGGTTGGAATGGGTCTCGGGCCGAAGATCAGGGGTCTCCGAGAGGAGATCGGAATGAGCCAGGCTCAGCTCGCCTCGCGAGCGGGGCTGAGCCAGGGCTACCTGTCTCAGATTGAGAACGATGAGGTGCGGAACCCAAGCGCTGCGGTACTATTTCGTCTGGCACAGGCGCTGCACGTGGATCCGCGCTGCCTGCTAGAGGCGGCCGGCTACACGGAGGTTCTGAGCGCCGCGCCAGAGACAGAGTATGAGACTCCTGTTGACCCGGACCTGTTGCGCTTCCTGGCCCGGCTACCCCTCGAGCAACAGCGGTATCTGCTGCGATTCCTGGAAGGGATGGAGCGCGAGCCCGCTGTTGGGGTGAGGTAAAAGCCGCCGGAAGAATGATCTGTTACTCTGGTATTCTGGTGCAATCAGCGGAGTTCTCCATGCTGCGCGTCATCAACGAGACTAAGGCTACGGTGGTGGCTCAAGATGTCCGTCTGGCGGACGGCATCTGGTCCCGTTTCTGGGGCCTTATGGGACGCAAGGGTCTTCCTGAGGAGGCAGGGCTCCTGCTAAAGCCCAGCTCTTCCATACACACCGCATTCATGCGCTTCGCCATCGATGTTGTGTTCCTGGACCGGTCTCTAAAGGTGGTCAAGGTAGTGCCGCGGATGAAGCCTTTTCGGGCGTCCATGGCCTTCGGTGGTGCACACAGCGCTCTGGAGTTGAATGCGGGCGCGGCGGAGAAGGCGCAGGTGCAAACGGGTGACCAGCTGACTTTGGTCGATCAGGAGTGACAGTCGTGTACTGGAACCGCCGATCTGCAACCTTGATAAATAGGCTGCCGTCTGGCGGTCAAGTGGATAGTGTTGACACCGCCAAGGCAACGATGGACAATCGTTCAGACCCTTATTGGAGGGCAAGCTCATGAAACTCGGAGATAGGATACGGGAGTTGCGAGAAGAATTCGGCCTTACTCAGGGGCAATTGGCGGGCAGCGCGTCCGTCAGCCAGGGATACCTTTCTCAGCTGGAGAACGGGGACGTTAAGAGCCCCAGCGCGGCCGTGCTGCTTCGCGTAGCACAGGCGATACATGTGGATCCAAATGATCTGTTCGAGGCGGCCGGCTACCCGACGGTGCGGACCCTTCGGCAGATATACCAGGACTACGAGTCCAACATTGAACCTGAACTATTGCGGTATCTGGGTCGACTACCTCGAGACCGGCAGCGGCGGCTTCTGCTTCTGCTGCAGGGTATGGAGACGGTTGTGGTAGAAGGAGAGGGCGGCGACGGCAGGGCCGCTGAGCTGACAACGCAGGGCAAGCCGGGTGACGGCCGCCCCGTCGGCCGCCGCCTCCGAGACGGAGTCAGGGCTTCCAGAGTCCAGGGCTAGGCATGGCGGATCTGTCTGAGGACCGCATCGCCCTGGCCGAGAAGGTTGACCCTGATCTCCTGCACATGCTGGCGCAGATGCCCCGCCGTCAGCAGCGTCAGGTGCTCCTACTGCTGATGGTAGTTGAGAACCTGCTGTATGAACTGTTGCGGGAGAGACGCATGAAGGAGGACCTGGAGTAGGCTTAGAGGATTTGACTAAAAGTGAGGCCCCGGGATTCCCGGGGCCTCACTCTGTATCGAGGGGGTCGATGCCTTAGTTGGGTGTGGCCTGCTGCGCCAGGCCATCGGCGACGGCCACGATGTCCTGCAGGGGCAGGCTGCTGTCCGTGGCCTGGATAACGGTACGCAGCCCACGGTGGTCGAAGATGATGGTCAAGGCGTCGCCTTCGCCCCAGGTGAGGGTGCTGCCAAGGGGCCGCCAGGTACCGCTGATCCAGGTGGCGGGGGTGTCGTTGGATAGCCGAATGTCCTGGGCGAACCCCTGCTCCACGGCTATGCTGCTACTGGATGTGCGCTCCTGGTAGATGAGGATGGTTTCGGGGCTCGCCCTCATGCTAGAGTCCTCATAGGCCAGGACAAATACGCCGCCGGATTCGGCTATGATCGCATCGGGGAAGTACCTGGACGATGTCTCATGGTAGCCGCCTGGCATGAAGGTAGGCGTGTACACTGTCTGGCCGAGGAGGGTGCTGGCTTGGGCAGCTGTGGTGTTGTTGCCTTCGATGACTTCGGTTACCGGCGGCACGGCTGGCGGGGCCGAGGACTCGACCACTCCAATATGGCCGCCCACGAAACGCGCGAACTCGGCAGCCGGGTGGTGCGCCAGGCCCGTGGCCGGTATGGGGCCCAGGACGGCGATGACCAGGGCGATAACAGCGCCGGCGGCGGCAAGTTTCGGCCAGGGCGTTGCGCCATGATGTTGGAAGATGGGTGAGCGCCGAGACGGGCTCCGGCGCGCCATAAGGCGCGGCCTAAGGCGCGCCCAGACCCGTGCCTGCTGGTCGACGAAGCCGGAGTTGGCCGTCTCGGCGGCAGCGCGGCGAACGCGCGCAACGTGTATTAGGTCTGCCAATTTGGAGTCTTGATCCTCCCATATCGGCTTGCCAAGGATCATGCGGTCGAGGGCAGCGTCGAAATCATCGGCCTCTCGATCGCGCCGGCGGAATGGCCAGCGGAAGAGGCTGCGCTTCTCTGACAGTTCGGCCTGAATGCGAGCCTGCACACGCTGCCAGACCGCTTCACGGTGACTCTCAGAGATGGTGGCGGCGCGATCCGCCATTCGGTGCCTCAGGCCAACGATGTGTTGTAGCTCTTGGACATCCAGCTGCTCGGGGTCTCTAGCGCCGGACGCGATCTCGATTGCGGAATCGCTGGCTGTAGGAAGGCCATCAGGCTCGCGGTTGTCGCCCTCCTGAAGAGAACCCAGACGGTCCATGAGACGCTTCAGCACTTCGGCCTGGGCCTCAACGCCTGCCCTGGCCGCCAACTGGCCGGCGTCAAGTCGGATCTTGGCTATCTGCAGGAGCTCGTCAAGCTCTTCATCGTCAAGACCCTCGGGCATGTGGCCTTGGACCATCTCCTCGATGGCCTTGGCCAGCTTGTCTGCCCGATCCTCGTCACGCATAGTTAACGAGCTTCTTGCTGTTGCTTCATGCGCTCCCGCAGCTTGCGGAGGGCGCGGAAGATAGTGACGCGTACGTTTACTTCGCTGGTGTTGAGGATGTTGGATATCTCACGGTTTGTGAGCTCCGCATCAAACTTGAGGGAGATGATCTCTTGCTCTCGCGGCGGAAGCTGGCGTAGGAGCGAGACAAGGTGGCTGAGCCGCTCGCGATGAAGGAGAGTATCCTCAGGGCTGGCCGGCTGCTGGTTCAGCTCGTTGTGCCAGGCGGCGTCTTGAAGGGCTTTGGCCGCGGGCTTCTCCTTGCGCCAGTGGGAAGCGACCTCGTTGCGGGCGATCGTGAACAGCCACGAGCCGAAGGCCTCCGGGGACCGTAAGGACTGCTTCTTGACGAACGCCTTTTCGAAGACGTCCGAGACGATGTCCAGCGAAGCTTCCTTGTGCTGGACCCGCCCGTAGACGTAAGCGAAGACTTTGGGGAAGTACTGATCGTACAGGTCGGCGAACTCGCTGAGCTGGAGGCCTCTCGGGCTGGCAGAGGCGGGAGGAGAGCGGCGGACCCGGGCCTGGCCTCTAGTGGCTGCTGCTGCTGCGCTGTTCGTTCTTCCGGCTAGAGTGGTACGCATTCGCCCCTTCCTTCGATCCTCGGCGCCTGCCAGGCCGGGATTGGCCGATGGCCTTAGGGGAGACCGAGGGCTAGTACTGGATTTAGGACGAACAATAGACGCCGGGATAGGCAACGCTGTTACACTCTTTTCGATGAGGGAATCGGCTTATCATTAGTGGACGACTGATACCTCGTACCGCGTATCTGTAGTAATATGCTTCCATAAATCTACTTCAGGCATTCATACCGCTGTGCTTCTTGGGGTAGCCATCACTGCCCGTCTTCAGTATTGCACTGAGGCGGCGACGCAACAGTTAAGCCGCGGATAATGTGGGTGAAAAGCCGGTGAATTCAGGCTTAACTGCTAGCTCGTTCGACGGCGAACAGGCGCCACTCTTCTGGGACCCCCTTGAGCGCGTGCGAACCCCGGTCCTCAAACGCGATGCCGGATCCGGCAACGAGGTCCTTCACCGTGCTCGAGACGAGCACCTCGCCGGCCGCCGCCTCCGTCGCCACGCGGGCACCGATGTGCACGGCGATGCCGCCTACGTCTTCGCCCATCATCTCGCACTCACCGGTGTGGAGGCCAGCCCTGATGGCGAGCCCAAGCTGCCCGACGGAGTCGCTGACGGCGCAGGCGCAGCGGATGCCGCGGGCGGGGCCATCGAAGGTGGCCAGGAAACCGTCGCCCATCGTCTTGATCTCGCGGCCGCGGAAGCGGCCCAACTCCCTCCGGGATAAGGCGTAGTAGCTGTCGAGCAGGTCGCGCCAGCGGCGGTCTCCCAGCTCGGCGGCGCGCTGGGTGGAGCCGACGATGTCGGTGAACAGGACGGTGGCCAGCATGCGGTCCGGCTCCGGCGTGGGCCGGACGCCGGTGAGGAACTCCTGTATCTCGTCCAGGATGGCGTCCGCGTCGCCGACGAACGGGAGGTGATCGACGCCGGGCAGCTCGACGTACTTCGCTCCACGGATGTGCTCGGCCATGTACCGGCTGTCCATCACCGGCACAGCCTGGTCGCCCGTCCGGTGCAGGATCAGCGTGGGGACGCGGATGGCGGGCAGGACTTTCCTGATGTCGATCGCAGCGGCCATACGGAAGAGTGCGACAGCCGCGCCAGGACTACCTCCGAGGCGCTCAAACCGAGCTCCCCACTCCTTGAGCTGCGGGTCGTCGGCGCGGCTCGGGGCCCACATGGGCCAAGCCATCCCTTGGCCCCAACTTCGCTCGAATGCATCCAGGATGGGCTGGAGCTGTTCAGCGGTGAGGTCGTGTGCGGGATGCCTAGCGTTTGCTGCGTACAGCACAAGGGCCGTTGTTCGCTCCGGATAAGTGGCAGCGAACAGCGCACACATCGACCCGCCCTCCGAGATGCCCATGAGTGCCGCCCGTTCCGAGCCCACGGCGTCCATCACCGCCCGCACGTCGTCCATCCGCTGTTCCAGGGTGGGAAGCTCCGCTAGTGAGACGCGGTCGGAAAGGCCCGTTCCCCGCTTGTCCAGCATGATTAAGCGGGAGAAGGAAGCGAGGCGGTGAAGGAAGCGGGCGTTGGAGGGCTCCTCCCAAGAATGTTCGAGGTGGGACACCCAGCCGGGCACGAGCACGAGATCGAAGGGGCCATCACCCACGACCTGGTAGGCGATGTTGACGTCGCCGCTCTTAGCGTATCTGGTCTCGGGCTGCATCGCTTCTCCCTGCGCCGACATTATACCGGATTTCGATGTAGCGGAGGCCTTCAGGCCTCCAGAGCTATCGTGGCGACCTAAAGGTCGCCGCTACATTTCTGAGACCCCGTTGCTCCTCCCCGGTAAGCCTCGTCCAGCAGCTCCACGACGTGGACGACGCGCCCCGATAGGCGGTGGCGGCGCAGGCCGGCCTCGATCTGTGCCATACAGCCGGGGTTGGCAGTGGCGATGATGGTCGCCCCAGTCGCCGCGATCTCCCGCATCTTGCCGTCCAGCAGGTCCAGCGACATCTCGCGGTGCGCCAGGGAGTAGATGCCGGCGCTGCCGCAGCAGCGGTCCGGCTGCGCCATCTCCACCAGGCGCAGGCCGGGGATGGCGGCCAGCAGCTCTCGAGGGGCGCTGGTGATGCGCTGGGCGTGAGCCAGGTGGCAGGAGTCCTGGTAGGTGACATCGGCCTCGATGCGGCCGGAGGGGCGCTCGAAGGGTAGCGCGGCCAGCAGCTCCGTAACGTCCTTGACGAGTGCGGCGAACCGTTCGGCCTTCTCCGCGTACTCGGGGTCGTCGGCTAGCAGCTCGCCGTACTCTTTCATGGCCGAGCCGCAGCCGGCGGAGTTGACAACGACGGCGTGGACACCCGCATCCAGGAAGGCGTCGATGTTGCGGCGGGCGAGGGCGCGGGCCGTGGGGCGGTCGCCGTTGTGGGCGTGAAGGGCGCCGCAGCAGGCTTGACCCGGCGGCGCCACCACCTCGAAGCCGTTGCGGGCAAGCACCCGGACGGTGGCCTCGTGGACGCGGCCGTAGGCGTGGGGCATGATGCAGCCGGTCAGCAAGGCCACCCGTCCCCGTGCCGCGCCCTGCGGGAGGGCGAGGGCTCCCCGGGCGCGGAAGGTGGGGCCGGATATGGTGGGCGCCAGGATAACGCGCTCACGCAAAATGGGCGCGCGCTCGGCCAGCCAGCGCAGGCCGGAGGCGCGGTAAAGGCGGAGGAGCGTAGCGAAGGCGGCCATCCGGTTCGGCCGGGCGATGACCTCGCGCAGGAAGAGGGCGCGCAGCCGCCATGCCAGGTTAGGTCGATTCGCCAGTATCTCCGCGCGGGCGCCTTCCATGATGCGGCCGTAGGGGACGCCGGAGGGGCAGACGGCCTCGCAATTGCGGCACTGAAGGCAGAGGTCCAGGTGGCCGACCACCGTTGGAGTGGCTTCGATCCGCTCCTCGGCGATCGCCTTGATGAGGTAGAGGCGTCCGCGGGGTGACTCGGTCTCCAGGCCGGTCTCCGTGTAGGTGGGGCAGTGCTGGAGGCAGAGGCCGCAGCGGACGCAGCGGGAGAGGTCGGCGTCGCTTGGGGCGAATGGCCCCGAGAAGGGAGGCTTGTCCGCCATCAGAGCCTCCCCACCTGGCGTCCGGGGCTGAGGACGCCCTTGGGGTCGAACTGCTCCTTGACGCGGCGCATGAGGTCGAAGGAAGGGGGTGGGTCACCGAAGACATCCAGGTGGGGCTTGATGTCGAGGGGGCAGCGCTCCAGGACGAGGGAGCCGTCTACCGCGGTCACCGCCGTATGCAGACGGTCTACCGCTGCTTCGGCGTCCTCAAGTCGGGGCCAGGAGGCGTAAAGGACGCCGACGGTGGGTAGGGCGAGGATGTGGGGTGGCCCATCCACGGTCTCCAGGGATTCGATGAGGTCCGAAAGATGCGTGGGCAGGGCGGTGGCTTTACATAAGAGATACGCTTTCTCAGTGGAAGCGAGTCGCATTCCGCTCTCCCACCCCCTTGCGGCGTTCTCTTCGTCGTGGAGGTCGGCGGCGGCGTCCCGCGCCAGGTCGCCTATCTCGCGGCGGGAGCGCTCCACGGCCTGAGGCGTGCCGGCTAGATCCAGGACGAGGGCGCAGAGCCCTTGCTGGGCTAGCCCCACGGTGGGAGCTGCCGTGGCGTTGAGTAGCTGGACAGCGCGCAGGCTAAGGCGGCGATGTTGCAGGTCGGCGGCGAAGGCGCAAGCCTGGCCGGGCGTGTTGAAGGCGGCGACTGCGGTCCGCTCCACTTTTGGAATAGGAGCGAGCTTGAAGGCGGCCTCCACGATCACGCCCAACGTGCCGAGCGACCCTATGTACAGCTTGCAAAGGTCGTAGCCGGCCACGTTCTTCACCACGCGGCCGCCCGCCTTGGTGATGCGGCCGTCTGCGGTTACAACCTTCATGCCGATGGTGAAGTCGCGGGGGGCGCCGTGGGAGTGGCGCGATGGGCCGGAGGCGTTGGCGGCCAGGATGCCGCCTATCGTCGCCTCTTCTCCCCACGCTGGGCCCAGGGGGACGAACTGGCCGTGCTGTCCCAGGTGGCGCTGGAGCCGGTCCAGAGTGATGCCGGCCTGGCAAGTGACGGTGAGGTCGGCCGGCTCGTGCTCCACCACCTGATCGAGCCGCAACAGGCTCAGGCCGATGTCGTAGCGGCTGGGCACGTTGCCGATGTGCATATGAGTGCCGCTACCGCGGGGGATGACGGCCAGCCCCTCCGTGTGGGCGTAGCGCAGCACCTCCGCGACCTGCTCGTAGCTGGAGGGCGCTACCGCCGCCTGCGGCGTCAGGCCGTCGACGGCGAATGCAGAGAGCTCATCGCTCCGCCTGACCCCGTCGGCGCCGACTATGGACTCCAACTGGTTAAGTACGGACGTCTGCTTGACCATAGCCTCATTTTGGCGGGTCAGCCTTCAGGCTGACAGCGACACGCTGAAGCCTGTCCCACTGATCTTTTTCGATGGGTGCCTCGCATCACTTTACACGTAGGCGTCCGGCCCCACCTTGGCGATCGCGGCCTTCATGCGGGAGGAGACCTCGCCGCAGCCTTTGGAGGAGGGGAATATCTTCCCTGGGTTAAATCCGGCTTCGGTGGACCCGAATGCCAGCTTGACGCTGGCCATGACCTCGAGGTCGTCCTCGGAGAAGATCCAGGACATGTAGTTGCGCTTCTCGTAGCCGACGCCGTGCTCGCCGGTGATCGTGCCGCCGGCCTCCACGCAGAGGCGCATGATCACCTCGCCCAGGTCCAGCACGCGCTGGGTGGCGCCGGGGACGCGCTCGTCGAACATGACGTTGGGGTGGAGGTTGCCGTCGCCGGCGTGGAAGACGTTGGCCACCTGGAAGCCGAATGTGTCGCAGGCCTCGTAGACGCCGCGTAGCACGGCGGGCAGCTTGCTGCGGGGGACGACTCCGTCCAGGATGTAGTAGGAGGGCGCCAGACGACCCAGCGCTCCCAGTGCGCCCTTGCGCCCTGCCCATAGCCGCTCGCGGTCCTCCAGGGAGAAGCCGATGCGCAGTTCGCGGGCGCCCAGCTCCTCGCACACGGCGCGAACGGAGTCGGCCTGCTCGCGGGTCTCCTCCTCCAGGCCGTCGACCTCAATTAGGAGCACGGCGCCGGCGTCCGGCGGGTAGCCCGCCTGCACGGCCTCTTCGACGGCCCGCATGGTGTTCCGGTCCATCATCTCCAGGGCGGCGGGCACGATCCCCTGGCCGATGATTGCGGAGACGGCGTGGGACGCCTGGTCCACCTCATCGAAGATGGCGAGCAGGGTGACGGTGGATTGGGGGCAGTCCATGAGGCGGACGATGACCTTGGTGACGATGCAGAGCGTGCCCTCGGAGCCGACGACGAGGCCGGTGAGGTCGTAGCCGGGGGGATCGGCGGTCTTGCCGCCGAGCCAGACGAGGTCGCCCTCCGGGGTCACGATCTCCAGGCCGAGGACGTGGTTGGTGGTGGTGCCGTAGCGCAGGCAATGGGGGCCGCCGGCGTTCTCCGCCACGTTACCGCCGATGGTGCAAACCTTCTGGCTGGACGGGTCGGGGGCGAAATAGAGGCCGTGGCCGGAGACGGCGTCGGTGATGTCCAGGTTGATGACGCCGGGCTCCAAGATGGCTATGCGGTTAGCGGCGTCCACCTCCAGGATGCGGTTCATGCGGGAGGTCACGACGACGACGCCGCCGTCGCAGGGGATGGCGCCGCCGGAGAGGCCGGTGCCGGCGCCGCGAGCGGTGACGGGCGCATTATGTCGGCGGGCGATGCGGACGATCTGGGCGACCTGGTCGGCGCTGTCGGGGAGAACTACGGCCTCGGGCCGGCCGCGCTCGATCGTAGCATCGTACTCGTAGACCAGGAGGTCCTCGGGGGCGTGAAGGACCCACTTTCGGCCTACGACGCGGCTAAGGTCGCGGATCAGGCTGGGATTCGGCACAACTCAGAGTCTAGCACCGAGCGCGCAAGAGTGTATACTGAGTGTTCAGCGTCTGGAGGATAAGGAAGGATTCGCTAGTTAATGGGGGAAACGACAGCGTGAGGCCCGTCACCGGCCGCATATTAGTATCCTTGACTTTTGTTACGGCGTTACTTCTGTTAGGGGTGCTGCGTCTGTCAGTACGGAGGCGTGTCCGC
>CAZYOV010000031.1:0-5927 GCA_964649215.1 uncultured Dehalococcoidia bacterium
ATCCAGGCAGGCGACGATGCACGTTACCAGGTCCTCCACCCACAGCGGCTGGAACCTCGTCTTCCCATCGCCCGCCACCGGCACTACGGGATTGTAGCGGACCAGCCCGGCCAGGGCGTTGATGAACTCATCGTCCTCTCCGAAGATGATAGACGGTCTCAGGATAGTGTAGTTCAGGCCGCTGAGCGCGACTACGCGTTCCGCCGCCCACTTGGCGTGCAGATACGGGTAATACGGGTCGTCCTGGGCGCCGATGGCGCTGACGTATACGAACTTCTTCACCCCGGCCACCTTCGCCGCCTCCACCAGCCGCTCCGTGCCCTGTCGAATCACCGCCTCGAACGTCTGGCTGCCCGATTCGCGGATGATAGCCACCAGATGGGCCACCTTTTCCACCTCGGACATTGCTTTCGATAGCCCTTCGGCACTGACAACGTCTCCCCGCACCACCTCCACGCCGCTGGGCTGATCGGCGCGCCGCTGGCCCCTGGCCAGCACCCGTACGCTGTTGCCGGCTTCCGCCAGGCGAGAGACTACCCGCCGTCCGATGAAGCCGCTACCTCCGGTTACGAGGATCATCTACGCCCCTTGTTGCTGACCCCCTCGCCGATATTCGCGAGCTGTTCGGTCCGCAGCTTGTAGTGAGCCACAGCCGTCTCAAGCACCTGTCGTAGGGTGTACTCAGCGGTGCCCTCCAGCCTGGTCTGCCGCTCCAAGTCCTCCGCCGTCAAGTCGTGCAGAAGGTTGGAGAATCGCCTGTGCGCCACCTGGAGGGAGACACTCGCCTCCTCCAGCGACTGGAAGGCGGCCGTCTCCATGCCGGGAGGCTGGGGCAGAGATAGCGCCTGCGCTACGAGGCGGCCGTAGTAGAAATTAACCTCGTCCGCTGAGCGCTCCAGGATAGTCTTGACGGAGCCGTCGTCTTCCTCCGCCCTCTCGAACTGATCGGGCGCTGCCTTGGCGATCGCCCGCATCAGGGCCTGCTGCGCCTCATGAAACCGGTTCAGCAGCGCATCCACTTCTTTGGTAGCGGTGGAAGTCTCGTCGCTCACGGTTTTATTTCCAGTGGGCGTCTTCCGGCGAAGCCGGTATCCAGCTCATGCCACCAACGGACCTCCGGCTCTCCCAGCTTCCAGCACAGGTAGACCTCGCGGCCGTCACGCTCCGCGCGAAAATCGACCAGCCCCTGATCGATGTCCTTCACCTCGCAGCCAAGCTCCCGCCCCCTCTCGATTAGGCTGTTCAGCTCGGCCGTCGCCTTGGCCAACTCCTGCCTCGTTTCGTTCAGCTCCATCTCTATAACGTGGCCGTTGGAGGACATGCGATGGACGTACTCCGCGGCCTTCTCCCGGAGCTGGTCATGCTTCGCCTTGCTCTCCTTCATCTGGAGGAGAAGATCGCTGAGGCGGGGGAGGAGAGCGTTGACCTCGTTCAGGGTGAAGTATTGGGGCCTCATGGCACCTAAGCAAGTATAGGAGCAGGGCACGTCAGACGGCAAACTTTAGCGCCCGTCTACTTCGGCGGGCCGGCCCTGTGGCGGCGCAGAAAAGACAGCACCGCCTTGTTGGCCGCCGCTGCCTTCTCAGCCAGAAAGCCGTGGCCGGCTCCATCCAGCTCCACCAACTCGGCGTCTGGTATCCCCTCCGCAAGGATGCGCGAGTTCTCCCGCGGCACGATCTTGTCCTCGCTGCCTGAGATGATGAGCGTTGGCGTCTTGATGTCGGCCAGACGCCCGTACGTATTGAACTGGACGACGGCCATTACCTGCCTCTGGAGGGCATGCGGGGGTGGCTGTAGGTGGGCCAGGTCCAGCGCACGCTTCACCAGCCGCTCCTTGTTCTTGGAGATGAACTCTTCGCTGTAGAGGAAGCGCAGACCGTTCTCCACGGCCTGCGCCGGCGGGAGAGTCGCGGTCGATACCCACTGCCGGATAAGCGGTAGACTGGCGACCACTGCGTTGGGCCCGCCGGTCATGGTTCCGCCCAGAACCAGCGTCCGCACGCGATGCGGGTACTTGAGCGCTAGCTCCTGCGCGATCATGCCGCCCATGGACATGCCGAACACGTGGGCCGGCCCGATTCCCAGGTGGTCCATAAGGCCGATGGTGTCGCCCGCCATCTGCGGCATCGTGTACGGCGAATGCGGCTTGTCCGTGCGGCCCGAGCCACGGTTGTCGAAGGCGATCACCCGATACTCGCGGCTGAATTCGGGGATCTGCATCTCCCAGGAGGTGGCGTTGGCCCCCAGGCCCATGATAAGGAGCAGAGGCTCAGCCTGACCCGCCGGAAGGCAGGTGGGGCCGTGCACCTCATAGTACATCTCGATGTCGCCGATTTGGGCCTTCGTCATCCGTTCTCCTAATATAGGTAAACGGCGAGCTTACGCTTAGTTACAGCTCGCCGATTGGCCCGCCGCTCAATTCTGAGTTTACCATAACAAAACCCGCGACTGTCGCGAGGTGAGAGAGGATTCCAGGACAGCCGCATCCCTTATCCCATGAGGGCGCGCCAGCGGCGTTCTGCCTCCGACGCGTACCGCCGCATCTCGGGCGGCTTCCGTACGCCCTCCTCGGTCACGTAGGCGGTCACCAGCCGCGCCGGCGTCACCTCAAAGTAGACGTTTCGCACCTCCAGCCAGCGCATGCGCGAGACTTCGTGTCGCTTCCCCTCCTCCACCGTGAACCGCTGTGGCTGGGAGGGCGCGGCCACCTTCAGCGTCTCCGCCAGCACGTAGAGCGGCACTTTCTCCGCTCGCGCTGCCAGCGCCAGCAGGTGAGTTCCGACCTTGTTCACCAGCGATCCGTCCGCCTGGACGCTATCGGCTCCTACCACTACCGCCTCCGCCTCGCGCACGAACAGCGCCATCTGCGCCTCTGTGATGAGGGTGAGCGAGATCCCCTGTCCAGCTAGGGCCCGAGCCGTTCGCTGGCCTTCGTACAGCGGCCGCGATTCGCTGACGATCACGCGCCGCGGTCGCAGCCGGCTCAGCACCTCGATAACCGCCGACGAGTAGGTGAGGGTGATCAGGGTATCCCGGGGGATCACGCCGCGGGCGCTGGCCGTCATCCCATCAGGAGCCGTTTCCAGCCTCTCGATCGCCTCCGCGGCGCCTTTCACCGGATCGCCCGTGGCCTGACAGCGCTCCCAGGCCAACGCCATGGCGTTCTCGATCGCCGCCATCATCGGCCGTGCCAGCACCAGGGCGCGGGCGCAGTCGCGCAGCTCCCCGCTGTCCGCGTCCGGCGCCACCTCCGCCAACGCCCGCAGCGCCTCCAGCGCCAACTGGCGGGCGCCGTGCTCCCGGTCCTCTCGGATGCGCTTGACGGTGGCGGCGATCTCCTGTCGCATACCCTTGCCCGTCAGTCTACCGCAAGCCGCTACCTGGGGTCACGCTGAAGATTCCGGCGGCGCTGTCTGCTATCATCGGAAGAAGGGATTTACGTATCATTCGGGAAGGAGCGATCGCTTGGAGGAGGTCAGGATCAAAGTCCGCCTGAACGGTCCCTACCGCATCCAGGGCCCGATCATCCTTGAGGACGCCGAGGGCAACAGGTTTCAACTGCCAGAGGGGAGGATCGCCCTCTGCCGCTGCGGCGGCTCCAACAACAAGCCGTTCTGCGACGGCAGCCACCGGGAGCTAGGCTTCCAGGCGGAGACCAGCGCCGAATAGACGGAACCCTCGCCCTCACAGCGCCCCGCGAATCCATGAGAACCTCCCCCACGTAACGTGTGATGAAGGGTAACCCTCCCTTTGGGCGGTCCTCCGACACTAGCCGGGGGGCCGTTTCATTTCCCGTCCCCGCGTTGGTGCTGGCCTGATGGCGACCGGCGCGGACCTGGCCTGGCTCCGGGGAGAAGCGCATCTGCCGCTGGAAGCCGCCGCTAAATGCCTGTCGGTGAGTGGGCTAAAGCTGCATCTGCTAGAGACACAGGGGCGGAACATCACCGACGAAATGATGGCCGCTGTCAGAGAGGTCTACCGCCGGAATCAGCGCCGGGCTCCCGCTGAGCCCGTGGAAGAGTACATCGCTGGCCTACCGGAGCAAGAGACCTGTACTCACCACTGGATCATTGAGAGGCCGGCGGGACCAACGAGCGAGGGCGAGTGCCGGGACTGCGGGGCTTCGCGCCAGTTTCGCAATTCGGGGGTCTATCACGAACTGACGGACTAGCCCGCGCGGCCAAAAGCGCAACCGTTGCGCTTTTCTGTCTGGCCTACCGCCCCAGCCGACCACTAGCACCAATGACTAGCTCCCCGCTGCCTTCTCGTGAAGGTGCTCATGGTCGTGGAGGACGCGGCGCCCGTGATCGTGCTCATGCTTGTGTCGGCGGGAGTAGAGCTTGACATCGGCGTGATGGTGGGTATGAGGGGAACGATCACGGTCGGTTCCAACGTCAGCATCTTCCTCTGCCCGCTCTTGCTCGGCACTCATGGATGCCCCCTATCGTCAGTGGCGTGGCCCGCCCATCCGACGATAGAGTTTACTCCGAATCGCCGCCCTGTCAATGGGGGCGGGGGGCGCTTGTCTCGGGTGTCCCTTGCTGGATCACCCTACGATGAAGGCGCAGCGTGGACAGCTGAGGGTCCATCCTAGAGCCCCGGTGGAGCCGGTGTAGTGTTCCTTCAGGCATCCCGCACTTCCTCGCTGCTGCGTTCACGCTTCCGTGAATCTTGGCGAGTCCCTCAACGAGGTCAGGAATGTTCATGACGACACGACTCTACTCGAAGCGATGCCTTTAGTCAATCGCCCGCTGCCGTTGATTTCCGATCCCCGCCTCTTTCCAGCCGTATCCCCCGCACCTTCGCCAGCGCCTCGAACGCCTGCCAGCGTGCGACCGAACGCCTGCACCCATTGGCTACCTCCCACGGAGTGCTAGGGGTAGGGGAAGGGCTCCAACGTCGTCAGATTTCAAGCTCAGGGCGTCGATCCGAGGCGAATCGCAGGCCATCCCTCATGCTCAGGAAGGGATGTTAACCACGGTGGCGATGATCGGCCTGACACACCCTAGGTCGTAAAGGGCTCCATGAACTCGTCAAAGTCGATCTGTAGGGCGCGGAGCGCAGGACGCAGAATCAGGAGGCGAATCCCGTCAGGGCATGAATCGCGGTTAGGGAGGTTTGTGACCCGCATGAAGCCTTCCCTGGAAACGGGAAGGCGTTCACGATCTGGATCGCCTATGTCACAGCCGAATTCCTGGAGCCGCGCTAACCCCTCATCCCACGGGATGATTGTAGGGACAGGCATTCGCTAAGCTGGCACAGCACCCATATTGCTTGCGGGGATGGCCTCCGCTGCGATGAGCCAACTGTGGCCCTTGGCTGGAACGGGCTTCATCGGTGTTCGTCCCATTTCAAACGTAAAACTGTCCCGTGCGTCTATCCGGACGAAGGGAATCTTCCTCTGCTTAAGTGCCTCTAGGAGTTCGCCTCGCTCAGACAGACTCCCGATGTACACGTCCAGTGCAGCGGTCATGTCTTCGTAGGCTTTGTCTTCACTCTCGCCACAGCCTACAAGGGGGGCTTCGTTACACGTGGCAAAGACCAAGTCACCTTCTTTTTTGAAGGCGCCTGTGAAGCGAAGAATCAGCAACTCGCTTCGAATATCCACGCGTGCATTCCTCCTTGACTGGGCGGCTCGTGACTTCATATCTTTACCCTCAACTCAACGATTTGTCAAGAGCTTAGACGCCTCTCGGCAATACCATGTTACCATAACGCGTAAACTTTTTATTGATTGTCTCCCGTTGATTTAACGAAAATCAGTGGCAGAAGGTTTCCTGTTCAGGCGACTTGCTGCAAAGCATCCGAGCGCGGCTCAGTGAACTGACGAACGCTCGACGTGTATTTTGACAAAACGCTGGCGACTCCGGGGCCGTCCAGCGCGGCGCCAGGCGTCTCTCACCGGGGGGTGGGGGGAGTCACTCATC